>NZ_ML974128.1:0-300000 GCF_004765815.2 Halorussus salinus | reverse complement strand
ATGCGACCGAGGGAGAATGAACGTATCGGTCTAGAGAGGCCCGTCGCCGCGAACCGGAGCCACCTCGCTCGGAATCATACGTCGGCGACTCTCGAAGTCAGTACGTCGGCATCTCTCGGAGTCAGTACGTCGGGGACTCCTCGGGTTCGTCCTCGCGCTGGTTGACCACGCGGCCGAACACGAACAGCGCGTCCGAGAGCCGATTGAGATACGTGACCGCAGTGTCGTTGATGTCTTCGTCGGCTTCAAGCGCGACCGCGCGGCGCTCGGCGCGCCGACAGACCGTCCGGGCGTGGTGGAGTCGCGCACCCGAGTCGCCGCCGCCCGGCAAAATAAACGACTGGAGGGGTTCGAGTTCCTCGTCGTAGTCGTCCATCCACTCCTCTAATTTTTCGACGTGTTCTTCCCGGACGGCCGGGTCCTCGTCGTCGGGGTCCGGGTTGGCGAAGTCGGCCTGCACGACGTGGAGGTGGTTTTGAATCTCGCGGAGGTGGCCGTCCACGTCGTCGTGGCCGGTCGGTCGGACACGCCCGACGAGCGCGTTGACCTCGTCTACCGTGCCGTAGGCTTCGATGCGGGGACTGGCCTTCGAGACCCGCGACATGTCCCGGAGGTCGGTCTGGCCCTCGTCACCGCGACCGGTGTAGATTTTCATACCGTGCAGTAGCGACGGACCGCACTTAACTCCCGCCCCGAACGAGCGGTGCGCCACCCGGTGGTCGCGTCTCTCGTCAGGCCAACGACCGCTCGACGTACTCCACGATTTTGTCGCTCTCGGCCATCGTGACGCCCCGCTCGTCGTCCACGAGGACCGGAACGCCGCGCTGGCCGCTGATACGCTTGACCTCGTCTCGCTCGGAGTGCAGTGCCTCGACCCACTCGGTCTCGTACTCGACGCCGTTGTCGGCGAGCGCGTCGTGGACCTTCTCGCAGTACGGACAGCCGTCGAGCGCGTACAAGGTTACGGACATGTCTACCGATTCGGTCTCGTCTCGCAAGTAGCTACCGTCCGAGGAGCCACCGGTTCGGCCCCGGAGAACGACGAGAGTTCGACTCCTCTCCCGCCGACCCGTTTCTCACACTCGAACGCAAATTCGATATATCGTTATTTGATTTATTTCTTGCCGATAGTCGCCGACGACCCCGACACGGAGCGACTTCGATGAGTCGCAGTTCGCGAGGATGCGCAGTCGGTCCGACGCCGACGACTTCGCACGTGGACTAAACCAGTATCCTCAAATGCGACGCGCTTTCACGTTCGAACATGGCTCAGGAACTCGACCACGACTGTCCCCAGTGCGGGACCGAGCGGACGTTCTACCGCACCGCGAGTACGACACTCCACCTCGGCGAGAAGACCAAGTGGGGCTGTCCGGAGTGTGACTTCCGGTTCGTTCGCATCGACGGCGACATCGACTCGGCCCAAGCCTGACGACGGTCTTTCTGCCGTTCGCTGTTGGGGTCCCACTGCTCGGTCCGACCAGTCGCGTCGCTCGTTTCTGCCCTTTCGCTTCGCTACCCTACGGTCCGTGCCATCTCCCGAGCGGCCGATCGCTCGACCGCGGCTCTACCGACGGTTCTCCTCGGGCGCGCGACTCGTTGCGCCACGTCGCTCGTGCCTCCACGTCGCTTCTGCTCGTGAGAGTCGGTCTTCGCTTCGTCGAACCGACTTTCAGGCCCTTTCCACGACCGAAGCAGAACAAATAAACCATATTCAGATATACTAAACGTCTCTCTGAACGCTCCGGGAGCGCGAACGCGCTTTTGCTTTCGGAGGTGGTCGATAGCCCCGTGAACGGTGGGCTGGACCGAACGACGAAGCTCGCGGTCGGCGCGGCCGGAGCGACCCGCGCCGTGGCTGGCAGAATGCTAGCGACCGCGCTCGCAGTGTTCGTCGGCCCCGCCCTTGCTCTCTGCAGTCAGTGTACTCGGCGGGCGGACCCACCGCGGCCGAACGGTCGGGTTTCCGAACAGCGCACTCGCCGCGGGCGATGTGGGTGGATAGCTTCTCGTCGGCGTCCTGCTCGGTCTCCTTGCGCGTCGAGCGTCTATGCAGTCGTCGCGCTCGCGGGACTACTGTCGTTCGCGGCGGCGGGCCTCGTCGTCGGCCTCCCCGACCCGGACCGTCACGGTGGGACCGAGGAGCGACCGGTCGTCTCGCTGGCGGACCGAACCGTCGAGACGGCGGCCGGGATTGCGCGACCGATGCGAGGTGACGACGAGTGACCGCCGACTCGCTCCGAGGTTGCGTCGCGAGACGACCTGAGCGCGAGGCGGCGATGCCAACTCGCGTGTAGAAAGGGTTATCAGTTCGCCGGAACCGTAACCAACACATGAGCCAGATTACGGTCGTCCTTCCGGACGGTTCGGAACTCGAACTGGAGGAGGGAGCCACGGTCGAAGACGCCGCGTTCGAAATCGGCCCCGGTCTCGGCCGCGACACCGTCGCGGGGGTCGTGAACGGCGACCTCGTGGACAAGGCGAGCGAGTTGCCCGACGGTGCGAAGTTGGAAATCGTCACGCCCTCTAGCGATGAGTACCTCGACGTGCTTCGCCACTCGGCCGCCCACGTCTTCGCGCAAGCCCTCCAGCGTCTCTACCCCGAGGCCCGCCTGACCATCGGGCCGTGGACCGACGACGGTTTCTACTACGACATCTACGGCGTCGAACTCGAAGAGGAGGACCTCGAAGAGATAGAGGCGGAAGCGTACGACATCATCGAGGAGGACCTCGAAATCGAGCGCTTCGAGCGGTCGCGCGACGAGGCCTTCGAGGTCTACGAGGACAACCGGTTCAAGCGCGAGATTCTGGACGACGAGGCCGCCGACGAGGAGTCCATCTCCTTCTACGAGCAGGGCGAGTTCGAGGACCTGTGTAAGGGTCCCCACGTCGAATCGACCGGCGAAATCGGCGGGTTCGCCCTCCTCTCGATTTCGGGTGCGTACTGGCGCGGCGACGAGGACAACGAGATGCTGACCCGCGTCTACGGCACGGCCTTCGAGAGCGAGGCGGAACTGGAGGAGTTCATCGAGCGCCGCGAAGAGGCCGAGGAGCGCGACCACCGCAAGATCGGCCGCGAGATGGACCTGTTCAACATCCCCGACCACTCGCCGGGGTGCGCCCACTACCACCCCAACGGGATGACCATCCGGCGCGAGTTGGAGGACTACATCCGGTCGAAGAACGACGAGTTGGGATACGACGAGGTCTGGACGCCCGAGTTGAACAAGGCCGAACTCTGGAAGCCGACGGGCCACTACGACACGTTCAAGGAAGCGGGCGAGATGTTCGCGTGGGAGCAGGACGACACCGAGTACGGCCTGAAGCCGATGAACTGCGCGAACCACGCCTCCATCTTCGACGACCACCAGTACTCCTACCGTGACCTGCCGGTCCGGTTCTCGGAGTTCGGGACCTGCTACCGCAACGAGCAGTCGGGCGAACTATCCGGACTCCTGCGAGTCCGCGGGTTCACGCAGGACGACGGCCACGCCTTCATCCGAAAGGACCAGATTCGCGGCGAGATTCTGTCGGTCCTCGACGTAATCGACGAAATCTACGGTCACTTCGACCTCGACGTGCAGTACAAACTGGAGACGAAGGGCGACGACGCGGTGGGGAGCGACGAAATCTGGAACGAGGCGACCGACGCGCTGAAAGACGCCCTCTCGTCGGAAGGTCTCGACTACGACGTAGAGGAGGGCGAGGCCGCCTTCTACGGGCCGAAAATCGGCATCAACGCCGTGGACGCCATCGGTCGCGAGTGGACCATCGGCACGGTCCAACTCGACTTCAACATCCCCGAGCGACTGGACCTGAGCTACACCGGCGAGGACAACGACGAACATCGGCCGGTGATGGTCCACCGCGCGCTCTTGGGGACCTTCGAGCGGTTCATGGGCATCATCATCGAACACTTCAAGGGTAACTTCCCGACGTGGCTCGCGCCCGAGCAGGTCCGCATCCTGCCGGTCAGCGACGACAACATCGGCTACGCCAAACAGCTCCAGAACCGGTATCTCGGCGACTTCCGCGTCGAAATCGAGGACCGGTCGTGGACGGTCGGCAAAAAGATTCAGCAGGCCCACGACGACAACGTGCCCTACATGCTCGTCGTCGGCGACAACGAGGAGGACGCCGGAACCATCTCGGTGCGCGACCGAGAGGAGCGCGAGCGCGACGACGTGGAAGTCGAGGCGTTCCGCGACCACCTCCGAGAAGAGGTCGAGAGCAAGGCCATCGAGCCGAACTTCCTCGAATAGGACAGCACTTCGGGCTTCTCTGCCATCATTTCATCGGACGACTGCCCACTCGACTCTAATCGACTTCTCACGCGACTCTCCTCACCCACGACCGGCGCGTGCGGCGCGGCGTTCGTGCGCCGCGCCCATCCGCGCGAGGGATGAGGACCGCAGGCCGGTGGCCGAGGACCGCAATCGGTTGGGGAGGGTGTGGCTCGTGACCGCGGTGCTGTGCGGTGCGGTTGCGGTGACTCCTTGGAGTCGGCAGTAGCTAGCTTCTGCTCGCCTTTCGTCGTCTCGAAACTAGCCTCGTCCCTTCTTTCTCCGCCGAACTAAATCGACCCCTCCCCATTCTCCGACGAACAGAATCGACTCCGCCACACCAACCCGACCGACACTACCCCGAACTCACTCCCACCGAATTTCCGAGAGGGGATGGAGCGGATTCCCGCCCACCACGTCGTAGGTCGCGCTCGTCACCTCGACCGCCCCACATCCCCGCAACGAGGTCAGCAGGTCGTCGTTGTACTCCCGGCGCTCGGTGTACGCCCGCCGGAGCAGTCCCAGAAGCGACTCGTCGGAGTGCAGTTCGTAGACGTGTTCGAGGTGGACGCCCTCGCGCACGCGGTCGGCGTACCCCGCCAGCGTCTCGGTCACGATGTCGGCCACGCTCGGGAGCGCGGTCAGCGACCCCTGCGTGAACAGCACCACTTCGTTCTCGCCTTCGTCGGGGTCACTCTCCGCGAGAACGTCCTCCAACAGGTCCCACGTCTCGTCGCGGAAGTCGAACTCCTCGATGCGGATGCGGTCGCGGTCGCCGAACAGTTCCCGGCCGAGCGCGACGCCGTTCTCGGCAGGCTCACCGCCGACGAACTCGCAGTCGGGGTAGGCCTCCGCGAGGAGTCCCAGTTCGTACCCCCAGCCACACCCGAGCGCGACCACCGTCTCGCCGCCAGAGAGCGCCCCGGCGAGCGAGGCCACCATCGCCTCGTCCTGTAGCTCCTGTTTCTCGTCTACGTCCACCAGATAGAGTTCCTCCGCCCGCGAGATTGGGACGGGACTCTCCTCGGCGTAGTGGTTCGCCGACCGCTGGAGGTCCCGGAAGTCCATCTCGGGGTTCTCCTCGGCCAGTCCGAGGAGGTTCGCGTACACCTCGTCGTAGGCCGACACGCCGGTCCCACCGAAGCCAGCGTCGTCGGGGTCGTCCGCGGGGCCGACGAGTCGGGCGGGCCACGGCGTGTGAGTCGGCAGGTCGTCGAGGGCGAGTTCGCGCATGCCGGTAGGCCGCCCGCGCCGGGAAAAAGCGTTCCGGAAGGTCGGGCGCTGGGCAGGGTGGGTACTGGACTGGGCGGACGCCGCACCGGTTCGTCACCGTCGAGGTGTCGGCGACCGCCCGCCGAACCGCGACCTTCCTTGGGTTTTATTTAGTTGCCACTCTCCAACGAACGACAAGTAACGAATGGCACCCACCTTGCTAATCGTAGACGACAGCGACTTCCAGCGCACGATGGTCCGCCAAGCGGTCGAGGACGACTTCGAGGTCGTCGCGGAGGCCGCCAACGGCGTCGAGGCCGTCGAAGAGTACGAGACCCACCGCCCCGAGGCGGTCACGATGGACATCATGATGCCCGAGATGGACGGCGTTGAAGCGACCTCTCAAATAAAGGACAGCGACGACCCGCCGGTCGTCGTGATGGTGACGAGCGTGGACCAGCAGAGCAAGATGAAACAGGCGGTGAAGGCCGGAGCGGACGGCTACGTCACCAAGCCTTTCGAACCCGAAGACGTGAAAGCCGAACTCGGGTCGGTCCTCTGAAGCCCTCCGCGTTCTCTCCTCGACTGACTACTCTCCGTCGCCGTCGAGCGACTGCCACGAGAGCCGGAGGTTCCGCGCGGCGCTGGTCTGGTCGATGCGCCGGGCGGTGGTCCGGTTGGGCGCGTCCGCCAGCGTCTCGTCGTCCTCCGCGGCGACTCGGTTGAACGCGTCGGCGAGTTGGTCCAAGGTGTCCCTGCCCTCGATTTCGGTCGGCTCGGTCATCAGCGCCTCCGAGACGATTTCGGGCCACTTGGTCGTCGGCGGGTGGACGCCGTAGTCGAGCATGCGCTTTGCCACGTCCGCGGCGTCTTGGTCGCCCGCCGACGCGACGAACTCGTGGTGGAACGGCTCGAAGGGGACCTCGTAGTCCACCTGACTGGCGAGGTAGTTGGCGTTCAGCACCGCCTTCTCGGCGGCGTCCGAGAGACCGGCGTCGCCGAGGCGCGCGATGTAGGCGTAGGCTTTCACCAGCACCAGCCAGTTGCCCTCGAAGCCGTGGACCTTGCCGACCGTGTTCTCGGGGTCGAAGCGTTCGAATTTAGCTTCTCCTGACTCGGTCTCCCGCACGCGGGGCGCAGGCAGGAACTCCGCGAGGTCCGAGACGACGCCGACCGGGCCAGCGCCGGGTCCGCCGCCGCCGTGGGGCGTGGCGAACGTCTTGTGGACGTTGTAGTGCATGATGTCGAAGCCCATGTCTCCCGGCCGGGCCTGCCCCAGCAGGGCGTTGAGGTTCGCGCCGTCGTAGTAGAGCAGACCGCCCGCGTCGTGGATGGTCTCGGCTATCTCCTCGATGTCGCGCTCGAACAGGCCCAGCGTGTTGGGGTTCGTGAGCATGAACAGCGCGGTTCGCTCGCTCGCGGCGGCTTCCAGCGCCTCCAAGTCCACGCGGCCGTCCTCGCCGGAGGGCAGTTCCACGACTTCGTAGCCCGCGAGCGCGGCGCTGGCGAAGTTGGTGCCGTGGGCGCTGTCGGGGACGATAATCTCGTCGCGCTGGTCGCCCTCGCCGTTGTGTTCGTGGAACGCCTTGGCGACCAGAATGCCGGTGAACTCGCCCGCCGCGCCAGCGGGGGGCTGGAGGCTCACGGCGTCCATCCCGCCGATGTCCGCGAGGTAGTCCTGTAGTCCGTCCATCAGGCCGAGCGTCCCCTGCAAACTCCGGTCCGAGCGGTCGTGGTGGACTCCGGCGCTCGGGAGCGCGGCCACGTCCTCGGTGAACTTCGGGTTGTACTTCATCGTACAGCTTCCGAGGGGGTACGGCCCGGACTCGACGCCGTAGTTCATCTGGGAGAGTCGCGTGTAGTGGCGCGCGAGTTGTGGCTCTTCGAGGTCGGGGAGTTCCACGCTGTCGCGGGTCAACTCGTCGGGGAGCGGGGACTCGACCTCGACCTCCTCGCTGTTCTTCTCGGCGAGGAGCGGTTCGTACTGTCCCTCGGCGTCCTCGCCCTCTTTGGTCTTCCCGTCGGTCCAGCGCGCTTGGTCGTAGCTCATGTTAGGCCACCTCCTCGAACGCCGCGACGAGTTGGTCCGCGGCGTGTTGGTTGCTGTCGGTGATACACACCTGCACTTCGTGTTCGCCGACCGCGTGGACCGCGAACTCCTCGGCTTCCAAGTCCTCCGTGACCGCCTTCGCGGGTTGGTCGGTGTGGGCGACGAACTCCCGGAAGTGGTGGCGGTCGTGGACCGGTGCCTGCAGGCCGGTCACGTCGTCCAGTCGGTCGGCGAGGTCGTCGGCGAGTCGCACGCAGTCGTTAGCGAGGTCCACGAGGCCGTCAGGACCGAGGTAGGCCGCGTGGATGGCGGTCCGGAGCGCGACCCACGCCTGATTCGTGCAGATGTTGCTCGTCGCTCGCTCCTTGCGGATGTGCTGTTCGCGCGTCTGGAGCGTCAGCGTGTAGGTGCGGTTGTCGGCGGCGTCCTCGCTCGCGCCGACGAGGCGGCCCGGTACTTGCCGGACGAAATCGCCTCGGCAGGCGAACAGTCCGAGGCCCATCCCGTAGGCCGTGGGCAGGCCGAGCGTCGCGGCGTCGCCGACCACCACGTCGGCACCGACTGCGGCGGGTTCCTGTAGAATCGAGAGCGCCACGGGGTCCGAGCCGAGACAGAACAGCGCGTCGTGGTCGTCCGCGAGGTCGCCGATTTCGGTGAGGTTCTCCTCGACGGTGCCCCGCGTGGTCGGGTTCTCGGCGTACACCATCACGGCGTCGTCGTCGATTGCCTCGGCGAGCGCGTCCGTATCGACGTTCCCGTCGTCGGTGGCGAACGTCTCGACGGTGAGGCCCGCGCCGTCGGTGTAGTTCTCCAGTACGTCACGGCGACTCGCGAGGAGGTAGTCGGGAACCAGCACGCGGTCGCCGTCGGTCGAGCGGACGCGCGCCGCCAGCAAGGCGGCCTCCGCCAGCGCGGTCGCGTGGTCGTACATCGAGGCGTTGACGATGCCGAGGCCGGTCAACTCCACCAGCATCGACTGGTACTCGAAGAGGGCTTGCAGGAACCCCTGCGTGATTTCGGGTTGGTACTGGGTGTAGGAGGTCAGGAACTCCGACCGGAGCGAGAGGTGGTCCACCAGCGAGGGCACGTAGTGGTCGTAGTGGCCCCGCCCGAGGAACTCGGTCAGGTCGTCGTTGCGCGAGAGCAGGCCCCGGACGTGGCGCTCGGCCTCGCGCTCGGTGCGCTCCTCGATGCCGAACTCCCCGTCGAAGGCGACCTCGTCGGGTATGTCGAACAGTTCACTCACGTCGTCCGCGCCCACAGCGTCGAGCATCGCGGCGGTCTCCTCGGCGGTGTGAGGCGCGTACGGGCTTCCCCGGTCCCCAGACTCGTGTCGTCCGCTCATGTAGTCGGGCCTAGGGAGTGTACCGTTTTAAGATAGGGGTATTCGGTCACGTTGTCCGGTTACCTTTCAGAGAAGCGCGTCAGACAACTCGACTGCCGTCGCTGTCGGCCTTGGGGTTCCGAACGAAAGAAGGCGGACTCTTCGAGGAGTTACTCGATTTGCTCGCGGTACTCGTCGGCGCTCAGTAGGTCGTCCAAGCCGCTGTCGTCGGCCAACTCGACCTCCAGCATCCAGCCCTCGCCGAAGGGGTCCTCGTTGACGAGTTCCGGCTGGTCGGCCAGCGCGTCGTTGACCGCGGTGACGGTGCCGTTGACGGGCGAGTAGAGGTCCGAGACCGCCTTGATGGACTCCACCACGCCGAACTCGTCGTTCTGCGCGAGGTCGTCGCCCTCGTCGGGCAACTCCACGAACACCACGTCGCCGAGTTCGTCCTGCGCGAAGTCCGAGATGCCGATGCGTGCGGTGTCGGCGGCGTCGTCTACCCACTCGTGCGATTCCAGATACTTCCGGTCGTCGGGAACTTCGAAACTCATTGTTAGTCGTTCAAGAACGGCGTGTTCGCTATCTTTGCCTTTTTCGATTGACCGCGGACCACCACGCGGACCACCGTGCCGGGGTCCGCGAAGTCGCTGGGCACGTAGCCCAGCGCGATGGGTTCGCCCAGCGTCGGACTCATCGTCCCGCTTGTGACCTCGCCGATAACGTGGTCGTCGGTGTCGGTCACGTCGTAGCCGTGGCGCGGGACGCCCCGGTCCACGAGCTTGATGCCGACGAACTCGTCGTCGGTGCCCTCCTCGCTGGCCTGTTCGAGCGCGTCCCGGCCGACGAACTCGGTGTCGAGTTTGACCGTCCACCCGACGCCCGCCTCGTAGGGGTTGCGGGGGTTCTCGTCGGCGTCGAAGTCCTGCCCGGAGAGGAGAAAGCCCATCTCCATGCGGAGGGTGTCGCGCGACCCCAGTCCGCAGGGCTGGCAGTCCAGCAGGTCCCAGACGGCTTCGGCGGACTCGACGGGGACGATAAGCTCGAAGCCGTCCTCGCCGGTGTAGCCCGTGCGCGCGGTCCAGCAGTCTGCTCCGGCGAACTCGGCGTATCGCCCCTCGAACTTCGAGAGGTCGATGACCGAGTCGTCCGCCGCGTCCGAGACGAGGTTCGGGGCGTCGGGTCCCTGCACCGCGTACATCGCGTACTCGTCGGTGACGTTCTCGACGGTGGCGTCGAGACCCCACTCGTCGCGGTGGTCGGTCCACCGCCGGTGCATCTGCTCGTCGTGGCCCGCGTTGGGGACGAAGAGGTACTCGGCGTCGTCGTCCTCGGGGAGTCGGTAGACGACGGTGTCGTCCAAGATGGTGCCCTCCTCGTCGAGAATCATCGAGTAGTGCGAGTCCCCGCGGCCGAGTTGGCTCACGTCGTTGGACGTGAGCCGTTGCATCAGGCCCTCGGCGTCGGGACCGGACACCGCTATCTGGCCCATGTGGGACACGTCGAAGATGCCCGCCTCGTCGCGGACCGCGCGGTGTTCGGCCTTGATGGAGTCGAACTCGACGGGCATGTCCCACCCGCCGAACTCCGTGAACGTCGCACCCGCGGCGTCGTGTACGTCGCGCAGCGGCGGCTTCCGAAGCGTCATACCCGAACGGTCGTCCGCCCGGTACGTAATGCTTTGTCTTCCGGACGGACGAACGGTACTCGACTGCGAGTAAACGTCTGCTCAGTTTCGTCGTCGCCGCGCGGTCAGGCCGGTTCGACGACGATCTGTCCGTCGCGGAGTTTGTAGACGAGGCGGTCGCCCTCTTCCACGTCGAGACCGTCCTCGGCGAACTCCTCGCGGACTGCTTTGATGAGACTGATTCGCCATCGCTGGGTCACTGTCGTCGTTCCGAGTATCTTTTCGTCGGATTCTTCTGAACTCATCTACCGGCGTCTTGGGTATCGCTGTTGTTATGGACTCTTAGCTATTTCGACTATCTTGCCTAAAAAGGTTCTTTAGACTACTATTTTTCGGTTTTCACGCCAATTCGATGACGATTTTTCCGTCCGAGACCTTGTAGACCAATCGGTCTCCCTCCTCGATTTCGGGGCCGGTTTGCTCCAACTCCTCGCGGGCCGCTTTGATGAGACTGATGCGCCATCGCCGGGTCACTGTCGTCGTTCCGAGTATCTTCGCCGAATCGTCGCCCATAACGCTACTTTTCTTATAGCGACTCTCTTATGTACTTCGAGCTATTTCGACTATATCGACGAAAGGGGCAGAGGTGGCCGAAGCGCGACGCGCTCACCGCGTCTCGACCGAGATGTTCTCTACGGACAGTCCCTCGCTCTCGGCGGCGTGGTGGATTTCGCTGAGGAATCCACTCGTCAACTCGTCGGGCGTTACCCCGTCGAGGAGAAGGGGCGTTTTCGTGTCGGAGCGATGGTCGGTGTCGGAATCGTTCGCTGTCATCGTTGGTCGAGTGGTTGGGAGGGTCGTCTCGCGAGTCGCGGTCGGTTGCTACGGTTCTCCATCGTCGTACGAGTGTAAAACGATTTCTTGGAAATACTTATCGGAAAATATACTATTCGGGGATGGAAAGGTGAATAATTTCACCCAGATATTTAGGCCAGTCAGTCGTAGTCGCAGACATGGCGAGGGAGTTCGTTCCGGCGCTGTCACAGGTCCTCGGCTCACAGGTACGGGCGAAACTCGTGGCCGTACTCGTAGAGCGTCGCGACGACCATCTGACAGCCGCACGACTCTGTGACCTCTCGGACGTATCACAGTCGGGGTTCCACCGCGACCACAAGTCCGTTCTCTTGGAGTTCGGCGTGATGGAGCGACGCGACGCCGAGGAGACCGGTCGGTCGTCGCCCCGGTACACGCTCGCTGACACCGAGCAGGCGGCGCGGGCGAGGCGACTGCACTACGCGCTCCAGTCGCAACTGGAGAACTCGGGGAGCCTGCTGGAGGGTAACGTCGAGCAGTTCGTGGAGTAGAGCGGTCGAGAAGACGAGGAGGGCGAGAAAACGGCGTGCGGGAGTAGAACGAGAGACCAGTGTGTGGGAGTGGAGCGAGGTCGCCGGTCTACAGTTCCATCCACGGCGTCACGGCGTCGATGTCGAGGGCGTGCCAGCGTTGCTCGGGGTTGCGCCGCGGACGCTTCCGAAGTTCGACGCGCGCGTCGAACAGGTCCCCGAGTTCGGTCACGAGGTCGTCGTCGTCGGGCACCCGAAGGTGATAGTGAGCCATCCCCTGCACGCCCCGAACCGTCGCACAGAGCGTCCGCAGGACCCGCTCGGTCGTCGCGCGGTCCTCCCGGACGAGCGGGAACAGCGAATCGACGCCGACGCGAAGCTCGGCCGGGTCGAGACCGTCTGTCTCCTCGGCGTAGAAGCTGATGGCGGCCTGCACCTCGTCGCAGAGTTGCTGGGCGTCGTCGGTCTGAAGCGTATCCGAGTCGGGCATGAACCCTCGCGCGGTGGCCGGGACCGACCGCTCGCCGCTGCGCTGGTCGATGACCCACGTCTCGGGGGCGTCTCGGGACGTGTCGGTGGGGAGACGCGTGTCGGCGTTCCGAATCGTCTGGTCGGTCAGCGCGAGGACTCGAAACCGGCGGTCGGCGCTCCCGAAGAGATACCGGGAGGCGCGCGCGGACACCGCGTCGGGGACCTCGCCCGTGAGGAGGATGTTGCTCCCCGTCTGCTTGAGATTGGCGAGCCACTTCGAGAACCGCGGGTTCGCTCCACTCCCGCGAAAGCGAAGTTCGCTGGTCATGTATTCATTTTGTCGTAGTTGACTATAATAAAATTTCCGGAATTTAGAGTCAGATAGATAATACTCTCCGACGAATAACGAATCGCCTGACCACCGAAACTGGACGAAAGACAGATAGCGGTAATTCCGGGAAATTAGCTAATATAACTGTAAACGCCTCTCAAATTCAACATTCCCCGCCCCTCCGGCCTTTCATACTATATTTCATAGTTAGAACAATTTAGAAAAATATACTTTACAACGACTCGATACTATACTTGCATGTCGAATCAAAGGATACTCGCACAACTCGAACAGCATCCGCGGCTCATTGGCTACCTCTTTACTGCTGGCATGGTCTTGGCGCAGGCCGGAAGCGTTGCGGGGAATGGAGCAAGTTCAACACCGGGACCATAATCTCCTAAACTTCCGAGAGAGAAATATCGTGGCTCCAGCGTAATTTACCTGCTACCTCTATTGGTACAAGTTCTGCGTCTAAGAACGATTCTAACTCGCTTGCAGTCATCCGAAATGTCCCTATCAATCCAGAAGAAAGATACCGGTTTGGACCTTCAACAACGGATCGCGTCAGAGACCCAAGACGGTAGGAGGGACTCAGATACGAATACTGGCTGACCAGATACTCGTCTCCATCTGGTTGAATCTGGTATTTCAACGGAACTCCGCTTTCTCCTTGACACAGCGTCAACCCACCAGCGCCAAGTGTCACGTACTCTATCGCTACCTCAACTTCCTTCTTGGCAATACTCAACGCCGACCGAAGTGTAAATCCGGAGTTTAATAACCTCGCCATCGCTCGTCCGACTACCGTTGCGGCAGAGTGAACGACCTCCGCGAGCGTGACCACACCACCCCGACTGCCCTTTTCCACCAGTATTGCACCCTGCTCGTAGGACTGGCAAGCGTTCAAAACGAAGGCTTCGATGCCCACCGAATCGAGCGATTCGGCATCGAGATAGCCGTCACGACAGCGAAAACCCTCCTCGTCTACGTGACCGACGTAATGTAGAAAATCTCCCGAGGATTCGAGGAGGCCCGCAAATTCGGCCACCGTCAACTTTTGGTGGAACGACACGTCGTAGTTCACGAAGTCACGTTTCCCATAAAATTCTCGAACGACGTTCTCCTCGGCCATCCGCGGGTCGTTACAGACGACGTGGACCTCGATGTCGGACTCCTCGGGCGGTGTCCGCGTCGCTTCGCGGTGAAGGGACTCTACCGTCACCTTGTTCGCGTTGATTGGGTAGCCGTCGCCGACCCACGCGTGTTCGACCGTCTCGACCGGTTCGAGTTGAAACATCTCGTCGTCGCCCCAGTCGTCGCTGTCGCCCGTACTCCGGGAGAGGTCGGTCGCGCTCCGCGTGAAATCGCCCGCCGCGACCGCCGAGCGCGTGAACTCGTCTATCTCCTCCATCGTCGGTTCGGGCGACTTGAGGTCTCGGTTGTCCGGCGTCCGCAACAGCGAGAGTTCGTGCGCGAAGTGCGGGAGCGCGGCCACGTTCTCGGCCTCCGGCACGATGTCGGTCGTCAGATGCCAGTCGAGGAGATGCGGTTCCAGTACCTCGAACGGGACCGCGAGGTACTCGGACACCTGCGCGGCGAGCGGCGCGTCGTACAGCGCCGCGAAATCGAGGTCCACCGAGGGTTCGACCTGCTGGCGCTCGTGGAGGTCCACGGGGTAGTAGCCTTCCGTCCGCGTCAGGCAGTCGAGGAAGAACACCTGCTTGAGGACGCGGTTGACCGTGGCCTCGTAGCCGCCCGGCCCGTCCAGCGAGTACTCGAAGTCGCCCGCCACGAGCCGCGGGGACCGCCCCGCGACGACCTCGGCACCGAGGTAGTACGCCAGCGACGACGCCAGATAGACCTGTTCGCGTTCTGGCGGTACGACGAGTTCGACGCCGGTGTCCGGCACCGCCACGTCGCCCGAGACCGCGAACGAATCGCCGCGCTCGATGCGTGGCGGATAGCCACGGAGCGTCGGAAACGACCGTTCGCAGGAAGTCGTCTTGAGCGCGGACCCGAACAGCGACACCGCATCCATCACGTCCGCCACGTCGTCGGTGACCGTCACCGTCCCGACCGGTTGCTCGTGGAACGAGCGCGCGCCGACTCTGACCGAGCGCGCCTCACCGAACTTCACCGTCACCGACTCGTCGCCGGGGACGACCCGCATCGACCCCGAGACAGTGAGATACACTTTCATCGGCGTACTCTGGAGTTCGATGAGGTAGTCGCCGTCGCCGAATCGCTGGATTTCGCTCGCGGTCGCGTCGGCTATCATCTGGCCGTCCTGACGCCGAACGACGGTAGAGACGAGTTTCGGTATCTCGACTGCCGCGGCCCGGAACTCGACGGCGTCGTCTATCGGAAAGTAGAACCCTTCGGTCGTGACCGGTTCCAACTCGACGGCGACCGGCGTGTACAACTCGAACCGGACGGTCTCTATCGGGTCGAAGATGCGGATTCCGGGGCGGTCGTCGAGTGGGTCGAACCTCATTCACTCCGAACCGTACCCGTCCGAATTTATAATTCTATCTACTGAAACTGACTCGGCGCGTTTCGATTCACGGACGGATTATCCACTACCGACACTATTATAAATTAACCAATTTTTTAGATTTATAGTCAATTATGACTACCCAATCGATAGACCAACTCCGAATGCGGCTGGACGAAACCGGCGCACGGACCGCGCTCGTCCGAGGAGCCGCCGCCCCTCCTCGGCCGCCGGAGACCGTGGCGGTCGCGCCGGGCGTCAGTAGGGCGGTCGGCGTGGACGACGGTCCGGGACCGCTGTTCGTGACGGGCGAGACCGCCGAGGGTCGGACGGCCAGAGAGTTCGACGGCCGGAACCCTCGCGCGGCCGCCGACCGCGCGGCGGGACTCCTCGGCGAACACGACTCGCGGGCGGCGTGGCTCTGCGGGCGCGACCAGATTCGGGCGTGGTGGGGCCGGGGCACCGCCGCGATGCTCGAACGACGACTCGCCGAGGCCGCCCGCGACGCGGACGCGCGGCTCGTCGTCTGGACGAACGACTACGAACCGACGAGGAGCGACCGCGAACCGACGAGGAGCGACCGCGAATGCACGAACGACGATTGCGGGACGACGGACGAAGAGTGCGTGACGGTCGAAGACCGCTACGACGTGGTACTCGACCCGTAGCGCGCCAGCAGGTCGCTGGCCGCGACGCCGACATCGGTGCTGTCGCAGGTCGGACACTGGACCGCCAGCGAGCAGTCGCCCGAGGAGGGGAGTCGCTGGTCCGCAGTGGAGTCGTCCGAGTCGGGAGAGTCCGAGGTGTCGGAGTGGTCCATAGCGTCGGATTCGAGGTCCGAGGCGTCGGTCCGAGCGTCGGGAGTTCCCGTAGCCTCCTCGGCGTCGGGAACCGCGAGCGCGAACTGGGCGAGCAGTACGAACGTACCGGAGTGACCGCAATTGTAGCAGTGCGTCATGGTTGTCGGACCGGCAGGTGCGTTCCGCGCGCCGGTCGGGGCGAGTTGGTTCGGTATCGTACTTGAACTTTGGCAGGACTTCGGGGCTCGCATTCGAGTAATACTTTTATCATTTTGGAAATTCTATAGATATCTTTCGCATAGCTATAGAGATTTTTGTGCGATTGACTCACGGCTGGACTGATTGACCTGATACCATGGACGGCACCGCGACCGCACAGCGGACCGCGACAGCACAGCAGACTATCGCCGACAAAACGGAGTCTCCCGCATCCGCACCGCAACAGCGAGCCACACCCTCTCCAACCGATTGCGTTGTCTGCGAACAACGTTCGCAGATCAGCGAGGCGCTTCGCGTCTCGCAAGCCTCACTTCGTTGCGCTACTCATCCCTCGCGCGGTTGGCGGACCCACGAGGAGTCCGCCAGCGCGCGCCGGAGTGGAATCCGGAAACACGCGACCCTCGAAACCGCGCTCAGTCGTCGCTCGCCTCTTGTGGTTCCGGCCGCCCTTCCAGTCCGAACTCCCGAGCGCGCGAGCGCCAGAACTCCTCGTAGCCCTCCTCGGGGCGGTCGGTCACGGTCGATTCGCCCGACTCGATGCGGTCGAGTTTCAGGTCCACCTCCTCCATCAGCCGGTGGCCCACGTCGTCGCTGACTGCGCCGGTTCGCATCGCGTCCATCAGCGCGCTCTTTTCCCGTTTCAGGACGCGGCGCTCGCCGACCAGTAGCTCCTCGCGCCGGAGTTCGGGGTTGTCGTCCAGCAGTTGCGAGATGGCCTCGGCGAGGTCCTCCTTCTCGCGCTCGTACTCGGTGCGGAAGTCCTCGTAGACGCTCGGCGAGAGTTCCCCCGCGTCGTGGAGTTGGGCGGCCGATTCGAGCGCGGCGTCCACCGCTCGGGCGCGGCCGACGAGGAGTTCGTACAGCTCCTCGGCCTCCGAGCGCGTCACGATGTCGAGCGCGTTCATCAGATTACCCATCGTCAGCCCCTGCACGACGAGGCTGAAGGCGGCGACGCCGAACACCATCGCGCGTAGCTCCTCGCGGAGCGGGAAGTTCGGTGGCAGGCCCAACACCAGCGCGATGGGAATCGAGGCGTGAAGCCCGCCCCAGACCATCACGTGCTGGTATTCGAGGGGAACGCCCTTCGGCACGAATCGGTTGACCAGATTCGTGATGGGGTAGACCACCGCGGCGCGCGCGAGCAGGACCAGCGGGATGGCCAGCAGGATGAGCCGCCCGTGAGTCAGTATCTGGTTGATGGGCGTCTTCGCGCCGATGAGCAGGAAGATGAGCGTGTTGACGAGGAACGCCGCGGTGTCCCACGTGTTGAACACCGAAATCTTGGTCTGGGCGCTCATTGCGTACTCCGCGCCCCGATTCCCGATGAGGAGGCCCGCCGTCACCGTGGCGATGACGCCGCTGAAGTAGTAGTCGCCGACGACGCCGCTCAGGGTGTGTTCGGCCAGCAGGAAGCTCCCGTAGGCCAGCACCAGTGTCAGCACGATTTCGGTCGTGTGTTCGTCGAGTCGGTACATCACCTGATACACCGCGAGTCCCGCGACCAGTCCGACGACGGCCCCGCCGGAACTGGCGACCACGATGTCCGTCGAGGCGTTGACGATGGTGTCCATCGTAACCAGTTCCGCGAGGTCGGTCCCGGCTTCGGTGGACTGGACCACCAGCGCGAACAGCGTCGAGAAGATGACGACGCCCACCCCGTCGTTGACCAGACTCTCGCCTTCCACGAGGACCGACAGGCGCTCGGGCGCGCCTAGCTCCTCGAACAGCGCCAGTACGGAAACCGGGTCGGTCGGCAGAATCATCGCCGCGAACAGTAGCGAGACCAGCAGCGGGAACCCGAAGGCGAAGTGGCCGACTACCCCCAACAGCAGAATCGCGGTTATCAACCCCACGACTGCCAACACGAGGACGTGCCAGATGTTCGTCCGAAACCGCTGGAGGTCGGTCGTCGCCGCGCCCTCGAACAGCAACGGCGGGAGGAACACGAGCAGTATCAGGTCGTGGGAGAGTTCGATGTCGATAGTGATGCCGAGAACCGACACTGCGAGTCCGGCGAGCAGGAGCGCAATCGTGTATGGAAACCGGCCGATTTTGGCGACGAAGACGCCGACACCCGCCGCGATGACGAACACCGACAGCAGGTCGATGAGTTCGGCCGCGATTCCGGTTTCGGCAACCATGCCCCGTGGTACACGTGGGAGGCGTAAAAGCTCAATTACCGATTCGAATTTCGACGGCGCTCTTTCGAGGAGAAAGCGAGACGATTGCGGGCGACGCTCGGATGGTAAGTGCTACGTCGGCGCGTCGCCCGAAAGAAGGGAGAAAAACCGTGGTGAACTGCGACGTTACTTCTTCTCGGTGATGGTCACCGTGTAGCTGCCCGACCCGCTGTAGGAGTCCACGTCGATCTGCATGTCGGTCGACGTGTCGGGGTTGTCGATGGTGATGGACTCCTGACTGTCCGGAGTGTAGGAGCGGTAGTCGTAGCTGCTCGGGGTCGCGGCCGCCGTGGTGCCGGTGTTGACGTAGAGGTCGAAGTCGGCGTCCGACGGGCCGGAGAGTTCCACGACGACTTGGCTCGGGCTACTGTACTCCCAGCCGTACGAGTAGTCCTTGTAGTCGTAGGAGCCGCTGAGGCTGCCGGAGGCCGTGCTAGTCGTGGAGTCGCCGCTGCCGCCGTCGTCGCCGCCGTCGTCACCGCCGTCGTCGCCGCCGCCGTTACCGGGCTGGGTGGTGACCGCGTTGAGGGCGTTGACCTGACCTGCGCCCTGCTTGTCCGACGAGAGACCGATGTCCTTCGCGGTCGCCTTGAGGTGGCTGCGGAGGTCGTTCGGGCCGAGCGAGCCGAACTTGGCGAGGGTCAGACCGGCAACGCCGGACGTGACGGGGGTCGCCATCGAGGTGCCGCTGAACTCCGCGTAGCTGTCGGTCGGAACCGTGGAGAGAACGTCCACGCCGGGCGCGGCGAGGTCCACGTCGCCGTACTGCGAGAAGGAAGCGAGGTTCTCGTTGGAGTTGACCGCGGAGATGGCCATACATTCGCTGTAGGCCGCCGGGTACGAGACCGAACTCGCGCCGCTGTTACCGGCCGCACAGATGGGGAGCGCGCCGTTGTTGACCGCGTACTGGACGGCGCTCTTCATCGTCTGGCTGTAACCGCCGCCACCGAGGGACATGTTGATGATGTCCGCGCCTTGGTCGGTCGCCCACTCGACGGCGTCGGCGATGTCGGCGGTCGAACCGCCGTTCGGGCCGAGCGCGCGACCGTTGATGAGCGAGGAGTTACCCTGTCCGGCGACGCCCGTGCCGTCGTCGACGACCGCGGCGGCACACCCGGAGACGTGGGTACCGTGCTGTTCGCTCGACGGGCTCGGGGGATAGGGGTCCGAGTCGCTGTCCACGAAGTCGCGTCCGGGGTTGGACTTGTAGTTCCCGTCGAGGTCGGGGTGGTCGTACTGGGCACCCGTGTCCACGACGGCGATGGTGACGCCGGAGTCACCGAAGCCGCTGACCTCGTCCCACGCGGCGGGGGACTCGACCTGCTGGGGCGCGTACTGGTTGCTGAAGCGCGGGTCGTTCGGCGTGGCGAACGCTTGGTGGGTCGCGTTCTTCTCGGCGTACTTGATGCCGTCCTTCTTGGTGATGGCCTCGATGAAGTTCTCCTTGGCCTGTTCGGGGGCCTGACTCGGGAACTTCACGGCGGCGTAGCGGAGCGTCTTGTTGGAGTGGACGACTTCCGCGTTGCCGGGGACGTTCTGGGCGACTGTCTTCTCCACGTCACCGCGGCCTGCGGAGACGCCGACGAGAATCTCGTCTTTCTTGGGGCCGGGTTCGCGGCCGGGGGTCGCGGCGGTGACACCGCTCGCGGCTGCTGCGGCACCGGCGGCACCGGTTGCTTTGAGGAACGTACGGCGATTGAATCGCTGCGTGCTGTCGTCTGACATGCTACATTACAACGCACACACTGCTATTATTTAAGCTTTAATTTTTGGTTGTAATAAAGTGTTATTCAGTTATAATCAGATTAAAAGAAAACTATTGAATCGTTTGTAACCGTGGAACGAATGCCATCGGCGCGAGACCGGCACCGCTAAACCCGAACGGGGGTTACGGCAGGGTATGCAACCGTTGCGTTCGCTCCTCGGCGGGGAGACGACCACCGTCGCGCTGTTCGTGGACGGTCCCAACGTCCTGCGCGAGGAGTTCGACGTGGACTTAGACGACCTTCGAGTCGCCGCCGAGGACCTCGGCCAACTCGCCGCGACGCGGCTGTATCTGGACGAACACGCGAGTCCCGGTCTGATTCAGGCCGCGGAGGCCCGCGGGTTCGAGGTGACGGTCACGTCGGGCGACGTGGACGTGAAACTCGCCGTGGACGCCACCGAGTTCGCGCTCACCGACGGACTGGACGTGCTGGCGGTCGCCTCGCGGGACACCGACTTCAAGCCCGTGCTGGAGAAGGCGGCCCACAACGGCGTTCGCACGGTCGCCATCGCGCCCGGCGAGTACGGCCGGTCGGACGCGCTCCGGAACGCGGCCCACGACGCGCAGGTCGTGGACCCCGACGGAAACACCGAGGAGTCGGGCGATTCGGAAGATTCTGAGGACTGACCGACCTCGACGTTTCACGCGTCGTCGCTCGACCATCCTTTCTCCTCGGCGCGTGCGGGGCGACCCCCCGTGGGTCGCCACACCGCGCGAGGGCCGAGTAGCGCACCGCAGGGAGCAACGCAGAAGGTTGGGGAGGTGTGAGGCGGATGCGGTTACGGTGCGGTCGCGGTGCTGTGCAGTGACTCCTTGGTGTCGGCTTTAGTGTAGTTTGCAGTCGCAGTTGCGGTGTGGTCTACGGTCCCAGTTGCAGTGTGGTCCACGGTCGCAGTTGCGGTGTGGTCTACGGTCCCAGTTGCAGTGTGGTCCACGGTCGCAGTTGCGGTGTGGTCTACGGTCCCAGTTGCAGTGCGGTTCGCGGTCGCGGTGCAGTCCGAGTGGCGTCGGCGGTAGCTGTCTACGCACTGATTTCGACCGCCGTCCCGCGATGACCGAACTCCGGAAACGACTACTCGCCAGCAGAGTTCGCCAACGTCTTCACTTCGACGCGATGGGTCCCGCCGCCGTCCAACCGAATCACTACCTCGTCCACCAGCGCCCCGCGAACCGCCTCGCGCCACTCCTCGACCGCCTCGACGTGGCGCTCGCGGTGGCGTTCGACGGTGAATTCCACCTCGGAGTCCGCCCGGAGTGCGTCCTCGGTGTCGTCGGGCGAGGGAAACGCCCCGATTGCGTCGGCGTCGAGGAGTCGCTCGGGAGGCAGATAGATTGCCCCGGTCGCCGGGTCGCGGTCGCCGACCTCCTCGCCGGTCGTCTCGTCGCTTTCGGACTCGTTCACGGCCGGGCCGGGGTCGTGGAGTCGCGCGCGCATCCGCCCCGAGAACGGCGGCGTCACCCGGAGGACGGGCCTGCGCGGACTCCGCTGGCGGGCCTCGTAGGCCGCCACCACGTCGTCGGCCGTGACCGCGACCGACCGAATCGCTCGCGGGGTCTCCTCGTCGTCCATGCCTCCGACTCAGGCGTGAGCGCCCTTCAACTTCGTGCCGACACCGCGTCTCTCGGTCGACACCGGGGTGTGACATCAACACCAGCGTATAGTATTTTCTCGCGGAGGCGCGCTCGCGAGTGCGCCGCACATTCGCACGCGCGTGTGCAACGCTCACACGCCGCTTGCGTTCGCCCGCGGGCACGCGACCGACACGAACCGCCAAACTGGCTCGTGGTTGAACCGCCAAACTGGTTCGTGGCCAAATCGCCAAACTGGTTCGTGGCCGAATCGCCAAACTGGCTCGTGGCCGAACCGCCGAGGTTTTTCCTGCGCTCGCCCGAATCGGGAGGTATGGACGACCTCGGCACGCCGGTACTCGACAATCACCTGCATCTGGACCCCGACCACGGCCGGGGCATCGAGGCCGTGAAGGACTTCGCGAGGAGCGGCGGCACGCATCTCCTCGTGGTAAACAAACCCTCGTGGCTGCTGGGCGTCGAACCCGAGACCGGCGAACAGTTCCGCCCAGTCTTCGAGACGACGCTCGACGTGGTGGCGCGCGCCGACGAGATACTGCCCGGTCGCGCGTGGCCCGTCCTCGGGGTCCACCCCGGACTGGTCTCGAAACTGGTGGACGACCGGGAATTCGCTCCGGAGGAGGCCCGCGACCTGATGCAGGACGGACTGGACCTCGCGGCGGAGTACGTCGCCGACGGGAAGGCCCTCGCGCTCAAGACCGGCCGCCCGCACTACGACACCACCGACGCGGTGTGGGAGGCCTCCAACGAAGTCCTCCGGCACGGACTCGCCCTCGGTGCCGAGAACGACTGTGCGGTCCAACTCCACACCGAGGCCAGCGAGGACCTGACCGACATCGCCGAGTGGGCCGACGAGCGCGGACTCGACCCCCACCGAGTCGTCAAGCACTACGCTGGCGGTCGGTTGGCGGGACCGACCCCGAGCGTGATGAGCGAGAAGGACCGTCTCGAACTCGCGGCCGACCGGGGCGACCCCTTCCTGATGGAGACCGACTTCGTGGACGACCCCGACCGTCCCGGCGCGGTCATGGGGCCGAAGACGGTGCCCCGGCGCGTTCGCTGGATGCAGGAGAAGGGGTACGACGACGCGATTCGCAACGCCCACGTCGAGACGCCCCGGTCGGTCTACGGACTCGACACCGAGGCGACGCTCGACCGGTAGCCGACCGGCCCGGCCCAATTAGCCGACCGACCTGATTCCGATTAGCCGACCGACCCGATTCCGCTAGCCGACCGACCCTCTATCGCACCCATCATCGAGGTCACACGACTGCCCGAGTGCGCGACGGCGAACCGCGGCCGAAACGCCGGAGTCGTCGGAACGCGGCGCGTGACCGCGGTTTTTCGAGCGAAGATTCGCCTCGTAGGATTTATGAAGCGCGCAACACTCCGAGGAGACATGAGCGCGCCTCCGGAGGAATTCTACTCCGACGAACGCTGGCAGAACTGGCTCGACCGCATCCGAGACGAAGAGATCGACCCGGAGAACGAAGATTCGGCCCGCCTGCTCCTCAATTTGCAGGACGACGTGGCCATCGCGGTCGCGAAAATCGTCACCGCCTACGACGACGACGACATCGACGAGGAGGAGGCGCTCGAGGAACTGAGCGACATCCGCGAGGTCGTCCTCGAAGAAGTCGAGTTCGACAACGACGAGAAAGCGATGCTCATCGACGGGGTCCAGACGAGTCTGGTCTGTGTCTTCTACTCGGCCGACCAGTACGTCGCCGAGGGTCCCGCCGACGAGGCGAGCGTCGAGGAGTACGTCCTCGAAGCCGGACGCGCCGAGGAGGGCGAAGACCTCGATTCGGCGCTCGGTCTCGTCGCGGCCGCCGGAACGCGCATCATCGACGGCGAGGAGCTGAACATGGAGGTCACCGAAGACCTCGAATACGGGCTGGTCACCGAGTGGGTCAACGGACTCGACAGCCTCCAGAGCGCGATGAGCGACCCCGAAGTCGTCGAAGAGGAAGACGACGAGTAGTTGCGCCGGTCGCGCGTCGGAGAGACCGATTCCGACGGCGCAGGCGCTATTTTTAACTACCTGCCCCGAAAGGAACCGGGTAGTGCGACTTCGAACCGACGAGCGCGGGGTGACGGTCCAAATCGGGACCGTCCTGCTGTTCGCAGTCCTCGTGATTCTCCTCTCTATCTATCAGGCGTCGGTCGTCCCCCAGCAGAACGAGCAGGTGGAGTTCACTCACAACCAAGCAGTCCAGAGCCAACTGCAAGACCTGCGCGACGACCTCCTGCGGACCGCGGCGACCGGGAGCGGCGGGTCGGCCTCGGTCGCGCTCGGCACGCAGTACCCGGTTCGGGCCGTCTTCGTCAACCCCGCACCGCCCTCGGGCACGCTCCGGACGACTCCTCCGGCGAACCTGACCGTCGAGAACGCCACCGCGACCGGCGAGACCGGCGACTACTGGACCGGGAGCGCGCGCAACTTCTCGACGCGCGGGCTGACCTACGACCCCCTCTACCACGTCTACCAGAACCCGCCGACCACCGTCTACGACGCTGGCGTCCTCTACAATCGGTTCGACAGCGCGAACCGAACCCTCGCTGGCCAGCGACTCGTAGACGGTAACAGCATCTCGCTGGTCGCGCTGAACGGAAGCCTCTCGAAGTCCAGCAGTAGCACGACCACGGTGGACCTGCGCGCGGTCAGCGCCGCGACCCGCACCGTGGCTGTCGGCAACGAGTCGAGCAACGTCTCGGTTCTGGTCCCGACGACGCTCCCGGCCGACGAGTGGCGGGGACTCCTCTCGGCGGAGATGGACGAAACGGCGTCCAATCCCGACCGCTACGTCCGGGCGGTCGAGGAGGTCCCCGACAGAAGCGCGGTCCGGCTCGTCCTCGAACCCGCGACCTACGAACTCGAACTGGCGAAGGTCGGCGTCGGAACCGACGTGACCGACACCGACGCCCACTACGTCACCGACGTTCGGGGCGACAACGCGAGCGTCGCGGAGAACAGCGGACGGGACCTCGTGGTGGAGGTCCGCGACCGCTTCGATAATCCGGTCTCGGGCGCGACCGTGAACATGACCCTCGACAGCGGTCTCGGCGGCGACGCGGTCGCGGCGCAGGGCCAGCGCGGCGACCAACTCACCGACCTGACGACCGACGAGGAGGGCCGGGTGACGATTCGGTACGACGCGCCGGAGAACTTCGACGGGTCGAACCGCGACGTTGCGGTCCGGGTCGGGATGGCGTCGGTGCCGCCCGCTGGCGGCGACTTCGACCCCGGCACGCGGACGAACCTGAGCTACAACCTGACCGCGGTGAACACCGACGGGAGCGGACTAACTGACGACAGCGACGGTCCGGCCACGTACAGCGTGAACTGGACCGACGCGGTCGGCGACGGCCTCAGGGACTGTGACGCGCAACTGACTCGCTGTACGGTGAACGCCGACGACGGAATCGAGTTGGACCTGACCGCGACCGTCACCGACGGCACCGACCCGCTGGCGCAGGCCGCGGTCGATTACGCGGTCAACGACTCCGCGCTCGCCGAGGTCGTCCCGACCGGCGAGACGACCGACGCCGCGGGCCGCAACGAGACCACGCTCCGCCTGACGCCGACCAACGGGACCGTCACCGTCTACGCGGCCAGCGGCGACGACGTGGACCCGATTCGCGTCCGAATCGTGAACCCCGACCCGGCGGCCGAATCGGACTCACCGACCATCGAGCGGTTCATCGTGGACGACCAGAGCAACTGCCCGTCCGGACAGACGCCCTGCCCCGGCAATTCCGGAAGCGTCCAGTACGGCATCGACTGGGCGGTCTCGGATACTGGCGGGAGCGGTCTGTCGAGCGTCGAGTTGTCCCTCCGCAATCAGAACGGGCAGACCGTTACGACTCAGACTGTCGGAGTGAGCGGCGACTCCGCTTCGGGAACCGCGACGCTCACACCGGACTCGGGCAACGGCAACTACGGCGAGGAGTACACGGTTCGCATCGAGGCGACCGACCAAGCCGACAACACTGAGACCGCGAGCGTGACCGACACCGCCGACGGGCAGGGCGGTGGCGGTGCTGGGGTTGACCCCGGATTCGCGTATCAGGACGCCGACGGTGACGGCGTCTACGAGCCCGACACTACGGATTCGCCCGTCAGTGAAGCGCAACTCGACGGCACCTTTACCGCGGGCGACGGTAACGACCTCGTGGTGCCAGACAGTACGGACGGGCGCGGGTCGCTCGACGTGAACCGCGCCGACTGGACGGCCGAGAGTATCCTCCTCGATGCCAACGTGACGAGTCGAAACGACGTGCGCCTCACGGCCGAGTCGGGGTCGCTTGACCTCGCCGACCGGACGGTAGACAACTACGCTGGCGGAAGCGGGAGCGGCGGCGTCACCCTCGACGCCGCCGGGTCGGTAGCGATGGCCGGAACGGACGTGCGGACGAAAGGGACCGTCTCCATCGACGGGGGCAAGACGGACCTGACCGGCACCGTGCTGGACAACTACGTCGGCGGAAGCGGGAGCGGCGGCGTCTCGATAACTAGTTCGGGCAGTCTCTCGGCCGCCGACGCCGTGGTCGATACGAAGGGCGACATCTCGGTCGAAGCCGACGCGGTGACAGCCTCGAACGCGGTGTTCGACAATTACCAAGGCGGAAGCGGGAGCGGTTCGGTGACTGTCGACGTTGCCGGGTCGTTCGCCGCCGAGGAGAGCGTCTTCGCCACCAAGAACACGGTACAGGTCACGGCCGCGAGCGCGGACCTCGACGGAGCGTCGATAGACAACTACCAAGGCGGGAGCGGAAGCGGCGCGATTACTGTCTCGGCCTCCGGTGGCTCGCTGTCGGTGAGGGACGCCGACCTCCTCTCGAAACGGGACGTTAGTCTCTCCGGCGACTCGCTCGACGCGGCCCGGACGAGCGTGAACAACTTCGTCGGCGGGAGCGGGTCCGGTAGCATCTCGCTGACCGCCCGGACCGGCGACGCCGTCCTGAATCGGACCGAACTGAACACCGCTCGGTCGTCGTCGGCGACCGTCTCACAGGGTACCCTGTTCGTCGCGGAGGCGACGATAGAGGAGCGCGGGAGGAGCGGAACCCTGCAGAACACCGAGAGCGCGACGGTCGTCGGCGAACCGAGACGGGGCCGCGTGAGCTGACGTATTTCGACGCGCGTCGAAGACCCTATCGACAAAATCTTATAGGCGGTCGCCGGAGTAACGGATATGACAGCTGTCGGTATCGACGCCATCGAAATCTGGACGGGGAAGCTCAAACTGGACCTCGCGGAGACGTTCGCGCCCGAGAAGGGCGAGGAGCCCGAAAAGTACACGAAGGGACTCGGCCTGCACGCCAGTTCGTTCCCGGACGCTCACGAGGACATCGTGACGATGGGCGCGAACGCGGCCAAGCGCCTGATGGACCGCAAGGGTCTCTCGCCCGACGACATCGGTCGCATCGACGTGGCCACCGAGAGTTCGTTCGACAACTCCAAGCCCGTCTCGACGTACATCGCGGGCTGTCTCGAACAGGTCTACGACGGCGACTTCCACCACGCCAACAAGGGCGAGCGCAAGTTCGCCTGCATCTCCGGCACTCAGAGTCTGGACGACGCGTACAACTGGATCAAAGCGGGTCGTAACCGCGGCCGCGCCGCGCTCGTCGTGGCGACCGACACCGCCCTCTACGCGCGGGGCGACCCCGGTGAGGCCACGCAGGGCGCGGGCGCGGTCGCCATGCTCATCGACGAGGAGCCGAGCCTCGTGGAACTCTCGACCGAGCAGGGCTACGGGAGCGCCGACGAGACCGACTTCCTCAAGCCCAACCAGCAGTTCCCGAGCGTGGACGGTAAGCGCTCGATGCAGGTCTATCTCGCTCGGATGCGCGAGGCGCTGGAGGACTTCGAGAGCGTCTCGGGCGACACCCACCCCGACGACTTCGCGTACATCCCGTTCCACACGCCGTTCCCCGGCATGGTCCGGAAGGCGGGCCTGCTGGGCTACCGACACATGATTCGGGACACGCCCATCGAGGAGGAACTCGCGGAGGAAATCGGCTTCCAGCCCCGCGAGGAGGACTTCGACGACCGCGAGAGCTACGAGGAGGCCATCCGGGACCACATGGACGACCTGAGTTCGACCGAGGCGTACCGCGACTGGTACGCCGCCACCGTCGAGCCGACCCTCTCCATCTCCCGAGAGGTCGGCAACTGGTACACCGGGTCGGTCCACATCGCCCGTGCCAGCGCGCTCAAGACCGCCGCCGAGGAGGGCATCGACCTCGCTGGCCAGAAACTCCTCGTGGGGTCCTACGGCTCGGGCGCGCAGGCGGAAATCCACGCGGAGACGGTCGCCGACGGCTGGGAAGACGAAATCGAGGCGCTGAACATCGACGCCCAGAACGACGCCCGCTACGACCTCAGCTTCGAGGAGTACGAGAACGTCCACGACCGGCACAACCACGACAAGACCATCGAGATGGAGGACTTCACGGTGCCGGACGGCGAGTTCGTCTTCACCGGGACGGGCCGGATGAACGAGCGGCTCTACGATTATGTGGACAACTAGTCGGACCAGCTGAGTCGGTTGCTTTTCTGCGGTTCTATCGGCTGTTTTCTCGGTCGAGCGGTCTTGGACCCGCAAACCGCCCTACTGCCGACACCTCGGAGTGACCGCGACGCCACCGCATGACACCGCCCCGCACGGGCCTCACACCTCCCCAACCGCTTCCCTCACTTCGTTCGGTCATCCCTCGCGCGACGACGGCGCGAGATGAACTCGCGCCAGCGCGCGCCGACCACCACGGGACGTAACGATTCGAGCGAGAACGAATCCGCCGCGGTCCGAGAGCTTATAAACGACGACGCCCGACGATACCGGCATGAGTGACGCTGGCACGGAAGGCGCGAACGAGTCGGGTGCGGAGGCGACCCCGACCGAGTTACCGGAGCGTGCGGCGGTCGAGGAGACCCGCGAGTCCGACGCGGGGACCGTCACGGCGGACACCGAAGCCGCCGCACCCGCGCCGGAAGTCGAGTCGAGCGCGGCCAGCGACGCCTTCGAGGCGCTGGGCAACGAGGTCCGGATGGCGGTCCTCCGGGCGCTCGCGGGCGGCGAGGACGATAGCGACGCCGCGGGCGAGGGCACGTCGGACTCGCCCGAGCGCCGGACGATGACTTTCTCGGAACTCTTCGAGCGAAGTCCCGCCGACACGACCGCCGGGTTCGCCTACCACCTTCGGCAGTTGACCGACCTGTTCCTCCGGCGAACCGGCGACGAGGGCGACCGCTACGCGCTGACCTACGCCGGGCGGCAGGTCGCCCGAGCCATCGCCGCCGGAACCTACACCGACCGGGTGTCGTTCGGTCCCGTGCCGACCGGCGACGCCTGCCCGCTCTGTGAGTCGGGCGACCTCGCGGCGGTCTGCGAGGCCAACTCCGTCACCGTGGCCTGCGACGACTGCGGGCGCGGCGTCCTAACCTTGCCGTTCCCACCGAGCGCGCGCCGGGACCGCGACCCCGAGCGCCTGCTTTCGGCGTTCGACCGCCACCACCGCCACCGCCTCTCTGTGATGTCCGACGGGGTCTGTCCCGAGTGCGCGGCGACGATGGACGCCGCGCTCGCGTCCCCGCCCGACTCCCTGACCGACCGCCTGCCCGACAGCGACGCCGAGCGCGCGCAGGTCCTCCTCGACTGCGCGCAGTGCGGGTGCCGACTCCACGCGCCCGTCACGCTCGCGGTCCTCGAACACCCCGCGGTCGTCGCGTTCTTCCACGACCACGGGCTGAACGTCCGGGATAGGCCCATCTGGAACGTCGGCGACGAGTGGACCGAGACGGTCGTCTCCGACGACCCGTGGTGTGTCAGGGTCGGCGTCGAACTGGACGACGAACTGCTGGACGTGTTCGTCGCCGGGGACTGCTCGGTGGCCGGGACGCGGCGGCGCGGCGCGGAGTCGGTTCGGCAGGCGTCGTAGGTTTCGCTCTTTTCGATTCGAGGAGTTCCGGAGCGCCAGCAACAGCGACCCCGCCAGCGAGACGAGCGTCGCACTCGGGCCGGATAAACGAATAAGCGCGATAGGAAATCGCCGCGGAACCGTCAGGACGCCTGCCGATTCCCGCTCTCGTCCAGCAGTCCGAGACGGTCGAGCGCGCTCCGGCGCTCGTCGGCCGAGAGGTGGCGGTAGCCCGCCTCTTTCGTCACCGTCGCCACGGCCACCTCCGCGGGGGCGAACGACTCGTCGTCGGGCGCGGCGAGGGCTTCCAGCGAGAGGTCCACGCCCGAATCGAGGTCCGCGTCCGGACGATACTCGGCTTCGAGGAACTTCCGAATCTCGGCGCTGTCGCGTCCGACCGCCGCGGCGTCCCACGCCGAGGGCGTCCCCGAGGGGTCGGTCTCGTACAGCGCGGGCCGGTAGTCTCCCGAGGCGTCTTCGGTCACGCCGCCGACCAGCAGGCCGGTCCCGAACGGGCGCGCGCCGCCCGACTGCGTGTACTCCTGCACGTGGTCGGCGACCGCCTTCGCGAGCGGTTCGACGCCCATCGGCTCGTCGTAGGTCAGGCGGTCGCGCTGGGCGGTCTGACGCGCGAACTCCACCAACTGTCGGGCGTCGGCCGCGTTACCCGCCGAGGCGACCCCGAGGAGGTCGTCCACCTGATGCAACTTCTCGACGCTCTCGGGGTCCATCAGCGGCGAGCGCACCCGGCGGCGGGCCGCGAGGACGACGCTCTCGGCGGTCGTGACCCCGACGCTCGCGCTCCCGCGCTCGACCGCCTCGCGGGCGTACTCGACCTGATACAGTCGTCCGTCGGGCGAGAAGATGCTGGTGCCCCGGTCGTAGGCCTGCTGGTCGCCCTGCATCAGGCCACCTCCTCGCCGTCGTCGGCGTCGCGGTCGGCCGCGTCGCCTCCGGCCGCGGTGGCCGGGTCGGCGTACAACTCGGCCGGGTCGTCGTACGCGTCGATGGCGACCTCCTCGGCGGTGATTTCGGCGACGGTGACGCCGTTCCCGCTGGCGGTGTCGCGCTCGATTGCGCTCTCGACGGCGCGGGCCGCGGCGTCGGTCGCGGCTTCGACCGAGAGGCCGGGCCGGAACTCGCGTTCGAGGACGCCGAGCGCGAACTGGGTGCCGCTCCCCTTCGCGGCGTAGGGCGCGTCCATCACCGCGCCGCCGCCGTCGAGGTCGTAGACCTGCGGGCCGTCGCCGTCCACGCCGCCCAGAATCGGCCGGACCATGCGGTAGGGACCGTTTCGGAGGAGGTTCCCCGCGAAGGTGGCGAACGCGGCGACGCTCGGCGGGTCGCCACGGCGAATCTCGTACTGGTCGGCCCGCGAGCGGAGTCGGCGGGTGTAGTCTTGGAGACTGCCGACCGCGCCCGAGAGCGCGACTGCCGCGGTCGGGTGGACTCGCTCGACTTTCTGGGTATCCTTGCTCGTGACGAACCGGCCGCCCGCGCTCGCACGCCTGTCGGCCATCACGACCACCGCGTCGTCGGCCGTGACCGCGACCGTCGTCGTGCCGGTCTTCGTGAGTTCCGGGTCGCTGTTCGGGGTCGATTCCGAGGGAGGTCTGGCGTCTGGCATCGAAAACAGGTACGGGCCAGCCACCGAAAAGTGTTAGCTAAAATATATTTTAGCCGGACGGGTGGACGGAAGGTCGGACGCGCCTCGGACCGACTGCTCCGGTGGACACTCGGGCCGAAATTCGCTCAGGGGAACTCTCGGAGCGCCTGCAACACGTCGTCTATCGGCTCGTTCGTGACCGAGAGCGAGAAACCGTCGAGGCGGGCCATCTTCGGCGCGTGGTCCCACAGGTCCCCGCGGTCGAGGCCGTGGAGGACCACCGCGTTCGGCGTCGGATTCACGACGCGCATGGCGACCAGCGGCGACTCCCCGCGGGTGACGTTGGTGAACATCAGCGCGCGGCTGGTACTCTGGCCGTAGAGTCGATAGAACTCCTCGCTGGAGAGGCGCGTGATAGCCTCGATGCTGTCGATGACGGTGTGGCCGGTGACGTGGCGCTGGTCGCCCTCTGCGAGTTCCCTCGCGCCAACCGCGTCGTAGAATCGGTCGAGTGAGACCTGCGTCGGATACTCCCGGAGGTCGTTCACGATGTCGCTCTCGAACCCCGCGGAGACGACGCGGGCGTACTGGCGGATGCGGTCGCCCCCGCGGCGCTCGTCGATGTCCAGCAGGGCGTTGACGAGTCGGGAGACCACGCCGATGCCCGGACTCTCGCGGCGGCCGCTCTCGTAGTCGCTGACGACCGACGACGACACGTCGAGGTGGTCGGCCAAATCGGTCTGGGAGACTCCGAAGTCGGTGCGCCACTTGCGGAGCGTCGCGCCGGGGTCGTCGCTCAGGGTTATCTCGCCCGCGATGCGTTCCGCGAGGTCCCCGCGGGGGTCGGTATCTCCAGTCATGCTCCGGTCTGCGCGAGTCGCTCGGAAAAGCGTATCGAAATCGGGGTTCGGCGAACGTCGAAGATAGCGGGAAAGTGATAATGTGGATGGGTCACGTACGACAGTTCACATGCCTTCGACGGTGGTACACGTCGCGCTGGCGGGACTGGTGGGGACCGCACTGTTGGCGGACTACTTCGACGGGAAGTCGGTGGCGGTCGTGATGACGGCGGTGGCGCTGGTGGACTTCGACGTGTTCGTCGGGTTCTGGATAGCGGGCGCGCATCGGGCGGCGTTCCACACGCTCCTGTTGCCGCTTCTGGGTGGGGTCCTGCTGTGGGCGGACCTGCGCCGAGGAGACGCCTCGCTCGTTCGCTCGCAGTGGGGCGGCCGGGGCGTCCGCGTCGCGTGGGTCAGCCTCGTCGCGGTGACGTTCGCCGGAATCGGTCTCGACGCGTTCTTCAACGGCGCGAACCTCCTCTACCCGCTTCACGACCGATTCTACACCTTCGACGGGAAGGTGTTCTACTCCACGAAAGAGGGGTTCGTCCAGACGCTCGTGAACGTCGATTTCGGGGGGCTGGTCGAGGCGTTCGCGCCCGACCGGTCGGGCGGTGCGGGGGCCGACGCGGGGTCGGGAGCCGGGTCGAGCGGCGGCGGTTCGTCGGGTGCTGGCGGCGGGTCCGAGTCGGTGCGGACGACCGAGAACACCCACTACAGCACGGGCATCGACCCCCAAAAGGGTGCCGAGGAGGGCCGGGTCGAACGCCTGTTCCCCATCGCCTACACCGGCGAGCGGGCGCTCCTCGCGCTGACGGGCTACACGGTGGTCGGGCTTCGGGTCTGGATGGAGCGCCGTGAGTGACGCGAGTGCGAGCGGATTCGGGTCGCCCCCGGTAGCGCGAATCGACCCCGACCGCTGGAAACGAAGTTACGCCGACCATCAGAAACGCGAACCGACGCCGAACACGGGACGCGCCGCGCGCTCGGCCGCGCTCGCGGTTCTGCGCGGCCGAGCGCGCGAGCGGGGAGGCACGGGGCGCGGTGCTGTGCGGTCGCGGTCCGAGAGGTGTCGGCGACAGCGCGGTTCGCAGTGTTGTCGCGGTACGGTATCGTCGTGGCCTCACGAGCGTCGGAAACGACTCGCTCGGGGCCGAAAAATCGCGTCACTCCTCGTCCCGACTCGCAATCGCTAACACCCTCTCGGACCAAAGCCGGACCATGACCGAGACCGTCGAACTCCGACCGTACGACCCCGACCGCGACCCCCGCGACCTCTGGGACCTCAAGCGCGCCTTCGAGTTGGGACTCGGGTCCGGCACCGGCGGCGACGACAAGCGGGCCGTCTACGAGGAGAAACTGACCGACGACTACGGCGAGCGGTACCTCGACTGGGTGTTATGGTGTACGAAACACGACCCGCAGTGCGTCACCGTCGCGGAGGTCGTCGGGGACGACGAAGCAGATACAGCACGGTCCGAGAGCGACGAGGAGGCCCCGGAGGAAACGGAAGCGGCCGACGACCCCGCGCTGGCGGGTTACGTCTTCGTCCTGCCACAGCAGTTGGCGATGATCTGGGACGCCGCGGTCCTGAACGAACTCTACGTCCGGCCGGAGTACCGCGGCACCGGTGTCGCCGACGACCTGATGGACGCCGCGGTCGAACTGGCCGACGAGCAGGACCTCCCGCTCGACAGACTCGTGTTGGACGTGGACCGCGAGAACGACCGCGCGCAGGCGTTCTACGACCGCCACGGCTTCGAACATTGGGGCGAGATGGTCGCCAAGAAATTAGCGTAGCGAACTCGTTCTCGGAATGGTTCACTCGTTTTCGGGCACTCCTCGCTTTGAGGTGACCGCCGGAATCGGAACCGTGGAGTCCTCGAAAGCCCCCGCCCGCTCGCGGTCGTTGCTCGGCATATCTGTGCCTCTCCGCACCGCCCGGCGCGGATAGTGGCCGAGCAAGCGACCACGGGTCTTCGACCCGCGAGCAGGCGGCCCCTTTCATCCACCCGAACGGGTGTCTGTCCAGTCGAGCGGTCGCTATCTCGTGAGCGTAATTCCGACGAAAAGCGTCACCCGTCCGGTACCGTCCCGTTCGTCCTACTCAAGCGCGCTACTCAACGCGCCGCCGACAGCGCCCAGCGCCAGCGGATAGACCAGTCCTGCGAGGAGAACCGCGGTCACGAGGTCGGGCGCGATGGCGGCGTCGGTGTCGCCGATGGCGTGGGTCGCGACCAGCGCGACCCCGGCCGACAGCGGGAGGTAGCCGAGCGCGACCGTCGCGCCCGCTTTCGCGCGTTCGAGCGCGCCGCCCGGTCGCCCGTACGCGGCGACGACTCCGGCCGCGAGGAGGACGACGACCGGGAGCGCCAGCATCGCGGTCGAACCCTCCTCGCCGGTCACGAAGTTCGCGGTCTGGGTCCCGCCCGTGATGGTCGGGAACCGGGCGGCGACGAAGTGGGCGTTGAAGAAGAGCCACGAGACGCCCTTCCACGCGGGAATCGCCTCGCCGCCGAGCAGTTCCGAGACGAAGCCGACGCCGCGGAGCGCCTCCGAGACGGCTTGGGACTTCCAGACGTACGCGACCAGATAGCCGAGTAGCCACGCGCCGACGCCCGCGACTGCGCCGCGGGCCAGCGTCGCACGCCGAGCCACGCCGTCGGCGGTGAGCGATGGGTCCTCTGCGGTTGTCATGTCCGGGGCGTACCACCGACGATTGGAGTATCTTGTGGCCGCACGACAGTGGAGTAACACCTCCGGACTCCTCGCGGCCGATTTCGCGGGGGGCATTCGCGGGATTCAAGAGCGACCACTGGGAACGTTCACCACATGATTCTGCGTGACGCCCGAGTCGTGGACGGCACCGGCGACCTGCGAGACGACGCCGCGCTCCAGTTCGACCCCGAGTCGGGACGCATCGAGGCGGTCGGCGACGCCGACCCGCGGGAGAACGAACCGACCTACGACCTCGGCGGGAAGACCGTGGTTCCGGGTATCGTGGACGCCCACGTCCACTTCTCGCTGTCGGGCGAGGCCAGCGTCGCCGACGTGGTGGGGATGAGCGAGGCCGAGTTGATGCTGACCGAGGCGGTCAACGCCCGCAAGACCCTCGAATCCGGGGTCACCGGCGTCCGGGCGATGGGTGCCCGCGACCTCGACGTTCTCCTCGCCGAGCGCATCGACCGCGGCGACGTGCCCGGCCCGCGGATGGTCGCCAACTGTCGTTCTATCACCATCACCGGGGGCCACGGCCACCACCTCGGCCGGGAAGTGGACGGCCCGACCGAGTGCCGGAAGGCGGTCCGCGAGCAGGTCAAGCAGGGCGCGCAGTTCATCAAGTTCATGGCGACCGGCGGGGTCACGACACCCGGTACGGACCCGAACGCGCCCGCGTTCACCCAAGACGAGATGGACGCGCTGGTGGACGAGGCCCACCGCCGCGGCGTCCACGTCGCGGCCCACGCCCACGGCGCGGAGGGCGCACGCGCGGCCATCCGAGCGGGCGTCGATACCATCGAACACGGCACGTTCCTCGACGAGGCGACCATCGACCTCCTCGTGGCGGAGGACGTAGTTCTCGTCCCCACTCTCTCTGCGCCCTACCGCATCGTCCGCAACGCCGACCACGCCACCGACGAGGCGCTTCAGAAGACCAACGACGTGTACGAGCGCCACATCGAGTCGTTCTCCGCGGCGGTCGAGGCGGGCGTGGACATCGCGGGCGGCACCGACGCGGGCACGCCGTTCAACTACCACGGCGCGAACGCCACCGAAATCTCGTTCATGGCCGAGTACGGGATGGACCCCCACGACGCGCTCGTGGCGATGACCGGCCGCGCCGCCGAGGTCATCGGCTTGGACGGCGCGGGCACGCTCGAACCCGACTCGTACGCCGACCTCCTCGTGCTTGACGAGGACCCGCTGGACGACCTCGGCGCGCTCCGGGACCCCGAGACGGTCGTCAAGGGCGGCGAAGTCGTCGCCGGGACGGCGTTCGACCGACTCGCGGAGTAGCGCTCCAACTCCGATTCAGTGGGTGAAGACCAAGAGTCGGCCCTCCTCGCGGACGACGCAGAACCGGCCGTCGGGCTGGCTGAAGCTGTTGTGGCGCTTCTCGGAAATCAGGAGGTCCGCGAACGACTCGTCGCAGGCCGGGCAGTCGAGTCCCTTCTTGTTCTCCCACAGCTGAGTCTGGCCGGTGTCCTTGTGCAACTTCAGGGCGTGACGGTGGTCGTGAACGTCGAAACGCTCGGGCATAGCCGGTGGTTCTCGTCAGTCCCTCTTCGTCGCTTCGACCCACTGCTCGCGCGTGACGGTGTAGCGGTGCAGGTCGGCTATCTCGTCGCCCATCGGCACCCAGTTGCGAAGCACCCCGTCGTACTGCCCGCCGAATCGCTCGACGTACTTCTCGATGGCCCGCCGGGACTTCTCGTTGCCCTCGTTGTAGCCCGCCGTGGCGAGTTCCAAGTCGAGTCGGTCGAACGCCAGTTCCATCAGGGCGGCGGCGCGCTCGCCCGAGTAGCCTCGTCCCCAGAACGACTTTCGTAGAACCAGTCCGAGGATGGCGGTGCGCCTGTCCCACTCGCAGATGAGATTGGCCGTCCCCGCAATCTCCCCGGCGCGAGGTTCGCCCGCCTTCGGACGGACGACGTACTCGGCGGCCTCGCCCTCGTCCCAGCGTTCTTCGGCCTCCTCGATTCGGTCGTGGGCCCCCTTCGGCGTCTGGCACGGGTCCTCGGGGACGTACTCGAAGACCTCCTCGGCGGCGACGCCCGCGGCGAAGCAGTCGTAGAGCGCGAGGGTCTCGACGTTCTCGTGGCAGAGTCGTTCCAGTTGGAGGCGGTCAGTCTCGATAGTTTCGGGGAGGAGGTCGCTCTCGTTCATCGGTTCTCCTCCCACTCCTCGCGGGTGACGGTGTAGCGGTGGGCGTCGGCGGGACCGCCCGGACCGACCCAGTAGTTTCGCAGGCGACCCTCGTGGCGACCGCCGAATCGCGCCACGAACTTCTCGGTCGCGCGCCGGGAGTTGGCGTTGCCGTGGCGGTGGACGATTTCGACCGCGTCGAGGTCGAGGAGATCGAACGCGACCCGAGTCAGCTCCGCGAACGCCTCGCCGTAGTAGCCCCGGCCCCAGAACGGTTCGCGGAGCCAGATGCCGAGTTCGCCGGTCCGGCGGTCCCAATGGGGCGCGAGACCGACCGCGCCAGCGATGGCGTCGGTCGCGGCGTCGCCCGACGAGTCGTTCGACTCGTCGCCGCGGTCGCTCGGCCGAACCAGAAATTCGGCGTTCTCGCCCGCCGCGCGCTGGTCGGCGAGTCGGTCAAGATAGTCCGCGGTCTCCTTGGGCGTGTCGTGTGGCTCCCACGGCAGGTGTTCGGTTACGGTGTCGATGTCGTCGCCAGCGTTCCCGGAGCAGATGTCGTAGTAGTCCAGCACGGGCACGTTCTCGGGCGTCAGGGCGGTCAGTTCCAACCGGTCGGTCTCGATTCGCTCCGGGAACATGCCAGACGTGTCGGAGACCGAGGAGAAAAGCGTTACCCGAGAGCGGGACGCGGTGACGGACCGCTCAGTACTCGGCGGTCGCCTCCTTGCGCCCCGCTAGCTCGTCGGGGTCGAGCCTGAAGAACCGGAAGTTGACTTCCCGCGGGTTGCGCTCGAACACGTCCACCAGCGGAATCTCGACCTGCCGCATCGCCTCGCCGACCGACGAGTCCAGCGACTCCTCGGAAATCTCCTCCAGTTCGCCTTCCGCGACCACGCTCCGCCACCCCTCGTCGGTGTCCTCGTAGGTGACGAACGACATCGACGCGCCCTCCTCGACCGGGCCTCGCTTCTCGGCGTCCGGGTCGAACGCGAGTCGGAAGTAGAAGTGGCCCTCGGTCTCGTCGTAGCCGTACGACACCGGGAGCGAGAGCGGCGACTCGTCGCCGCGCGCGAACGAGAGAACCCCCGTGCCCCCGTGTGCGAGAAATTCGGTGCGCTCCTCGGCGTCCATCTCGACAGCACCTGCGTCTGTCATGCGAGATGGTACCACGCGAGAGAGGAAAAAGCTGTGCGGTGGTCGGGGACGAGGCGGTGCCTGTGTTGCTCGAACGCGACCCGTCCGGTACTCCGCAACAACTAACCGCCGCTCGCACCTACCGACGCTCAATGACCGACTGGACCGAGAAGTATCGGCCCACCTCCCTCTCCGAACTCCGCGGGAACAACAAGGCCCGCGACGCGCTCAAGGAGTGGGCCGAGACGTGGGACGACCACGGCGACGCCGCCATCCTCCACGGCAGTCCCGGCGTGGGCAAGACCTCGGCGGCCCACGCGCTGGCCAACGACATGGACTGGCCCACCATCGAACTGAACGCCAGCGACCAACGGACCTCCTCGGTGGTCGAGAAGGTCGCGGGCGAGGCCGCCAAGTCCGGCACGCTGACCGGGGGCGGCGACGGCCGCCGACTCGTCGTCATGGACGAGGCCGACAACCTCCACGGGAACGTCGATAGGGGCGGGTCGAAGGCCATCACCGAGGTCGTCAAAGAGGCCGGACAGCCGATGGTTCTCATCGCCAACGAGTTCTACGACATGTCCAACACGCTCCGGAACGCCTGCGAGGAGATAGAGTTCCGGGACGTGCAGGCCCGTTCCATCGTGCCCGCGCTCCGGCACATCTGCAAGCAGGAGGGCATCGAGTACGAGAAGGACGCGCTCCGAGCCATCGCGGACAAGAACGACGGCGACCTGCGCTCGGCGGTCAACGACCTGCAAGCCATCGCCGAGACCGAGGAGCGCCTCACCGCCGAGGACGTGGAGGTCACCGGCGAGCGCGACCGGTCGAGCGGCATCTTCGACTTCCTCGACGCGCTGTTCAAGGAGGAGGACGCCCGGAGCGCGATTCAGGCGTCCTACGACGTGGACGAGACGCCCGACGACATGCTGAACTGGGTCGAGGACAACGTGCCCAAGGACTACGAGGGCGCGGAACTGGCCACCGCGTACGACTTCCTCTCGAACGCCGACAAGTGGCTCGGTCGCGTGCAAGCGTCCCAAGACTACTCCTACTGGCGCTACGCTGGCGACAACATCGCTGGCGGGGTCGCGGCGGCCCGGCAGGGCGACAAGGGCGGGTGGACCCGGTACGGCCCGCCGAGCTACTGGCGGAAACTGGGCAGTTCGCGGGGCAACCGCAACAAGCGCGACTACGTTGCCCGAAAGATAGCCGAGGCCGACGGCGTGAGCATGTCCACCGCGCGCCGCGAGATGTTGCCGTTCCTCGCGGCGATGACCCACCACTGCAAGAACCGGGAGCTGACGATAGCGATGACCGCGAAGTACGACCTCGACGCCAAGCACGTCTCGTTCGTCACCGGGTCGGGGAAGGACACCAACAAAGTCCAGAACATCGTGGAATCGGCCGAGGAGCTACGGGAGGAGGCGGCCGTCGAGCATTCCGGGGGCGCGTTCGAGGGCAGTCACGGGTCGATGGCCACCGGCGAGTCGGCGTCCCCCGACGCCGACTCGGGAGGCGACGAGTCGGCGGAGGAGGCCGACTCCTCGGAGGGTGAAGCCAGCGGGGACTCCGGCGACGACGACGCGCAGGCCGGACTGGGCGACTTCGGCTGACGCCCGACCGACGCGGGTCGTCCGGGACGCCGAGTCGCCGAGCGACTCGTCACCGCGCGGGCCACACCAAGATTTCGCCGTCGGCCCGAACCGTCACGTCGTGGCCCTCGTACCGGAACGTGATGGAGGTCTCGGTCTCGCGGTCGCGCATCGACGCCACGAACTCGTGGAGCGCGTCGGGGTCCATGTACTCGTACAGCGGGGCGAGTTCGGTCACCGACACTCCGGTCGCCCGCGAGATGGCGCACGTGACCGCCGAGTCGAGCGTCTCGGAGCCCGACCAGTCGGCCTGCATCCGCAGGGGTGTCTCGCTCTCTCGGAGGGGGTTCTCGCTCTCGTACTCTCTCGCGTCGGCGGTGTGCATTTCGGTCTTCGACATCGTATCTCGCCGACTGTGGCAAGGGTAGACAGGTGCTTGAACCCCCGAAACGCTGAAAGCCGATTGGTGGCTCTGAGGGCGGCTTGCTCCCGAGTTAATCCGAATTAACTCCGCCAGTGGCGACCTAACGGGAGTAACGACTGCCTACCGCGGAGAAACGAGCCGTGGAACCGCCCGGAATGGGGTAAGACTACCCAAAACGACGCAATCCCTTTTTCCTTGCGCGTCGGACGTTCCTGACGAATGGGGGCGCGACAGTCCGTAGCGTTGCTCGCCGCGGCCCTCTGTCTGGTGGCCGCGGTCGGCACAGTCGTCGGTGGGGCGTCGGCTATCGGCGACGCCGGGACGGCGACCGGCGAGTCCGAGGTAGCACTCGCCGACGCGAGCGCGCAGTCTCGCATCGACGCGAACGCGCAGTCCCGCGCCGACGCGAACGCACAGTCCCAAAGCCAGCGCGTCACGCCCGACACGGTGGTCCTCGACGTGTCGGTGTACGGCAACGGCACCGCCCGGTGGGAGGTCGTCTACCGCACGCGACTCGACGACGCCCAGACGACCGCGGCGTTCCGGAGCTACAAGAACGACGTGGAGGCCAACGCCACGAAGTACAGCCAGCAGTTCGTCGGCCGGATGAACAGCACCATCCGGAGCGCCGAGCGAACCACCGACCGGGAGATGTCGGGGACGAACTACACGGTCAGCGCCGAGATTCGGGAGTTCCCGCAACGGTACGGACTCGTCGTCTACTCCTTCGAGTGGCACGGGTTCGCCACGGTCGCCGACGGCGAGGTCCGCGTCGGCGACTCGCTGTCCGGACTCATCCTCAACGAGAAGACCCGGCTACTCGTCAAGTGGCCCGAGGAGTACGACGCGACGACGGTCGAGCCGCGCCCCGACTCGGGCTACGAGAAGCGCGAGAACGCGGTCATCTGGAACGGCCCGCTGGAGTTCGCGGGCAACGAGCCCCGAATCGTGCTGACCGCGCCCGGCGCGGTCGGGCCGAACGTGCCGTGGACGCTGGTCGCGACCGGCGTCGGCGGTCTCGCGCTCGCCGCGGCGCTCGCGGCTGGCGGGTGGTGGCTCTACCGGAGCCGCGACCGCGACGACCGCGACCCGGAACCGGATGGCGACGCTCCGCCCGAGGACCTGCTGAGCAACGAGGAGCGCGTCCTTCGACTCCTCGAACGCCGCGGCGGGCGCGTCAAACAGCGCGCGGTCGTGGACGAACTCGGCTGGACCGAGGCCAAGACCAGTCAGGTCGTCGGGAGCCTCCGCGAACAGGGGAAAATAGAGAGCTTCCGGCTCGGTAGGGAGAACGTACTCGCGCTGCCGACCGAACGACAGGAGTCCTGAAACTCCGTTAATTCGGCTAAATCCGAGTTCAGTAACGGCGACTTATTGACCGTGGACGCCATCGGATGTATCTATGAGACCGACGTTCGTCGTCCTCCTCGCCGCGGTCGGACTGGCGCTCGCGACCGGCGGCGCGGTCGCCGACCAGTCGCCGCCGGTCGCCGACGGGACCTCCTCGGTGCGACCGGTCGCCGACCCCGGAGAACCGGGCTGGCCGGGCCAAGAGACGACGAGAAACGAGAGCGACGACGGGACCGAGCGACGAGACGCGCCGACCGAACAGCACGAGGAGACCGACCCGGCGGAGGCACCGACAGACCGAACGGAAGCACCGACTGACCGACCCGACGAACCGACCGACCGGAGAGAGACCGACCGACCCGACGACACCACGACCGGCGTCTCGCCGGGCCAGCAGTTGAGCGGCGCGGTCGGCGCGCAGGGCGCGTCCGTGCAGGGGGAACTGCTGAACCGGTCGCTGTCGGGGCGACTGGCGAACGCGACGACGCCCGACGAGCGCGCCGCGGTCGTCGCCGACGAGGCCGAGTCGCTTTCGGCGTACCTCGACACCCTCGAAGGCGTCCGGGCGAACCTCACCGAGGCGTGGGAGCGCGACGAACTCTCCGAAGGGGAGTACCGCGCCGCGCTGACCGAGTTCGTGGTCCGGGCCAGAACCGTCGAGCGTCGGGCCAACCGGACCGCGCGGGCCGCCGAGGAGCTTCCCGACTCCGCGCGCCGGGCGTACGCCATCAACGCCTCCCGAATCTGGGACCTCGGCGCGCAGGCCCGCGCGCTCTACCAGTTCGAGGATGAAGTCGCTCGCGAGGTGGTAGACGAGACCCTCGACAACGGGACCGGCGGGCGCGCGCTCCCGGTCGCTGGCGGGCGGTCCGGCGAGCGGTCGGCTTGAGTCCGGGGAGTCAGTTCGTCGGTCGAACGCGGCCGGGGTCGGCCGACCCGCCGAAGCCGACCCGCCGACCGCTGACCGCCGCCGAGTCAGTCCGACGACGATTTCGCTTGCTCTGACATCGGTGCAGATTTCTCTACTGATTGTAGATGTTTGTCTCGCGCGGACCGGGAACGCTCGGCCGTCGCGACGCCGGACCGTTCGCCCGCGGCGTCGGGTCGGTCGGCGGCCGGAGCGACGGCCTCGGACGGGACCTCGACCAGTTCCGGCGGGCGAGTCGCGCCCTCGGGCAGGTCCGGTGAGTCCGCGGCGTCGCCCGCGCCCGGCACGAGGAGACCCGCCGTGTTCCGAACGTCGCGGGCGAACGGCCCGAAGTCGTCGGCGCTGAGGTAGTCGAACCGGCGGTCGCGGACGACCGACCCGGCGACGGCGAGCGCCGTCTCGGCGAACGAGGGCCGGGAGACCAGCGGGAAGTCGTCGGTGAGGATGCTCGCCAGATGGAGGAGTTCTCCGCGGAGCAGGTGGCCAGCGACGCCCGCGTCGTAGTCGGGCGGGCGCGCGACGGGTCTGCCGGTCGCGCGCCGCCAGTAGAGCGTGGGGAAATCGACGCCCGCCTGCACGGTGAACGGAAGCGACGACCAGAACCGCGGGTTGACCTCCATGAGTTCGAACTCGCCGGTCTCGGGGTCTCGGAGGAACTCGACCATCGCGACGCCGTGCCAGTCGAGTTCGTCCAGCAGTCGGCGGCCAGCGGTCTCCAGTTCGGGGATATCGACCGACTCGCGGTAGGCGCTCGGCCCGCCGGAGTACTCCCACCCGCGGCGCTGGCGATGCTGGAAGGTGGCCAGCGGTTCGCCCTCGTCGTAGAGCGCGAAGAAGCCGTACTCGTCGGAGTCGGGGACGTACTCTTGGACGAGCGGGACGTGACCCATCTCCGCGACCAGCGCGTCCCGGTCGGGCGTCTCGTCGGGCGCGACGTAGCGGGTCGAACTCCACTGGGTGTGACTCCGGGCGAACCGGTCGGAGTACTCGGCGGCGTGGACCGTGTAGCGGGGTTTGACGATAACGTCGCGGTCCCACTCGTTCCACTCGTCCAGTAGCGCGGTTTCCGGTGCCGAGACGCCAGCCGCGGCCGCGGCGTCGAACAGTTCCACGCGGTCTTGAGCGCCGCGGAGGCGGTCGAGCGTGGGCCACGGCGTGCCCACGTGGTCGGCGAACGCCTCGCGGTTGCGCGCGAGGAGGTACACGTCCGGTTCGCGGAAGGGGAGGATAGTGTCGACGCGTTCGCGGCGCGCGAGTTCGAAGAGGGCCTCCTCGTACGCCTGTAAGTCGCGCGTCGGGTCGGGAACTGTGACGAACTCGTCGCAATACTTCGAACTCCTCGCCGGTGGAGTCTCGCGCTCGGAAACTGCGATAGTCCGGATACCGTGCCGACCGAGCGACCGGATGGCGGCCGTGCTACTCGCCGTGTCGATGGCGGGCACGACCACCGTGGACTCGGTGGCGGGATGGGGGTCTCCCATGCGTTCCCAATCGGTTTTCGTCGGCTTTGTTATGCGGAATCTGTTGAGGTACGCATATATTTCTCTGCGTGACAATCTGAGGTAAAACGCCCCTTCGGACCCGAAGACGGCGGTTACCGCGACGGAAGGGAACTCCTACGACGAGAGCGACGAGGAGAAGGCGGTCAGTACGGGAAGATTTCGAAGCCCTGCGGCAGGACCACTCCGAGGAGCAAAAAGAGCGTCCCCGCGATGGTCGCCGTGATGACTGCGTAGGGAATCTGGGTTCGGACGTGGACGAGGTGGTCGCTCCCCGCGGTCGAGGAGGCCAGCACCGTCGTATCGGAGATGGGCGAGGCGTGGTCGCCGAAGATGCCGCCGCTGAACACCGCGCCCAACACTAGCGGCAGATTCGCGCCCGTGGTGAACGCGACCGGGATGGCGATGGGGAACATGATGCCGTAGGTGGACCACGAACTCCCGTCGGAGAAACTGATGCCCGCGGTCGCGAGGAACACGAGTAGGGGAATCACCGCGGCCGGGACGCCTTGGAACCAGTCGGTCACGAAGTCCGAGATACCCAGCACGGTGACGCTGTTCTGAATCGACGAGGCCAACATCAGGATGAGCGCCGCGAGGAAGATGCCCTTGAACCCGTGGACCATCGCGTCGGTCGCGTCGTCGTTGCTCGGGATGTCGCCACGCAGGCGGAACAGGACCGCCGCGACGACCAGCGCCGCCGTCGCCGCGAGTCCCAACCTGACGCCGCCGATGTTGAACGCCCACTCGCCCGCGGGCGGCACCATCAGTTGGTAGCCCCCGAGCGCGAACAGCAGGTTCTCGGGCTTGCCGGGGACGTGAACGACGGGACTCCCGCGCCAGAACATCGCGCCGAGACCGACCAGAATCATCGTGCCGACTGGAACGGCGAAGTTCCGCCAGTCGGGCGTCGCGCTCTCGGCCATCTCGTAGCGGTCCATCTCCTCGGATATCATCGGGTCGTGGTCGTCGCCGACGACGCCGTTTCCGGCGCGAGCGCGGGACTCCTCGCGGCCCATGCCAGCGATATTGGGGAACACCTGCCACGCGACCAGCGCCGCGATGACGAGCGCGACCCACGAGTAAAAGCCGAAGAAGAGGCTGTTGAAGAACAGCGGCCAGATTTCGGCCGTGACCGCGGTCGGGCCGTCGCTTCCCGCCTGTACGAACCCGTCCATCGCTTGGGGAAGCACGTCTTGGGTCGCCGCCGACTCCAGTCCCGCGCCGATGAAGCCGATGAGCGCCGCGCCCCACGTCGAGTAGAACGCGAGGCGCGCGGCCGGACTCCCTGCCGAGTCCACGTAGTAGGCCAGTTTCGCCCGCGAGACGTTGTACTTGTCCGTCAGCGGGCGCATCATCGACCCGACCACCAGACAGTTGAAGTAGTCGTCTATGTGGACCGCGATTCCGGCGAGGAAGGCGGCCTTCTCGGCGTCGGCCGGGGAGTCGGCCCAGTCGGCGAGGGCTTCGAGGACGCCCTGAATCGCGCCCGCCCGAATCATGAGTCCGATCATCCCGCCGATGGCGAAGATAGCCAGCAGGACGTTCTCGACGTACCACGCGGAACTGAACAGCGGTGCGGTGGCGACGAGCGTCGGAATCAGTTTCAGGCCGAACAGCGCGCCGAGAGCGTTGCCCAGCGGCGTGCCCACCAAGTCCGGCGGCACGCCCACCGCGTCCGCGCCCGGCTTTATCGCGCCGTAGACCGGTCCGGCGCTCGCTACGCCGACGAACAGGCCGATGAGTGCGTCTCGCGTCGTCCACGCCAACGTGATAGCGAGGATTGCGGGGACGAGCGACCAGACGCCAGCGTCGATGCTTTCGAGAGCCATCTACCCGGTCAGTGGTAGTCGGTATCACATAGGAGTTGCGACTGAAAGAAACGCGCTCGGCACGCGATTTCGGGAGTACCGAGGAGCCTCCGTTTCGGGAGTCGAGGAGTTCCCGCCCCGACAGACGGTTCGGCTACCGGTCCCGGCCCTCGACGTTGCCGATGCCGGGGATTGCGGACCGTCGTTCCACGGCCGACATTAGCTTCGAAGCCGAGAGGACGAGTCCGAGGTAGACGAGCGCGGCGAACGCGTACATCGTGGTGAACTCGAACGACTCCGAGGCGATGGCGTCGGCGCGCTCGAACAGTTCGGGAACCGTGATGAACGCCGCCAGCGACGAGTACTTGATGAGGTAGACGAGTTCGTTCGACCAGCCGGGTATCGCGTAGCGAAGCCCCTGCGGGAGGACGACGTGGCGAATCCCCGCGAGCTTCGACAGTCCGACGGCGCGGGCCGCGGTCAGTTGTCCCGAATCGACGCTCTCGATGGCCGCCCGGATGTACTCCGACTGGTAGGCCGAACCGTTGATGGTGAAGCCGACGATGGCGACCCAGACGGCCTGACCGGGGACGAAGCCGACGCCGACGAGCGGCAGTTCGCGTACCCACGCCGACAGCCCGGTCCCGTAGTACAGCACGAACAGTTGGGCGAGCAGCGGCGTCCCGCGGATGAGTTCGGTGTATCCGAGCGAGAGCCACGCCGTCCGGTCGCCGTACACCCGCGCGACCGCGAGCGGAACGGCGAGGAGGAACCCCAGCGCGATGCTGGTGACCGTCAGCACGACGGTCAACCACGCGCCCTGTGCCAGTCCGGGGAGCGCCGACGCGCCGGTCGCGAGAAACGAGAACAGTCCCGCGACCTGCGAAAGGGGCCAGCCGAGGAGACCGAGCGCGTCGGCCGTCGCCGACAGCGACTCGGCGACTCCGGCGAACGTCGCGGCCGGAACGAGCGGCTGGCCGGGCGACACGACGGCCCCGCCGAGGAGCAAATCGTTGACCCACCGGAAGACGAGCCACCCCCAGAACAGCGCCCCGACTGCGACGGCGAGCCACTGCCGGAGTCCGTACGACCGCCAGCGCGGGACCGCCGTCGCCCGGCGAGTAACGTCACTCATGGTCGGCGTGGACGCTGTCGAGGCGACCGAGGAACTCCTCGGTTCGCGCCTTCTCGGGCCTCTCGAACAACTGTTCCGGCGGGCCGCGCTCGACGATTTGGCCGTCTTCGAGGAACGTGACCGTGCTGGCGGCCGACCGAGCGAACCCCATCTCGTGGGTCACCACGAGCATCGTCATCCCGCGCTCGACCAGTTTCTGCATCACGCCGACCACCTCGCCGACGAGTTCGGGGTCGAGCGCGCTGGTCGGTTCGTCGAACAGCATCAGTTTCGGCTCCATCGCCAGCGCGCGGGCGATGCCGACGCGCTGTTTCTGGCCGCCCGACAGTTCCGCGGGGTAGGAGTCGGCCTGCGCCGCGAGTCCGACCATATCGAGGTGTTCGTCGGCCACGCTCCGGGCCTCCTCCTCCGAGAGTCCCTTGACTCGTCGGAGACCGAGCGTGATGTTCTTGCGAGCGGTCAGGTGCGCGAACAGGTTGAAGTCCTGAAACACCATCCCGACGTTTCGCCGGAGTTCGTTCACGTTCGCGTCGGGAGCGGTCGTGAGGTCGCCGTCGAGGTAGACCTCGCCCGAATCAGTCTCCGTGAGGCGGTTGATACACCGCAGGAGCGTGGACTTCCCGCTCCCGCTCGGGCCGACGAGGACTTCCACGTCTCCTCGGTCCATCTCGAAACTCACGTCCCGGAGGACGCGTTCGTCACCGTAGCTCTTCGAGAGGTTCTCGACGCGTAGCAGACTCATGTTGAATCACCCGTAGGAATCGCGAAGACGTTGCCGACGTAGTCCAGCGTCCGATTCGTGACGAACGTCAGCACGAAGTACACCGCGCTGGCGAACAGGATGACCTCCAGCACGGCGTTGGTGTTCTGGACGAACAGGTCGTTGCTTCGGGTCAGCAGTTCCGAGAGACCGATAGCGAACGCGACGCTCGTGTCCTTGAGGACGATGGTAAACTCGTTCTGGAACCCCGGAATCGACCGGCGGAGCGCCTGCGGGACGACGACGCGACGAATCGCTTGCAGTCGGGACAGTCCGACGGCGCGGGCCGCCTCCATCTGGCCCTCGTCGACGCTCTGTATCGCACCGCGGAATATCTGGGACTGGTAGGCTCCGCTCCGGAGTCCGAGTCCGAGGACGGCCGCGACGAACGCGCTCTCGATGGGCGTCCCGAAATACGCGAACAGCAGGATGACGACGATGGGCGTCCCTCGGAGGACGACGCCGACGGTCTCGACCGCGCCGCTCGCGTAGCGGCCGCCGTACACCTCGACGGTTCCCGCCGGGAATCCGGCGAGGAAGCCGAGCAGGATGCTGGCGGCCGTCAGCGCGACGGTCAGCACGATGCCACCGAACAGATACGGCACGTTGTCGGCGACGAACGCCCAGTCGCTCGACAGCAGCGGAGTCAGCACGGCTCTACGAGTCGCTGAACCACTCGTTGCGAATCTCGGCGTACTCGCCGCTGTCGCGAACGGCTTTCAGGCCGGTGTCGAGCGCCGACTGCACGTCGCTGTCGCCCTCTCGCACGCCGAACCCGTACTGCTCGCCGGTCTCGTAGGTGAACGCGATGGAAACGTCGCGCTCGCTCTGGAAGGTCTGGGCGACCGGCTTGTCGATGACGATGGCGTCGATGTTGCCGTTCACGAGGTCCTCGACCGCCAGCACGTAGCTTCCGTACGAGTTGTAGTTCGACTGCTTCAGTTGGTCCGTCGAGACGAGTTCGTCCTTGACGATGCCCTCGCCCGTGGTTCCCTTCTGCGCGCCGATGGGGTGGCCCGAGAGGTCGCCGAGTTTCGACGGCGAGAAGTCGCCGCCCTTGCGCACGAGTATCGACTGGTCGGCGCTGTAGTAGGGGTTCGAGAAGTCGATATTCTTATCGCGCTTGTCGTTTATCGTCATCGCGGCCGCGATAACGTCTATCTTCTCGCTACCGAGCGCGGGCGTGAGGCCCTTGAACTCGAACTCCTCCCACCCCGAGAGGGTGTACTCGCTCTCGGCGACGACGGCCTCCAGCAGGTCGATGTCGAAGCCGACGAGGTCGCCGCCCTCCTTCATCTCGAACGGGGGGAAGCCGGGCGCAGTACCGGCGGTTAGGGTCTTGTCGGGGGTCTCGTCGCCGCCGCTTCCGGTGAGACTACCGACGCAACCCGCGGTCGCGGTCAGCCCTGCGACACTGCTCGCGCCGACGACCTTCACGTAGGTACGCCGGTCCATATCGACGGAAGTTCTGTGTTCCATACTCTCACAGGAAGAAGACTACGCTTTTGAACCTTTCTCACCCATTTTAACCTTCAAAAATTGCGTATAAGGGACAGATTATTGAAGCTTCGTCAATCAAAGACCGACGACTCCGGGCAGTCACCCGGAGTCGCCGAGACTGCGATTCACAGTACGCGCTGGAGGAACTGCTTCGCTCGGTCGGTCTCCGGACTGTCGAAGAACGCCGCTGGCGCGCCGGACTCCACGATGCGTCCCTCCGACATCAGCACCACGCGGTCGCCCACCTCGCGGGCGAACCCCATCTCGTGAGTCACGACGAGCATCGTCATGCCCTCCTCGGCGAGGCCGCGCATGACGCCCAGCACCTCGCCGACCAGTTCCGGGTCGAGCGCCGAGGTCACCTCGTCGAACAGCATCACGTCGGGGTCCATCGCCAGCGCGCGAGCGATGGCGACCCGCTGTTGCTGGCCGCCCGAGAGTTCCGCGGGATAGGAGTCCATCTGGTCGCCCAGACCGACCTCCTCCAGCAGGTCCTCGCCGGTCTGTCGGGCCTCGGCGTTCGAGAGGCCGCGGACTCGCACGGGCGCGAGCGTGACGTTCTCCAAGGCCGTCTTGTGCGGAAAGAGGTTGAAGTGCTGGAACACCATCCCGACCTTCTGGCGGAGTCGGTTCACGTCCACGCCCGGCGCGGTGATGGACTCCCCGCCGATGCGAACCTCGCCGTCCTGAATCTCTTCGAGTCGGTTGACACAGCGCAGGAGCGTGGACTTCCCGCTCCCGCTCGGGCCGACGACGACGACGACTTCCTGCTCCTCGACCGCGAGGTCGATGTCCTTCAGGACGTGGGCGCTCCCGAAGAACTTGTCCACGCCCTCGAACTCGACCATCGGTTGGCCGCTAGCGAGGTCGTCGGTCGTGACGGTGGTCTCGTCGGCGTCGCTCACGCGCGCTCACCCAACCCGAGCGCCGCCAACAGTCCGGACTCCTCGTCGTCGCCGGTGCCCCACTCGGCGCGGTCTTCGAGATACTGGACGGTCCGCATCAGCGGGAGCGTGATGGCGAGATACGTCACCGCCACGAGGACGATGGGCGTCCACGCGTCGAACGTGTTCGAGTTTATCTCCCGGAAGACGGTGATTATCTCCGGGAACGCGATGACGGTCAACAGCGACGTGTCCTTGACCAAGATGACTTGGTCGTTGCCGATGGCCGCCAGCGCGTTGCGCCACGCTTGGGGCAGAATTATCTCCTGCATCGAATCGACGTACGACATCCCGAGCGACCGCGCGGCCTCCATCTGGCCGTCGGGCACCGCGTTGATGCCGCCCTTCACGGCCTCGCCGACGTACGCCGCGTGGTTCAGCGTCAGCGCGACGACGGCCGTGATGAACGTCCAGTCGATGACCAGAATCGGCGGGTAGACCTGCCACCCCTGCGATATCGGGAACTGGCCCGTCGCCCACAGCGACGGGACGCCCAGATAGATGATGAACAACTGAAACAGCAGTGGCGTCCCCCGGAAGAACTGGACGTACGCGGTCGCGATGGCGTGCGTGATGGAGGTACGCGAGACTCGACCCAACCCGACGAACACCCCGGCAGTGACCGCGAGGACGCTGGAGATGACGACCACCACCACGACCCGGAAGAACGCTACGACGAATCGCGGCACGACCGCCGTCAGCAGTTCGTAGTTCACGTACTCGAGGAGGACGAGACCGATGAACCCGACGACGAGCGCCGTGAACACCAGCGCCACCGCCATCCCCGCCCACTTGACGCGCTCGTCGGTCAGCAGACTCTCGTCTCCGGGTGCCTCCACCGCCTGCTCGTCGGTGTACGTCTCCCCCATCTCGGATTACCCGCCGTTCGTCGTGGTGTCGGTCGCGTTCCCGGCCGTGCCGTTCTCGGTCCCGTTCGCCGCGGTCGTCCCCGGCGACGGGCGCGCCCGGTCCAAGATGCTCTGTGGCGGCGCGCCGGTGAAGTACTCGCTGTAAATCTCCTCGTACCGACCGCTCGCGATGACGGCGTTCAGCGCCTCGTTGACCTGCTGGCGGAACTCGTCGTCGTCCTGCCGGAACGCGATACCGTAGCGTTCGACCGTCAGCGTGAGGTAGGGCGGCGCGCTCTCGAACTCCTCGGCGGCCTGTCCTTCGCCCTGAAGCAGGGTGACCGCCTCTTGGTCCTCGGTGTACTGGAGATTGACCGCGTTGTCGTTGATGACCGCGACCGCCTGATTGTTCAGTAAGGCGTTGAACGCGCCCGTAATCTGGTCGTAGCTGTCGATGTTGAGGTTGCCGCCGAACTGCTGTTGCAGTTCTTGAGCGGCGGCCTCGCCCGTGGTCCCCTTCTGGACCGCGACGGTCTTCCCTTCGAGGTCCTCCAGACTTTGGATGTTGCCGCTCTCCAGAATCGCGACCGTCTGGAACGCGATGAAGTACGGTTCCGAGAAGTCCACCTGCTCGGCCCGCTGGTCGTTGATGGTCATCGCCGACATGATGATGCGGAAGTTCCCGTTGTTCAGACTCGGAATGATGGTGTCGAACCCGGTCTGGACGAACTCGTACTCCCGGTCTAACTCGCCGAAGATGGCCTCCGCGATGTCCACGTCGAACCCGACCAGCGTCCCGTCCTGCGTTCTGTACTCGAACGGCTTGTACGGGATGTCCGACCCGATTCGAATCACGCCTTGGTCCTGCGCTCCGGAGACTCCGCCCAACGCGAGTCCGCCGACGATTCCTGCACTCCCCTTGACAAACGACCGCCTGTCGATGTCCATTGTTTTTCCCCCGACATCACGTCTACGCGATACTATATAATCGTGGCGCGAACCGTCCAGATTCGGAGGAGAGCGCCGCTAAATTGTTCAGTCGTCGCTCGGATACCCGGCCGCGGCGTCGGCGGTCCGGGAGTCGGGCGCGCCCGACTCCTCGTAGGACCACAGCGTCGTCGCCAACAGCGCGCCGAAGATTATCAGCGCGGCGGTGTGGTGGGCCACCTGCACGAGCGGCGTGTAGACGAACACCGTCGCGCCGCCGAGGACGACCTGAATCGGCGTGACGGCGAGCGCGAGGGTGGCGGCTCCTCGGATGCGCTTCTGGCTGGTATACTTCCACGACCCGGCGGCGGTCCCGAGGATGAAGAACCCGGTGATCATGGCGACGAGGCGGTGGAACCACTCGATGAAGCTCGGCCACGTCTGCGGAATCAGACCGCCGTCACAGAACGGCCACTGGGCCGAACACGACAGGCCCGCGCCCATCGCGGCGGTGTAGACGCCGAGGAGGATGAGCGCGAACGTGAGACCGGTCGTGACGCCCGCGAGGTGGCGGAACCGGACCATCAGTGGATACCTCCCGCGTGTCGGAGTGTGTGGACTTGCACGGTTGGAACTCCCCTTATCGGACCTTTCGACCGGTCGTACTTAGGTCTGTTCGACTGGCGCTCCGGACGGGTCCAAGACGAGAGCAATCCGGGGCGGAAGAATGACCGAATTCGACCCCTTCAAGGCGGTTGGTGACGACCGACCACACATGACCAAACAGGAGCGTCTCGACACCTACCTCGCCGAGAACGACCTCGAAGCGGTCTGGTTCGCGCGACCGAACTCCTTCGCGTGGCTGACCGGCGCGAGCAACGTCGTGGACCGCGAGGGCGACATCGGCGTGGCCGCGGTGGGGTACGACGGCGACGGACTCGAAGTCGTGACGAGCAACATCGAGACCAACCGCTTCCGCGAGGAGGGACCGACCGACGTGCCCGTCACCGAGTTCCAGTGGTACGAGTCGTCGCTCGCCGAGGCCGTCGCCGACCACAGCGCCGCGCCCGCCGCGGCCGACTTCGACGTACCGGGGATGGAAACGGTAGACGCGTCGCCCCTCCGCCAGCCGCTCACCGACGAGGACGTAGAAAACTACCGGCAACTCGGGCAGGAGACCGCCCAAGCCGTCGAGTCGGTCTGTCGGGAACTCCGACCCGGCGACGTGGAGTCGGAGGTCGCTTCGGCGCTCCGCGTGGCGCTCTCGGCGCGGGACATCGAGGTCCCCGTCGCGCTGGTCGGCGGAAGCGAGCGCGCCCGTAAGTACCGCCACTACACGCCGACGAACGCCCAGTTGGGCGAGTACGCGCTGGTCTCGGTCACGACCCAGCGCGACGGTCTCCACGCTAGCGCGACTCGGTGCGTCGCCTTCGAGTCGGAGATGGACGACGCCGACCTGAACGAACTCGGCGAGAAGCACCACGCCGCGCGCATCGTGGAAGTGACTGCACTCGGCGCGACCCGAGCCATCGCCGGTCTCTCGGGCGACCCAACGAGCGTCTTTCAGGCGATACAGGCCGCTTACGAGCATCTGGGCTACGACGACGAGTGGCAAAAGCACCATCAGGGCGGCGCGGCCGGGTTCGCGGGCCGCGAGTGGTTCGCCGCGCCCGAGGTCGGCGACGACGCCGAGATTACCACCCCGATGGCCTACGCCTACAACCCGACGATTCAGGGGGCCAAGAGCGAGGACACCGTGCTAGTGACCGACGACGGCTTCGAGGTCCTGACCGACACCGGCGACTGGCCGACGACGCCCGTGGACGCCTACGACTACGACGGCGTGATAGCACGCCCCGACGTGTTGGTGCAGGAAGACGACGAGAGCTGAGACTCGCGGTCTTTCGTCGTCTGTCGAACCCCGATTCGACGCCTTCGGGTAGCTTTTTACGCTCGGAACCGGTTGCCCCGACTATGGGACTAGACGAGGACTCACTCGATTATCACCGCGAGGAGCCGCCGGGCAAGATAGAGATTTCCACGACAAAGCCGACGAACACCCAGCGCGACCTGAGTCTGGCGTACTCGCCGGGCGTGGCCGCGCCCTGTCGGGCGATAGACGAGAATCCCGACGACGCCTACAAGTACACCGCCAAAGGGAATCTGGTCGGCGTCGTCTCGAACGGGTCTGCGGTCCTCGGACTGGGCGACATCGGCGCGCAGGCGTCCAAGCCGGTCATGGAGGGCAAGGGCGTCCTGTTCAAGCGGTTCGCCGACATCGACGTGTTCGACATCGAGTTGGACCAAGACGAGGCCGACGAGATAATCCGGACGACGAAGGCGATGGAACCGACTTTCGGCGGCGTCAATCTGGAGGACATCAAAGCGCCGGAGTGCTTCGAAATCGAGGAGACCCTGCGCGAGGAGATGGACATCCCCGTCTTCCACGACGACCAGCACGGCACCGCCATCATCTCCGGCGCGGCCCTGCTCAACGCGACCGAAATCAACGGGAAGGACCTCGAAGACTTGAACATCGTCTTCTCGGGTGCCGGGGCCTCGGCCATCGCCACCGCGCGGTTCTACGTCTCGCTCGGCGCGAAGAAAGAGAACATCTTGATGTGTGACTCCTCGGGCATCATCACCGAGAACCGGGCCGAACACGGTGATGTCAACGAGTACAAAGCCGAGTTCGCCCGCGACGTACCGGAGGGCGACCTCGCCGACGCGATGGAGGGCGCGGACGTGTTCGTCGGTCTCTCGGTCGCTGGCATCGTGAGCCAAGAGATGGTCCGGTCGATGGCCGACGACCCCGTCATCTTCGCGATGGCGAACCCCGACCCGGAAATCGGCTACGAGGAGGCCAAGGCCGCCCGCGACGACACGGTCATCATGGCGACCGGCCGGTCGGACTATCCGAACATGGTCAACAACGTCCTCGGGTTCCCGTTCATCTTCCGGGGTGCGCTGGACGTTCGCGCGACCGAAATCAACGAAGACATGAAGATAGCCGCCGCGGAGGCGCTCGCGGACCTCGCCAAGCAGGACGTGCCCGACGCGGTGGTCAAGGCCTACGGCGACCAGCCGCTCCAGTTCGGTCCCGAGTACATCATTCCGAAGCCGCTGGACCCCCGCGTCCTCTTCGAGGTCGCGCCCGCGGTCGCCGACGCCGCGATGGACTCGGGCGTCGCCCGGAGCGAGTTGGACACCGAGCGGTACGTCGAGACGCTGGAAGCGCGTCTCGGCAAGTCCCGCGAGATGATGCGAGTCGTCCTGAACAAGGCCAAGTCCGACCCCAAGCGCGTCGCGCTGGCGGAGGGCGACGACGAGAAGATGATTCGCGCCGCCTACCAGATGCAGGAGGAGGGCATCGCCAACCCGGTCCTCGTCGGCGACAGCGACTCCATCGCGGCGACTGCCGCGGACCTCGGTCTCGACTTCGACCCCGACATCGCCGACCCCGCGAACGCCGACCACGACGCGTACGCCGAACGCCTCTACCAACTCCGCCGCCGGAAGGGCATCACCGAGAGCGAGGCCGAGGACCTCGTACAGAAGGACAGCAACTACTTCGCCAGCGTGATGGTCGAACAGGGCGACGCCGACGCGATGCTCACGGGGCTGACCCACCACTACCCCTCGGCGCTCCGTCCGCCCCTACAAGTCATCGGGACGGCCGACGACGCCGACTACGCCGCTGGCGTCTACATGCTCACGTTCAAGAACCGCGTCGTCTTCTGCGCCGACGCGACGGTCAATCAGGACCCCGACGAGGAGGTCCTCGCCGAGATCACCGAACACACCGCTGAACTCGCGCGTCGGTTCAACGTCGAACCGCGCGCCGCGATGCTGTCGTACTCGAACTTCGGGAGCGTGGACAACGAGGGCACGCGAAAGCCCCGAAAAGCCGCCGAAACGTTGCGAGCGGACCCGAACGTCGATTTCCCGGTTGACGGCGAGATGCAGGCCGACACCGCGGTCGTCGAGGACATCCTCAACGGGACCTACGAGTTCTCGGAGTTGGACGACCCCGCGAACCTGCTGGTCTTCCCGAACCTCGAAGCGGGCAACATCGGCTACAAACTCCTCCAGCGGTTGGGCGGCGCGGACGCCATCGGCCCGATGCTGGTCGGCATGGACAAGCCGGTCCACGTCATCCAGCGCGGCGACGAGGTGAAGGATATCGTGAATCTGGCGGGCGTGGCGGTCGTAGACGCCCAGCAGAACGAGTAAGCTCCGCGAGCGAACGGAGTGAGCGAGCGGCCTTTTTTGGTGGAGATTTTTTGCGCGAGCGGTGCCCGCAGTAAGCGACGCGAACGCCGGTGGCGTGAGCGGAGCGAGCGAGGAGACCCGAGCGGAAAAAAGGTCCAAGCGACATGGTGAATCTGGCGGGCGTGGCGGTCGTTGACGCCCAGCAGAACGAGTGAGTCGGTCGGCGAGAACCGACTCGGCGGACTTTCACGACCTGAAGCTCTCGGTGGGTTTTTATGTCGATTGCGTCAGTACCTCGATACCAGTGAGTGAGGACTGCGATGTCGAGGAGGTCGCCGCGCTCCTCGAAGACGAGACCGTCCGCGAAATCCTCACAGCTACGAGTATCGAACCCATGTCAGCCAACGCACTGAGCGAACGCTGTGGCGTATCGGAGCCGACCGTCTACCGGCGACTGGAGGAGCTACGCGCCTGCGACCTCGTGGAGGAACGGACCAAACTCGACCCGACCGCGGGCCACCACCACAAGGTGTACTCGCCGCGGTTGGAGCGCGTGACCGTCGAGTTGGACGAGGGGTCGCTGTCGCTCTCGGTGACGCGCCGCGAGGACGTGGCCGACCGGTTCACCGACCTCGTGGAGGGGATGTGAATGGCGATACCGTTCGACCCCTTCGTCCCCCTGCAACTCACGCCGCCCGACGTACCCGGTTGGGTCCGAGCGGTCTCGCAGGCGATGAACCTCGTCGCCGCGGTCGTCGGCCTCCTCATCGCGTATCAGGCCTTCCGGGGCTACCGGCGCAACGACAGTCGGCCGATGCTGTTCATCGCGGTCGGGTTCGCGCTGACCGTCGGATTACCGTTCGTGATGCTGGGACCGATGCTCCTGTTGCAGAGCAACGCCGCGGCGGTGACGGCGATGGTTCTGCTTTCGAACGGAAGCACGCTCGTCGGACTCGGCTGTATCCTCTACGCCCTCCGGATGCCGAGTTGAGCGGCTACGCTCGGCCGCCGTCCACGTTCTCGAACTCGAAGCGCGCGCCCCCCGACTCGCTGTCGATCACGCGACATCGCCACCCGTAGACCGCCGCGAGTTCCTCGACGAACGCGAGGCCGAGTCCCGTGCCGCCCTCGCCCGCCGCCGTGGTGAATCCGGCCTCGAAGACGCGCTCGCGCTCCTCGGCCGGAATCCCGCTCCCGTCGTCGGCGACGTAGAACCCCGTCTCGGTCTCGCCGAGGAGAACGGTCGTCGCGTCGCCGTGTCGAATTGCGTTCTCGAACAGGTTCCGCAACAGGTGCCGGAGGTACGTCTCGTCGGCCCGAACCGTCTCCGTGACTTCCACGTCGAGGCTCGTCTCCGGGGCGTCGATTCCGTCCCACGCCTCGCGGGCCACCGCCGCCAGCGCCACGTCGTTGCACTCGCCGACGGCCTCTCGGCCCCGCGTCAGGACCAACATCACGTCTATCATCTCCTCGATGCGGTCGAACGCCTCCGTGACGTAGCCGACCGCTTCGGACGCTCGGCCCTCGGGCAGTTGACTGCTGTAGATTTGGCCGATGGTGACGGGGTTGCGCAGTTCGTGAGCGAGCATGCTGGCGAAGCTTTCGAGGCGCTCGTTCTGGCGTTGCAGGCGCTGTTCGCGCTCCTCGCGCTCGGTCACGTCGGTCACGGTGGCGACCCCGCGAGTGACTTCGCCGCTCGCGTCCCGAATCGGCATCCCGTGGACCATGACCGTCCGGCGCTCGCCGTCTCCCGCGTCGAGTTCGTACACGTCGGGGTCGGTTACCTCCTCGCCGCGGAGGACGCGGGCCAGCGTCCACTCGTCGGGGGCGACCGGTTCGCCGGTGTCGGCCCACCGGCCCGGATAGCCGTCGTACTCCGCGACGCTGTCGGGAGTGAACGGGTTCTCGCCGACGATTTCGGTCGCGGCGTCGTTCATCTCGACGCCGCCGCCGTCTTCGTCCGCGACGACGACGCCGACGGGCAGGACCTCGAAGAGCGTTTCGAGCTGTTTGCGGTGGTCTTCGAGTTCGCGTTCGGCCCGCTTGCGCTCGGTGATGTCGGTGAGCGCACCGGGGAACGTGACGGGTTCGCCCTCGTCGTCGCACTCGACGTGGCCCCGCGCGACCACCCAGCGGAGTTCGTCGTCGTCGTTCCAGACCCGGTACTCCGCTTCGTAGTCCTCGCCGCTCTCGACGGCCGCGGCTATCTCGCGCTCGACGCGCTCGCGGTCCTCGTCGTGGATGGCCTCGATGTATCGGTCGAGCGAGACGCCATCGCGGGCCGCCTCGGGGTCCACGCCGAACGTCTCGGCGAACGACGTGCCCGTCACCATCTCGTCTTCCTGAATCCGCCACTCCCACGTGCCGACCGCGCCCGCCTCGGTCGCGGCCTCCAGTTGGGACTTGGCCTCCCGCAGGTATCGCTCCCGTTCTTTCTGCTCGGTCACGTCTTGGGCCATCGTCATCCCGGCGAACACGTCGCCGCCCTCGTCGGTGATGGGCACCGCGTGGACGACCCACTCGCGTCCGGCGTAGCTCACCTCGACCGACCGCTTCTCGCCGTCGAGCGCGGCCGAGAACGCCGGTTCGAGTCCGTCGGCGGTCTCGGCGTCCCACACGTCCCGGAAGTGTCTGCCTTCGAGGTCGCCGGGTTCGACTGGGATGTAGTCGAACGCTTGGCCCGCTGCCAGCGTGTACTCGCAGTCGGGGTCGAACAGCGTCACGATGCCGTTCGGGAAGTACTCCGCGAGCGAGCGATAGCGTCGCTCGGACTCCTCTAACTCGCGCTCGCGGCGTTTGCGCTCGGTCACGTCCCGGAAGTAGACGGAGAGGCCACTCTCGGATGGGTACGCCCGGATTTCGTACCACGCTTCCAGCGGCTCGGGGTAGTAGAGTTCGAAGGCGGTCGGCTCTTGGGTCGCCATCGCCTCGCGGTACTCGTCGGCGAGTTTCGAGTCGGCGGCCCACTCGAACACGTCCCAGAGCTTCCGGCCGACCAGTCCCTCGCCCCGGTAATCGACGAGTTCCTCGGCGCGGTCGTTGGCGTGGGTGAACTGCCACTCGTCGTCCAGCGCGTAGAACGCGTCGGTCACGCGGCCGAATATCTCGCTGAGTTCGTTTTCGAGTTCGCGCTCGCGCTCCTTGAGGTCGGTCACGTCCTCGTAGGTCGCGACGACGCGCTCCGTGTCGCCGTCGGGCGAGACCGGCGCGGCCTCGACCGACAGCCATCGCCGCTCGCCGTCCGGCGGTTCGACGCGCAGGACGCTCCCGGCGACCGACTCGCCGGTCGCCGCCACGCGAGCAGACGGGCGCTCGTCCGGAGGGACGCGGCGACCCTCCTCGTCGTAGAACCGCGGTGGGGCGGCCGAGTCCGGCCCGGATTCGGCCAGCGGGCGCTCGTCGCTCGTCCCGGTTCGGCACTCGCCCGCGGACGCGCCGAGGAGGTCCCCGGCCCGGTCGTTGGCCCGCACGACCGCTCCGTCGGCGTCGCGGACGACGACGCCGACGGGACTCGCGTCCAAGACCGCCGCGGCCCGTCGCCGGTGGGCGTCCCGGTCGGCCTCGCGGACGACGCCGGTCGCGCCCCGGAACTCGCCGTCGGCGACGCAGACCGAGACCGACACCTCGGCCGGAATCGCGTCGCCGTCGGCCGCCCGGAGCGCCACCGCGACCGACTCGCCTGCCTCACCAGCGAGTCGGCGCTCGGTCTCGCGCTCGACGGCCGCGAGGTCGCTGGCGTCGAGGAGCGCGCCGAGGTGTTCGCCGAGCAACTCGTCGCGGGCGTAGCCGGTCGTCGTCAGGAGCGCGTCGTTGACGCCGACGAAGCGACCCTCGGCGTCGAGTCGGTAGACGCCTTCGCCGATGTCGTCGAGGAGCGTCCGATAGCGCCGGAGGGCCTCCTCGTCGTCGGCGTCGCCCCAGAACGCCGACCCCGAAGCCTCCGCCGGTTCGTTCATGGGCCGGATACGATACTGCCCCGGAAAAACCTTCATATAGTCTATCTCTTGAAAGAAGCCGTCGCCGGATTCGCCCGAACTCGGCAGACGGTGGCGTTCGGGGCGATAGAACGCGAGCGAGCGTAGACGACCCGCCCGCCGCTGAATCGACCGCTGGGAATTCTCTGTGTTTCTAATAAACGCCTATACAATTGATTTCGACAGTTATTTCTGTCCGATTGCGCGCAGGCGGCCGTCCGACGCGCCGACGAAGACGCGACCGCCGCCGATTGCGGGCGACGAATCGAGGTACGGGCCGCCGTCGCGCTCCCCGTCGAAGGCGATGCGCCACAAGCTCTCGCCGCCGGTCGAGACCGCCGAGAGTCCGTCGCCGTTGCCGACGTAGACCGCGCCGTCGGCGACCGCTGGCGACGAGCGCGTGTCGGTCCGGAGTTCGGCGGTCCACCGGCGTTCGCCGCTGGCCGCGTCGAGGGCGTAGAGTCGCCCGCGGTTGGTCCCCGAGCAGTTCGAGTCGCCGTCTTCGGTGCCGTCTCCGCCGTTGGTGCCGTTCTCGCCGTCGTCGGTACCGTTCCCGCCGTCGTCGGTCTCGGTACTCGGCTCCCCGCCGCCGAGGAGACACGCCCGCGTCGAGGAGGCCGCGACGTACACCGTCCCGTCCGCGATTGCGGGGGAGGTCCGGAGGCTGGTGTCCTCGATACCGGCGGTCCAGACCGTCTCGCCCGACGCCGCGTCGAGGGCGGACAACTTCGCGGGCGGACCCTCGTCGGCGGCCGACGGCCCGCCGTAGTACACCGTTCCGTCCGCGACCGCGGGCGACGACTGTGGGTGGGCCGCGACCTCGCGGGACCACGCGACCGACCCCGAGTCAGTGTCGAGCGCGTACACCGCCGACTCGCCGCCGAAGTAGACCCGACCGTCCGCGACCGCGATGGACGACTCGACGTTCTCCTTCTCGCCGAAGTCGTCGTAGCGCCACCGCTCGTCGCCGGTTTCGGCGTCGAGCGCGAGGACCGCACAGGACTCGAACTGCTCCTCGTCCTCCTCGCCGCTGACGACCATCGGCCCGTCGCCGACGGTCCCGACGTAGACGGTGCCGTCCGCGACGGCGGGCGAGGAGGACCCGAACCGGTGGCCCGCGTCGTTCGTCCAAAGCTGTTCGCCGGTCTCGGCGTCGAGTGCGTAGAATTTCTTCCCCCACGTCCCGACGTAGACGCGGCCGTCGCTGACCGCGGGCGCGCAACTCGCGTAGCCCGCCGGTTCGAAGCGCCAGACCGATTCGCCGGTCTCGGCGTCGATGGCGTGGACGTAGCCGGGGTCGCCGCTCCCCGGCGCGTAGACGGTGCCGTCCGCGACCACGGGCGAGGAGTTCATCGTCGGCGTCTCGGCGTCGAAGCGCCACGCCAGCGCGGCGTCCGCGCCGGGACCGCTGGCCGACCGCGCGTGCCCGGCGTTGCTCGCGTCGTGGCCGAACTGGGGCCACGCCGTCGAACCGGGCGGTTCCGCGGCGACCTCGTCGGCAGTCTCCTCGTCGGCCGTCGCTCCGTCGGCCGGTTGCCCGTCGTCGGTCGTCGGCGTCTCACTCGTAGTGGGTTTCGACCCCGTACCGGAGATACAGCCCGCGAGTCCGGCGGTCCCGACGAGGAGACCGCCACTCGCGAGGAGCCTTCGCCGCGTCGAATCGGGGGCGTCGGAGGGACTGGTCATCGCTTCGAGTCGTGTCAGCCGAGCCATTAATAATCGGCGGTGAGTGAAACGAGCGTCGTAGTTACCGGACCTCCTCGTCGCGGGTCGGGGACCGCGAGCGTCCGAACCGCGACCCGCCGAATCGTCGGCGGACCGACCCGCGGGAGGCAGTAGCTTCAATTACCACGCGACAGAGAACCTATCATGGACCACAGTGCAGAGCGCGTCACGCTCGCGCGACTCCCGTCCGGCGTCGAAATCGAGACCACGGTTCACACCTACGACGGCGACGACGAGGGACCGACCGTCTACGTGCAGGCCGCCCAGCACGGCCGAGAGATAAACGGGACCGAGACCCTGCGGCGGGTCCACGACCGCCTCCGCTCCGAGGAGGGGTTCGCGGGGCGACTCGTCGCGGTCCCGGTGGCCGACCCGCTCACGTTCGACCGGGTGTCCTACACCACGCCCGAGCAGTTGGACAGCGTGAACCCGAACATGAACCGGGTCTGGCCGGGCGACCCCGGCGGCACCGTCCACGAGCGCATGGCCGCGACGCTCTGGGAGTACGTCTCCGAGGCCGACGCCGTGGTGGACCTCCACACCGGGAGCGCCGACATGCTCACCCACGTCGTGTTCATGGAGGGCCACGACGAGTCGCGCGCGCTGGCCGAGGCGTTCGGCACCGACTTGCTCCTCTCCGAGGAGGCGGGCGAGGACGCCGACGCCGAGTGGGCCGACCGGGACTTCGACGGGAAACTCCGCGTCGCGGCGACCCGCGAGGGCATCCCGACTATCACGCCCGAACTCGCGCACAACAAGCAACTCGTGGAGGACGCGGTGGAGGCCGGGGTCGAGGGGACGCTGGCGGTCCTGCGCCACCTCGACCTCCTGCCCGGCGACCCGGACGCCCCCGGCGAGCGCCGACTCGCGCGCAACCACCTCGGCCGCGTCACGGCCGACGACGCGGGCCTGTTCCGACTCGACCCCGACCGCGCGGTCGGCCAGCGCGTCGAACCGGGCGAACGCATCGGGACGCTCTATGACCCGACGACCTACGAGGTGCTACAGGAAGCCGAGACCGACCGCGCCGGGATTCTGTACTCGCTGACCCGAGAGGCGACGGTTTCGGGCGGAGAGACGTTGCTGAGCGTGGCGCTCCCCCGAGACGAGTGACGAACGCGTAGAAGGGCCGCTCGACTGTGGTTCGGTCCTCACACTCGCGCCGTGACGAACAGCACGGGCGCGACGACGAGGAGCGCGATGCCGAGGAACTTGAACGGCAGCGGTGCCATGCTCGCCGGGGTCACGACGAACAGGAGTCCGAACGTGATGGCGTTCAGCGACAGCACCTTCCGCGAACCGAGCGGTATCGCCGCCAACACCGACAGGACGAACAGGAACAGCAGCACCTGCCCGATGTTGTACTGGAGCAGGAAGTCGTCGATGAGGGGCAGTGGCACGAACTCTATCATCCTTACCGAAAACTCGCCCCGAAATACCCTTTAAAGTTCCGCTATCCGCCGGTCGGCCGCGAGCAGTCGCCCCGCGGCGTCGGGGGGTAGCTACGTCGCACCTTGCAGGTCGAGGGGCCGAATCCAGACGTACCAGACGACGAGGATGGCGGTCAGGTAGCCGCTGACCCACACCGCGGTCCCGAGCCTCGCGTAGCCGATAGTGGTGAACGCGTACTTCAGGAACCCCGGCAGGATGACGCCAGCCGCGAGCGCCGCGCCGAACCGGAGCTTCTCACCGCCGCCCATCACCGACCACCGCCGTTCCGTCGGGTCATGGCCGGTGGTAGGAACTCCACGAAAGTCAACTCCTCGGTTCGGGTCCGCTTCCCGCCCGAGCCTGCCGACCTTTTTAACGTATTGATATCTAGTAACAATATTCTCGAATGGTATTGATTTATGTAGCGCGAAAATCGGTATTTCGGTATGCGGAGACGCACTTTCCTGACCTCGCTCGCGGCCGCGACGGGCGGTTCGGCCGCAGGTATCGAACTGACCGGGCGCGTCCGCGGAGCGTCCGGCGAGATTCCCGAACTCGAATGCTACTCCACGTCGAGTCTGGTGAGTTACGACTACACGCCGCTGACCGACGACTCCATCGTGCCGGTGTGGGCCGAGGAGACCGCGACGAACGGCGACGCCGATTCGAGCAACGACGCCGTGGTCTACGGCGACGACGCGAAGATTCCGCTGGTCGCGGCCGACTGGAACGTCGTCGGCTTCGGGTCGATGCTGGCGACCGACAGCGACACCAACTGGCAACGGGGCAACGAGGAGTTCCTGCTCAACGTCTGGGACGACGCGCTCGGCGGGTCGGGCACCGTCCTCTGGGACGAGGGCCACGGCCAGTACTACACTCGCTCGACGTTCTCGCAGTTCGCGTCCTACGCCGAGAGCGAGGGCTACACCGTGACCGCGACCTCGTCGCTCACCGCCGACCTCTCGGGGGCCGACGCCGCGGTCATCACGTCGCCGAGTACCGCGTTCACCCAGTCGGAGCTACAGGCTCTCGGCGACTTCGTGTCGAACGGCGGGTGGCTGTTCCTCCACGACCAGTCGGACTACGGCGGCTACGACGAGACCGCGAACCTCAACGACATCGCCGGGTTCCTCGAACTCGCGTTCCGGTTCAACGACGACCAAGTGACCGACCAAATCCGCAACGGCGGCGAACCGTACCAGCCGACCACCACCCGATTCAACGCCTCGTTCCCCTACTTCTCGGACCGCGAAGGACTCGGCCTCGACCCCACCAAGACCTACTCGGTGCCGGTGCAAGAGGTCATCGACGGCGACACGGTGAAGGTCACGCTCCCCGACGGTACGACCGAGAACGTCCGCATCCTCGGAACCGACACGCCCGAGAAGGCGGCCAACGACCAGTACGAGCGCATCCAAGAGTGGGAAGGCATCGAGTCGAACACCTACCTCGAAGAGCGGGCCGCCGAGGCGACCACCTTCGGACAGAACGAACTCGGCGGGAAGACGGTGGACCTCGTGTTCGACGAGAACGAACCGGTTCGGGACGCCTTCGGCCGCGTGCTGGGCTACCTCTACTACGACAAGTCCGGCGACGGCACCCGCGACGCCAACTACAACCACCAACTCGTCAAGCAGGGCCACGCCCGCGTCTACGACTCGTCGTTCGCCAAGCACCGCGAGTTCCGCGCCTCCGAGGAGACCGCCCGAGCCAACGGCACGCAGGTCTGGGCGCGGAGCGACCCCGACGCGTCCCCGGAGATTCGTGACAGTCCCGTCACGCAACTGTTCTTCCCGAAGACCGCGAGCGTCCGGACGACCGGCGGCGCGGTCCCCGACTCGCGGGTCCCGGTCTACGCCGAGACCAGCGCGACCCAGCGCCTCGACGGCGGCTACAGCTACAGCGGCGACATCCCGCTCGTGGCCGTGGACGAGGCGGCCAGCGTCGCCGTGGTCGGCGGCCCCTTCGTGGACGAGAGCTACGAGAAAGGCGAGGGCTACAGCACCGACACTTCGACCTACGGCAACTACCCCTTCCTGACGAACCTCGTGGACCTCCTCGGGGACTCGTCGGGCGACATTCTCATCGACGGCGGCCACGGCCAGTTCGACGCTGGCTACGGTCTCTCCGCCGAAGACGCCGCCTACTACATGCGCTACCTCGAAGGCCAAGACATCGGCTTCGAGGGCGTCAACGAGTTCACGAGCGCGACCCTCGACGGCGCGCGAGCGGTCGTCGTCACGACGCCGCCCGAGTCGTTCACCGCGAGCGAAATCGACGCGCTGAACAACTTCGTCGCGGACGGCGGCGCGGTCGTGCTGATGGGGAGCGGCCAGACCAGTTCGGCGGCCCGCGCGAACGTCAACGACCTCGCCAGCGGTCTCGGCACCGACCTCCGGGTCAACGCCGACCAAGTGGTAGACAGCACCAACAGCGTCGCCGCCAGCGCGGCGGTCCCCGAGACGACCGTCTTCGATACCTCCTTCCCGCTGTTCGACGCCTACACGCCCGACGACGGCGGGTCGTCCGGACCCCCGGTCTCCATCCCGACTATCAGCCCGGACGGTTCGACGCTGAACGACGAGTACGTGGACGTGAGAAACGACGGGTCGAGGAGCCTCGACCTGACCGGGTGGACCCTCGAAGACGAGGCGGGCAACGACTACGCGTTCCCCGACGGCTTCTCGCTCGACGCGGGCGAGACGGTCCGGGTCCACTCCGGGAGCGGCACCGACTCCGCCACGGACCTCTACTGGGGCGGGTCGTACGTCTGGAACAACGACAGCGACACGGCCTACGTCTACGACGACGACGGCGCGCTCGTCGTGAAGAAGTCCTACCCGACGAACGACGACGGTTCCGGTTCGCAGGGGACGATTCGAGTCGCGACGGTCAGCGCAGACGGTTCGACGCTCAACGACGAGTACGTGGACTTCGAGAACACCGGTTCGGGCGCGCAGGACCTGACCGGCTGGACCGTCGAGGACGCCGCGGGCAACAGCTATCAGTTCCCCGACGGCTTCTCGCTCGGCGCGGGCGAGACGGTGCGTCTCCACTCGGGCGACGGGACCGACTCCGCCACGGACCTCTACTGGGGTGGCTACTACATCTGGAACAACGGCGGCGACACGGTTCTCCTCTACGACGACGGCGGGAGCCTACACACCGAGTACAGCTACTGAGACTCGGACTCGACCGTTCTTTTCGACTCGGACGAGACGACCGTCGGAGCGGGTTTCGAGAGCCACCGCGCGCTCCGCGGTCGTAGAAAAGCCGAAAGGGGAAAGGAGAAATGCGGGAAATCGGGGGACGTAGTGGCAACGACTGTTGGCTGACTGGTTCGTGGCGTGCGTGGCGAGTTGATGACAGGTGCCGTTCACAGCGGCGTTAGCGCGATGCGACGGACGGGACAGCACGCCACGTTTCTATCGGAACACGGAAACATCAAAAGCCTCGCTAATTGCTCGATATATTACTCAATAGTGGTACGTCTTTCGACGGGCGCGGCCGCGTTGGTCGGTCGCCGGATTCCGAGTCGTCGGGTCGCACCGAGTCACGCGATGCGCGCCGCGGAGATTTGGGAACTGAACTGGGTGAACTGGTCGATGGTCGCTCCTTGGAGTCGGACCTCGGCGGACGCGTCGGTCACCGCGCCAGAGATTTGGGTGCCGACGCCCATCCCCAACATCGTGGTGAGGACGCCGAGGTTCGGTCGCCCCGGAATCAAGGCTCGCTCGACGTTGATGATGTTCCAGACCAACCCCTCCGCGTTGTGCGGGTCGGTGAGCGTTCCGGCGAACCCCCCGTTGCCCTGCAACTGGAGGTCCCAGTACTGGAAGAGGTTCGACCCGACCAACGCCGCCGAGTGGACCTCGTAGTGGCCGGGTTGCCCGGTCTCGTTTCTGTCCGCCGGGCCGACGAACAGACTGAAGGGGTTCGTCTCCGCCAACCCGCCCTGCTTCGGCGGGCCGAACACCAAGATGACGTTCCGCTGGTACGTGTTCTGCGTGACCGAGATGCCGTCGCCCGCGAGGATTACCGTGTTCGCGGTCCCGCCGTAGACGAGTTCGGTCTGCTGGGCCGCGCTCGGGGTCGCCCCGAGCGTCAACCCGGAGACCGCTCCGACCGCCGTTCCGACCGCTTTCACGTAGTTTCGCCGGGTGAGTCCGTTCTCCGCCTCGTCGGTGGTATCGTCGTGCATTGGTCCCCGTCCCGAGTATCGGCTACTCCCTCTCCCGGACGACGTGTGATATAATCAAGGTGTTTGACTCGCATCTGGTAAATCTCTGCTCGCGCCACACTACTGCCCGCTACGCACCACCGCCCGCTACGCACCACCGCCCGTTACGAACCACCGCCCGTTACGCATCACCGCCCGTTACGAACCACCGCCCGTTACGCATCACCGCCCGTTACGCACTCCCACCCGCTACGTGCCGGTCAGAATCAGCGAGCAGTTGACGAGCGCGCCCGCCGCCCGGAGAGTTCCGAACTGTTCGTTGACGGCACCGTCGGGCGCGGCGGTGGCCAGTTCCCCCGCACGGAACGCGGCGATGACCTGCTGGTGGCTGACCAGTCTGCGCCGCTCTCCGGCGTCGATGGCTTCCTGCGTCCACGCGACCGGATGCACGTCCCAGAGCGGACTGTAGAACAGCGCGCCGCAGTCGTCGCGGAAACTCGGGTCGCCGCAGGTCTGCTCCTCGGCGACGACGTTGAGCGGACTCCCCTCGCCAGCGACCGCCGAGCGCAGGCCCTGTCGCTCGGGATTGTCGGCACCCATCGGTCCGTTGACCACGGGCACGATGGGTTCGCGCGCGGAGGTGGCGGCGGTCCGGTCGCCCGCGGACGGCGCGGCGTTGAGCGACGGCGCGTACGTCGCGCCTTCGAGCGCGGCCAGTTCCGGCGAGGAGGCCTCGGTACTCACGTACAGCACGCGCTGGCCCTCGTAGAACCCCGCGGTCAAGCCGAGCGTGACCTCCAGCGCGTCGCGGTCGATGTCCACCACGGCGTCGTGGTCGCCAGACTCGTTGGCGACGTGGGGCGCGTTGTAGACGACGCCCCGCCGGGTCACGAACAGCGGCGTGTACCGGTCGCTCCTCGCGCCGGGGTTGGTGCCGCCGCCGAGCGGGAACCCCCGCGGGCCGGGCACTACGCTCCGTTCGAGCGCGAAGTTCGGCGTCGCGGTGAACGCCACGCCCGCCGCCGCGTCGGTGCGGTTGCCCGCCCGCGGTTGGCGGCCAGCGCCGTCCTGCACGGCGTTCGTGTCGAGGGCGTTGGTCAACTTCGGCGACCAGTTCAGGCCCCGCCGCCGGGCCTGTCGAAAGTCGCTGGTTTCGAGGAGAACGTAGTACACCGCGCCGCCGGGTGCCTGCCCGCGGTAGAGCGGGAGCGTGACGGTGCCCGCTTGCACGTCCACGTCGATGGCGCTCGGGAGTCGCGGCGGAATCGTCGGCCCGTCCTGCTGGCGGCCGGTCGGTGCGGTCGCGTCGATTGGGTCGGTCGCGTCGGCGCGTGCGCCCGCGACGCCGACCGCGCCCAGCGCGCTCGCTCCGACGCCCGCGAGGAGCGCCCGCCGCGTCACCTCGTCGGGGCGTCGGCCCGTCGTCTCCTCTCGGCCTCGCTTCGGCACTGTCTCTCGGCCTCGCTTCGGCACCTCCTCGGAACGGTCGCCGTCGCTCGCGGAGTCGTCTGCGGTCATGGTCGGTAGCGAGTGGGTGCCAATCGGGATAAGACGACCCGACTGTTCACCCAGCGCGGGAGTCGAACGGCCCCGTTGGGCAGTCCGACACGGGCGTTACTCGGGCGAAATCGCGAGTTGGACCGGTGGGAGAACGACCGCCGACCGAAGAGCAACCCCGGCGAGGACTACACCGCGTCGGTCGGGTGGCAGAAGGTCTGGAACTCGACGGTCCGGCCGTCGGGGTCCTCGGCGAAGAACTGGTAGATGTCGTACCGCTCGTTCTCGTGGGGCTCCTCGCGGGCGCGGTCGGCCAGTCGCTCGTGCATCCCGTCTACGCCCTCGCGGTCGTCGGCGACGAAGGTGAGGATGCCCTCGGTGTCGGCCTCCTCGCGCTCGCAGAAGCCCAGCAGTTGGTTGTCGTACTTCAGAATCGTGCAGTCGGGCTGTTCGAGCCACACGTCCGCGCCGACGGTCTCGGTGTAGAACTCGACGATGCGCTCCAAGTCGGTCGTGGCGAAGAACGTTATCGCGCTCACACGTATCGTCTCGGAGTCGGCCGATAAAATGGTTTGAGGTAGTGAGTCACGAATGTAGACCACTCCTCCGCAGTAATCAGAGGAGTGAACTCGGAGCGAGCGGTTATCGACAACAATCGTACAGCAACTGCACAGCCCCGCACCGCCCCGCCCCGCACGCGCCAGAGTGGAGAGTCCCACTGGGCGCATCCTCCCATCGAGCGCATTCGGTCGAAAGCTCTGCCGACCGACGAAACGTGCTAACAATTAACATTGTCGCGCCCTTACGACCGTCCATGCCGACGATTCGATTTCGGGGAGAGGAGGTCGAGTGTCAAGAGGGCGCGATTCTGCGCGACGCCCTCCTCGACGCGGGGCTGTCGCCGCACAACGGCGCGGCGCAGTACCTCAACTGCCGGGGGCACGCCACCTGCGGAACCTGCGCGGTCGAGGTCCGGGGCGACGCGAGCGAGATGGCCGACGACGAGCGCAGGCGACTCTCGATGCGGCCACACGACCTCGACTCCGGACTTCGGCTGTCGTGTCAGACCCGCGTCGAGGGCGACGTGGAGGTGGTGAAACACCCCGGTTTTTGGGGCCAGAAGGTCGAAGACGGCGAGGAACGCCGCGAGGAGGTCGCGCCCGACGCCGACGAGTAGCGCGGTCGAGCAGTCGTCGGAGTCGGTCAGCGGTCGTCGTCCGACTCGTCGCCGACCTCGCGCTTGCCGACCGACTCGCCGCGCGCGTCGGTCTTCTCGATGCGCCAGTAGACGTACTGGGTGACGAACGCCGGGAAGTTGTCGTGGCCGCAAGCCCGGCACTCGAAGCCGACCGCCTCGTCCACGTCGGCCGGGAAGACGTACCCGCAGTCGTTCTGGCAGTTCCTGTCGCCGAACGCGACGGCGAACACCTCCCGCATCTCGTCGCGGTGGGTTTCGAGGTGCGCCTCGGCGTCGGCTTTCAGGTCGTCCACGTCGTCGGTCACGACGCACTCGTCGCAGTACGCGCAGTCGAACCGGTACCCGGTCACGACTCGTCACCCGGTTCGACGGCGACCGATCCATCGCTCTCGACGCGGACCCGCCACGACCCGTACGTGAACTCGACTCGACCGTCGCAGGGCTGGAGTCCGCGGTCGGGCGCGAAGAGGGCGTCTAACGCCTCCACGTCGATTACCTCGTAGAGCGGCGGGTGCAGTTCCGTGGCGTCCGCGCCGTTTCGGTCGGCGATTTCTGCAATTATTTTTTCGCTCGTCGGCCGTGACTCGTCGCACATCTGGCCGATTCATCTGGACACAGACGCAAAAATTTGGCGGAATCGGCGTTTTCGTGTCCTCGAAAGCGGAATTTTATTGCTATTTCGTTACGGTTCTACCCTTCGATTCACACCGAGAGACGCCCGCGTCGGCAGAATTATCGAGAGGAGCCAACTGACGAGACGCGTCTACTCGTCGCCGACGGAGGTCCCGAAGTGGTTGAACGGTTGGTGGAGTTGGGACTTCAGCACGTCCGACCGAACTATCTCCAGTCCCATCTCGCGCAGGGAGTCGGCGATCTCGGTCAGGTGGTCCGTATCGGTGCCAACCGCCTCGACGTGGAGGTTCTCGGTCCCGGCTAGCAGTTCCCGGACCGCGACGACGCCCTCCTGTTCGAGTACGTCCTGTCCGAAGTTCTCGGGCTGATCGGGGGCCGTACAGGTGAACAGCACGCGAAGCTGAAACCCGGCCCGCTCGTAGTCTATCTGGGGGACGTACTTCTCGATGACGCCCTCGTCTTCCAACCGAGCGAGGCGATTCCGGACCGTACTGGCCGTGATGTCTAGCTCCTCGGCCATCTCTGTGCTGGTGCTGTTGCGAGCGTCCTGCTGGAGATAGTAGAGAATACCGTGGTCCACCTCGTCCAGTTCGTAGGTGTCCATACGAGAGGCTACTACACTTCCCCGTTAAGACGGTTCTGTCTCGTCGCTGACGCCGCGTTCTCCTCCTGCTCACTCCCCGAACTCTCCCCGGCCCGCCCGACGCCGACCGACGCCCGAACTTAAGCCGCTCCCGTCCGAAGCGCCGACCATGACCGTCTGGGTTCTCGGCGACCAGTTGCACCCCGACGCGGGACCGCTCGCCGACTGCTCGCCCGACGACGAACGCGTTCTCCTCGTGGAGTCGCGCAGGTTCGCCCGCCGGATGCCCTACCACCCCCAGAAGCTCACGCTCGTCTTCGCCGCAATGGGCCACTTCCGCGACGAGTTGCGCGACGCTGGCTACGAAGTCGAGTACAGGCGGGCCGAGACCTTCGCCGACGCCCTCGACGCCCACTTCGCCGACCATCCCGACGACCTCCTCCGGGCGATGGAACCGGCGAGCTACGGTGCGGCCGACCGCCTCCGTGAACTCGTCGCCGACGCCGCGGGCGAGGAGGGCCGCCTGACCCTCCTCGAAAACGACCTGTTCCTCTGTTCGCCCGACGAGTTCGACCAGCGATTTCCCGACGCGATTCCCCGCCAAGAGACGTTCTATCGCTGGATGCGCGAGCGGACGGGATACCTGATGGAGGGCGGCGAGTCGACCGGGAAAGACGGCGACTCGACCGAAGGAGACGCCGACTCGGCCGAGGAGCCTCGACCCGCGGGCGGCGAGTGGAACTACGACGAGGACAACCGCCAGTTCCCCGACCCCGAGTACGAGTTTCCCGACCCGCCAGCGTTCGACGCGACCGAGACGACCGAAGCCGTCGCCGACTGGGTGCGCGACGAGTTCGAGACGTGGGGCGACGACGCGATTCTCGACGTTGGGGACGCGGACCCGACCGACGCCGCGAGGACCGACCTCACCGACTTCGCCGACGGGGAGAGAGAGGAGGACGCAGAACGCGAGACCCGATTTCGCTGGCCCGTCACCCGCGAGCAGGCCCTGACCGCGCTTGACCGCTTCGTCGCCGAGCGGTTGCCCGAGTTCGGCCCGTATCAGGACGCCATGCTCGCGCGGTCGTGGTCGGGCAACCACGCCCTGCTGTCGCCCGCGCTCAACCTCGGCTTGCTCCGGCCCGAGGAGGTCATCGAGCGCGCTATTGCGGCCTACGAGGCCGACGAGGCACCAATCGAGAGCGTCGAGGGGTTCGTCCGGCAGGTACTGGGGTGGCGCGAGTTCGTCCGCCACGCCTACCGCCGCCGGATGCCCGCGATGGGAGAGGCGAACCACCTCGACGCGACCCGCGACCTGCCGCCGCTGTACTACGACGGCGAGACCGACATGCACTGCCTCGAAACCGTCGTCGGGCGCGTTTGGGACCGAGGGTACAGCCACCACATCGAGCGCCTGATGATTCTGTCGAACTTCGCGCTCACCTACGGCGCGGACCCCCACGAACTCAACCGCTGGTTCCACTTCGGCTACGTGGACGCCTACCACTGGGTCACGACGCCAAACGTCGTCGGCATGGGCACCTTTGCCACCGACGCGCTCTCCACGAAACCGTACGCCGCAAGCGCGAACTACGTCGAGAAGATGAGCGACTTCTGCGAGACCTGCCGGTACGACCCCGACGAGACCACCGGAAAAGATGCCTGCCCGTTCAACGCCCTCTACTGGGACTTCCTCGCGGAGAACGACGAGACACTTCGGGACAACCACCGGATGGGACTCACCTACCACAACCTCGACCGGAAGGACGACGACGAACTCGACGCCGTCCGCGAGCGCGCCGCCGAGGTCCGGGAACTGGCGGCCGACGGCGACCTCTGAGGCTCGTCCTCCTTCGCCCAGTCGCGCTCCGTCTCAGTCCTCGGGACCCTCGTAGATTTCCGGGTCCACCATCGGTTCGGGGTAGTCCGCACCGAGTTCGACGCCGTACTCGGCCTCCTCGGCGGCGGTCATGGTCCACGGCTGATGAACTTTCTCGACCGGCACGTCCGCCAACTCGGGGCACCACGTCCGGACGTACTCGGCGTCGGGGTCGTAGCGGTGGGCCTGCCACAGCACGTCGAACGACCGGTCTCTGGCGTCGTTGCCGACGCCCGCGACGTAGGCCCAGTTGCCGTAGTTGCTCGCGGGGTCGTAGTCCACCAGCAGGGTCTCGAACCGGGCGGCCCCGCGCCGCCAGTCGATTCGCAGGTCGTTGGCCAGAAACGACGCGGCGTTCTGGCGCGCCCGGTTGGACTGGTAGCCCGTCGCGGCCAGTTCGCGCATCGCGGCGTCCACGAACGGGATTCCGGTCTGTCCCGCGGCCCACCGCTCGAACGCGCCGGAGTCCACGGACCACTCAACCTCGCGCTCCCGAATCCCCTCCGGGCGAAACAACTGCGCGCCGTGCTTGGTGACCTGAAACTGGAAGAAGTCCCGCCAGCGCAACTCGAAGACGAGCCAGTACGTCGAGTCGTTTTCGACGCGCTCGGCCTCGTAGCGTTCCACCTCGGCGTGGACGCGCCGAGGAGACAGACAGCCCAGATTCAGCCACGCGGAGAACTTCGAAGAGTAGTCCGGCCCGAGGAGGCCGTTTCTGGTCTCGCGGTACTCCCGAAGGCGGTCGCGCTCCCAGACGTACGCGTCCAGTCGGGCGAGTCCGGCCGACTCCCCGCCCCGGAAGTCGAGCGCCGCGCGGTCGTCCTCGGCGGTCGGAGCTTCGACGGCCGAGACGCCGAGCGTGTCTGCATCGGGAACTTCTTTCGCCCCCCAATCGGACGAGTCCGACGACCCCGACGAGACGGACGAATCGGGCGTCGGTGCGGGCGGTAACTCGGGCGTCGAAATCGGCTCGCGCACGCGACTCGTCGCTTCGAGGCGGTCCTTGAACGGCGTGAAGGTGTCGGCAATCTCGGCGACCGGCGTCGGCAGGTCGTCGCGGTGGTGGAGCGTGTGGGTCCAGCGCGTCCGGAGTTCGACGCCCCGGTCGGCCAGCGCGGACTCGACGCTCGCCTCAACCGCTCGCTCCTCGGGGACCGGAAGCGTCTGGCAGTAGACCGCCGACGCGCCCGCGGCGTCCGCGATGTCGGGGAGGAGTTCTTCGGGACGGCCGTGGCGCACCACCAACGCCGAATCTCGCTCGCGCAGGCTCTCGCGGAGGTCGGCGACGCTCTCGCGCAGGAACCGAGCGCGGTGGGGGCCGGTCTTCTCGTACTCGAAGGAGTCGGGACCGCCGTAGGGCCGCGGGCCGAACTCGCGCGGGTCGAAGCAGTAGACCGGCAGGAGGTGGTCAGCAGTAGCGGCCGCGGCCAGCGTCGGGTTGTCGTGCAGTCTGAGGTCGCGCCGGAACCAGACGAGCGCAGTGGACTGCTCACCACTCATCACCGGTCCTCCCACGAGTCCAGCAGGGCGGGCAGGTCGGCCACCGAGTCCAGAACCGTGTCGGGGGCGGCCGACGACGAGTCCGCGTCCGCGCGGGTCGTGATACCCGACAGCACCAGCGCGGTTCGCAGACCCGCGTTCTCGCCGAGCGCGATGTCCGTGTCGAGTCGGTCCCCGACGACGAGGACCTCCTCGTTCCGCCCCGCGACGCGGGCCTCGACCGCCTCGGCCGCAGTTTTGCCGGGCTTGCCGAGCATCGCGTCGGGGTCGCGGTCGGCGGCCTCCGCGAGCGCGGCGACGATGGGACCCGACCCCGGCACCGGCCGGTCGGCCGCGGGGATGGTCCGGTCGGGGTCCGAGGCGACGAAGGCCGCGCCCTCCAGCGCCCAGAGCGCGTTCCGGAGGCGGTCGTAGGTGAACTCGCGGTCGATGGAGGCGACGACGACCTCGGCGCTGTCGGGGTCGGTCACCAGCGAGACGCCGCGGGCCGCCAGCATCTCGCGCAGGCCCGCCTCGCCGAGGAGATACGTCGCCGCGTCGGGGTACTCCTCGGCCACGTAGTCGGCGGTCAGCGACCCCGAGGTCACCACGTCGTCGGGACCCACCGTGAACCCGAGGTCCGCGAGGCGGGCGGCGTAGGCGGCGGGGGTCTGCGTCGGGTTGTTCGACAGCATGAGGAGGTCCAGACCCCGCTCGCGCAGTCGGTCCACCGTCTCGATGGCCCCCGGAATCGGTTCGTCACCCCGGACGAGCGTGCCGTCCACGTCGAGGACGACGCCGCGGACCGTCATCGGTCGCTCGCCTCCGCGGGGTGGGTCCGGTCCGGGTCACTCGTCACGCCGCGCCCGTCCTCCAGCACCCACCGAACCAGCGTGGCCTCCACCCTGTCGCGGTCGGTGAACTGTCCCGCTCCGGCGAAGACCTCCTCGCTCCGGTCGAGCATCCGCCGTTCGACGCCCGACTGGTCGGGTTCGTCGCGCACGTCGTTGAGTAGCGCCTCGAAGTCCTCCCGCAAGTCGAAGGAGGCCCGCGCGACGTTGCACTTGCCGAGCGGGTTCTGCCCGAGGTCCAACACGAGGTCCCGGACCAACTCCCAGTCGCTCGCGCAGAAGTGGATGGAGACCTCGCCCACCACGTCCTGCCACGCGATGGGGCCGCTGTGTTTCATCGCGGGAATGGCACGCGGCGGCAGGTCGATGCGCATCGCCGTCTCGGGGTCGTCGCAGAGACAGCAGGGCTTCTCGGTCTTCCCGGTGTACATTGTCGGACGCTTAGGACTCGGCGTCCTTGGGTCTATCTGCGAGGAGAACGCCGGACGCGTCGGCCGACCTCACGCCACGGACAGTTGACGGACCTCCGCGAGCGCGTCGAGGAGGGCTTCGAGGTCGGGGTCCTGATACGCGTCGTCGGTCGCCCACGCGTAGCGGACGGTCCGGGTCTCGTCCACGAGAAAGAAGGCTCGCTTGCCGATGCCCGCCTGCCCCTCCCACGAGTCGTAGCGGATGTCGTACGATTCGGTTACGTCGCCGCCGGTGTCCGCCAACAGGGGAAACGTGATGTCGTGTTGTTCGACGAACTCGCTATGAGCGTAGAGACTGTCCTGCGAGACGCCGAACACTTGCAGGTTCTCCTCGAAGTCGAACCACTCCATATCACAAATCGCGCACAGTTCCTTCGTACAGACGGGACTGAAGTCGCAGGGGTAGAACGCGAGCAAGACCTTCCCGTCGTCCACGCAGTCGGAGAGCCGATACCGGTTCCGTTCGCCGCCGACGACGCCCGGCAACTCGAAGTCCGGGGCGCGGGTTCCTGTCGAAAGCATTGCTTGAACTAGTAGGAGAACATAACAAAAAAGATAACGACTGTTCCGACCGTTCTCGCGGCGGTTTCGTCTCTCCCGCGCGACTTACCGACCACAAGGCACTTCACACCGTCCTGTGAGCGACACGATATGAACCGCGAGAAACTACTGGCGGGCGGTATCGTCGCCGTCGTCGCGGCGTCGCTCGTCGCCGCCGCCGTGGTCCCCGGCGCGATAGCCGACTCCGACCCCGACCCGGTCCGGCCCGGTCACCTCTCGATTCAGGAGGTCGCCATCGCTCCGGGCACGGTGTCGGGCGGCACCGCGACGTTGCAAGTCGATACGCGCCTCGAACACCGGGGCGGGAAGTCCGAGAACGTCACCGTCCGGGTCAGGGCGGTCCACCTCGACTCGGGGCTGGTCGAGACGACGAGCGAGACCGCCGTCGAACCCATCACTGGCGACCGGGAGGTCTCGGTCGTCCGGAACCTCTCGGTCGAGCGGTCCGGCGGCTACCGCGTCGAGACCGTGGTCTACCGCGACGGCGCGCGCATCGCCGAGGGGAGCAAGGAAGTCCGTGGCGTTGGCACGCTGACGCCCGAATACGCCCGGACCAGCGTCCGGTTCCACTGGCAGGGCGGCGACGGACTCCCGCCGATAGAGTACACCGTCCAGAACGCGGCCAACGACAGCGCCACGCTCGACGTTTCGACGTTCCTGACCAACGAGGGCGACGACTCGTCCGAGGAGTTACGCGTCGTCTTCACCGCGCGGCAGGCCGACTCGAACATCGTCGCCGACCGGACGGCCGTCGAGGTCGGCACCATCCGGCCCGGCCGGACCGCGACCCCGAACGTCGAATTGACCGTGCCCGACGGCTACAACTACTACCTCGACGCGGTGCTGTGGAAGGACGGCGTCATCGTCGGCACGACCCGGAGCGTGGCGAACCTGAACCCGACCGAGACCGTCCGCGCGAACGAGACGGTCCGCGAGGTCGGCATCGAGGTCGGCGACTTCGAGGGCGACGGGAGCGGGCCTGCGAGCGGCGGAGATTACGAGACGACCATCGAGCGGGGTGCAGACGGCGGCGCGGGCGGCATCCCCGGCTTCGGCGTCGGCGTCGCCGTCGTCGCGCTGGTCGGCGCGCTCCTGCTCGCGCGGAGGCAATCGTGACTGACGCGACCGCGACCGACGCGACCGCGACCGATGGAACTGCGACCGACGCGACCGAGATAGACGACACCATGACGGAGACCAACATCGACACCGAGACGAGCGAGGCATCGACCGACGACTTCCGGATTCGGACGAACCTCTACCGGGCCGCGCTGGGCCTGTTCGTCCTACTGGCGGTCGTCGCGGTGGTGCAACTGTACGCCAGCGTGAACGCGAGCATCGCCACCTTCGTCGCCGAGGAGTACCGGCCGCTGTTCCGCGCGGCGTTCAATCTGGTCGTGCTGTTGGTCTCGGGCATCGGCATCTCGCTGACGGTGCGGGAACTGAGCGGGGAGTAGCCTCAGTCGCTCGCGGTCGCGCTCGGCGTCTCCCACAGGTCCGCGAACGGACTGTCCAGTTCCCGCGAGTCGGCCGCGACCGGACCGGGGTCGTAGGTGACGCTCCGCAACTTGAACGCGCCGTCCTCGAAGACGGCGTAGCGCGCCTCGTCGGCTGGCCAACCGGGGCGCTGGAGGCCGACGCTTCCCGGATTGACGAACGTTGTCCCGGCGACTGTGGCGACGAACGGGAAGTGCGAGTGACCGTGCAGGAGTAGCGTCTCGTCGTAGCGGGCCGCGACCGCCTCGAAGGTTTCCGGGGCCTCCTCGGGCGTCACGCGAGTCCGCCACGTCTCCATTTGCTTCTTCGTCTCGGTCGCCGTCCCTGTCCCGGTCGCCGTCCCTGTCCCGGTCGCCGCGTCCCTCTCCGTCTCGTCCGGCGCGGGGAAGTCGCCGTGATGCAGGCGCGCGGTTCGCCCGCCGAGCGAGAGGGTCGTCGTGCGGTCGAACGACCGCAGAAAGTCGCGATTCTCGGCCGAGAGGCGGGCGCGCGTCCACGCCTGCCAGTCGGCGAAGGGGTCGCCGTCCGTGGTGTCGGACCTGTTCACGGCGGTCCCGTCGGGCGTCGCGTCGAGGACGGTCCGGTCGTGGTTGCCGCGGACGCCCGCGAGGAGGGCCTCCTCGCGGAGGCGGTCGCAGACCGCGTTCGGGTGGGGACCGTTGTCCACGGCGTCGCCGAGGAACAGTACCGCGTCGCGGTCGGGTTCCGCGGCCAGAACCGCGTCGAGGGCGACGGCGTTGGCGTGTACGTCCGAAACGACGAGTGTCCGGGGCACGGGCGGGAGTTGGTGAGTGTCGTTATAGGTCTGTTCGTTCGATGCGGGTCGCTCGGGTCGGCGCGGTCGGGGTCGTTCCGGCGGCGCTCAGTCGAGGTAGCTCCGGACGAACATTCGGTGTTCGGCGGCGCGCTCGTCGCGGACCGCCGGGTCGGCGTCGGCGTACCAGTCGGGGTGGCAGGCCATCGCGTGCAGGCGATTGCAGAGGTGGGCGACGCGCTTTCGCTCGCGGAACTCCTCGCCCTCGGCCGAGCGCCCGGCGCGGTACGCCCCCCGGAACGCCTCGCGGAGTCGCCGCCGGAGAACCGGGTCGCGGGTCCGCCAGTCGATGGCGTGGTCCTCGACGGTGGCGAGGTTGTAGGCGGGGTCGCCCGCGAGGAGGTCCGCCCAGTCGAGGACGCCGGTCGTCTCGCCGGTCTCGGGGTCGGCCAGCAGGTTCCCCAGTCGGTAGTCCCAGTGGACGAGCGATGCGGTCTCGGGACCGGAGAGCGCGGGAACCGCCTCTTCGACGTACTCGCGGAGCGCAGGTACGAGGTCGTCGAACCGGCCGCCGGACAGACCGTCGAGGGTCTCCTCGGCGTCCGCGAGCAACCAGTCGGCCCACCGCGTTCGCGGGCCGTGCCGGTCGCCGACGACCGCGAGGTTGCCGTCCTCCGCGCCGACCTCGCGCTCGCTGTCTGCCCCGCCGACCTCGCGCTCGCTATCGGTCCCGTTCGTGCTGGCCGGTTCGACGCCGACGCGACCGAAGCGGTCGAACGACCGGAGGTCGTGGAGTTGCGCGAGGTAGCGCCCGGCGTCGGCCAGCAGGGTTTCGAGGGCGTCGGCCGACAGGTCGAAGAACCGACCGCCGACCTCCTCGCCGGGGAGTCGCTCCGCGAGGAAGAACGGTGCCGGGAGGTCGGGGTGGTCGTCCACGAAGCCGACGACCTCGGGGACCGGAACGTCGGTCTCGCGGGCCAGCAGGCCGAGGAGTCGCGGCTCCGAGCGCGCGACCCGAGCGGGGACGCCCGCGCCGGAGAACGACTTCAGGACGACCTCTCGGCGGCCCTCGGGCGTGGCGACCGCGAGGAGGGCCACGTCGTCGGTCCCGCCGTCCTGCGGTCGGATGCGTTCGACCGACCACGAGGGCGCGACGGCGGCGACCATCCGGACCACGTCGGCCCGTTCTGGCGTCTCGGTCATCGCCGCGGTTAGCACCGCGAGGCGTGTCAGCCTTCCGGCCGTGAGCGGGAGAGGGTCGCGTCGGTTCGGCGTCCGGGGCTACCGCGACCCGTCGCGCTGTCCCGACGCGGCCTCGACCTCGCGCATGAAGACCTCTTGGGCGTTGCGGGTCTCGTCGCCGTCCGCCGGTCGAAGCTGTTCGTAGCTCCCGTCCGGGTGCATGACCCACCGCTTGCGGTTGTCCGAGAAGTACGTCTCCAGTATCCAGTCGAGTTCCCGCTGGAGGCGCGGGTCCTCGATGGGCGCGATGGCCTCGACGCGGTTGTCCAGATTCCGAGTCATCCAGTCGGCCGACCCGACGTAGTACCCGAGGTCGTCGTTCTCGAAGTGGTAGATGCGGGAGTGTTCGAGGAACCGACCGACGATGCTGTAGACGTTCACGTTGTCGCTGACACCCTCCAATCCGGGGCGGAGCCGACAGATGTCCCGGACCAACAGGTCGATGTCCACGCCCGCCATCGACGCCTCGTAGAGTTCCGCGACGATTTCGGGGTCCTCTAGTCGGTTCATCTTGGCGACGATGCGGGCCTCCTCGCCCCGGCGGGCGCACTCTGCCTCGTTGCGAATCAGGTCCACGAACCGGTCGCGCATGTTGCCCGGCGCGACCAGTAGCTCGCGGTACTCCTCGTGGAGCGAGTGGCCCGTGAAGTAGTTGAACAGTTTCACGAGGTCCTGCCCGATATCGCGGTCCGCGGTCAACAGGCCGAGGTCGTCGTACCGCTTGGCGGTCTCGGAGTGGTAGTTCCCCGTGCCGACGTGCGAGTAGAGGCTGACCTCGTCGCCCTCGTCGCGGACGACCAGCGAGGTCTTGGTGTGGGTCTTGTAGCCGATGGTGCCGTAGGCGACGTGGATGCCCTCGGCTTCCAGTTTCTTGGCCCACTCCAAGTTGTTCTGCTCGTCGAAGCGGGCCTTCAGTTCGACCATCACGGCGACCTGCTTGCCGTTCCGGGCGGCCTCGATGAGCGTCTCGACCACCTTCGAGTCGCTGGCGGTCCGGTAGATGGCGGCCTTGATGGCCAGCACGTCCGGGTCGCGGGCCGCGGTTTCGAGGAACTGCTGGACCGTCCCGGTAAACGAGTGGTAGGGGTGGTGGACCAGCACGTCGTCGTCGCGAATCTCGGCGAAGATGTCGCGGTCGTCGGCCCGCGCGTCGGCGAGTCGCGGGTGGTGCTTGGGCGACCAGTTGTCGAGTTTCAGGTCCGGGCGGTCCACGTCGAGCAGTCCGTCGAAGTCCCGAAACGCCAGCGGACCGCGGCGCTCGAATATCTCGTGGTCGTCCACGTCGAGTTTGTCGGCCAAAATCTCGCGGACGAGCGGATGGGCGTCGTCCTCGATTTCGAGGCGGACGACCGTGGCGAACCGGCGCTCCTCCAAGACCTCCTCTATCATCTCGATGAGGTCCTCGGCGACCTCCTCGTCGCGACCGACCTCGGCGTTCCGGGTGACGCGGAACGTCGAGTAGTCCACGATTTCGACGTTCGGAAACAGGAGGTCGAGGTTGTCGGCGATAACGTCCTCCAACAGGACGAACAGGGCGTCTCGGTCGCTCGCGGACGCGCTCGCCGCGCTTTCGCCGACGCTCTCCTCGCCGCCGTCGCCGACGCGGAGGAGTCGCGGCCGGTTCTGCGGGACTTTCACCCGCGAGAACGTGAGGTCGTCGTCGGGGTCCTCGCGGGTCAACACGCCCAGCGAGAGGCTGAGATTCGAGATGTGCGGGAAGGGGTGTGCCGGGTCGAAAGTCAGGGGCGTCAGCGTCGGCAGGACCGAACTCTCGAAGTACACCCGGAGGTCGCCGCGCTCGTCGGCCGAGAGGTCGTCGTAGTCGAGAATCCGGATTCCCGCGTCGGCGAGCGCGGGCCGAAGTTCGTCGTGGTAGCAGTCGGTCTGGCGCTCGAACATCGGCCGGGCGACCTCGTGTATCTCCTCCCACTGCTCGCGGGGCGTGCGACCGTCGGGCGTGCGCTCGGTGACTCCGGCGGCGATCTGCTGTTTCAGACCGCCCACGCGCTTGCGGAAGAACTCGTCCATGTTCGTCGTGAAGATGGCGAGGAACTTCACCCGCTCCAGCAGGGGATTGCGCTCGTCGGTCGCCTCGTGGAGGACGCGCTTCTGGAACTCCAACTCGCTAAGTTCGCGGTTCAGATAGTACTCGGAGTTCGACGGGTCGAACTCCGCGGCGTCGGCCGGTTCGGTAGCGGCGGGCGAGTCGGTGGCGGTGGGCGAGTCGGTGGTGGTAGACGAGTCGGTGGTGGTAGACGAGTCGGTAGCGGTGGACGAATCGACGGCATCGGTCGCCTCGACGGAATCGACCGTCTCCGCGTCGGTGACTTCGGTCTCGTCGTCGTCCGAACGCGGGCGCTCGCTCGACATCCTACCGGAACACCGAGCCGTCGCCGTCGAGTCGAACTATCTTGTCTGCACTGCGCTCGACGTAGGTCTCCTCGGCCGACACCTCGACGAACTCCTCGGCGTGCCAGTCGTAGGCGGTCAGCGCGCCGCCGTGGACACAGCCGGTGTCGAGCGCGACGCCGCCGTCCGCGTCGTGCGGTCGCTCGTGGACCGTGTGCCCCGAGAAAATAGTGGTCGCCCCGTCGTACTCGTCGTACCAGAGCGGGCCGACGTACTCCTCGTCGGCGTGAGGAGCGCGCATGTTCAGCAGGTCGTCGACGCTGTGGTCGCGCAGGTCCCTGCGTGGGTCCACGCCGCCGTGGACGACCAGCGCGCCCTCCCACGAGAGCGCGACCGGGAGCGACCGGACGAACTCGGCGTTCGCTTCCGAGAGGTCGAGGTCGGTCTCGCCGCGCAGAATCTTGGCCTCGTTGTTCCCGCGGATGCTCACGAGATTCGGCCGCTCGCGCACGATGTCCAGCACGCCCTCGGTGTCGGGACCCTTCCGCGCGAGGTCGCCGACGAACACCACGAGGTCGTCGTCGGACACGTCGAGACGTTCCAGCAACGTTTCGAGTTCGGCCCGGCAACCGTGTACGTCGCCGACGACGTAGATGTTGGTCCACTCCTCGGCGTCGATTCGCTCGTGAGGGACGCCTTCGGCGAAGCGCGATTCGGACTCGCTCGCCAGTTGCTCGCCCGTAGTAATAGCCATTCGGTGTCGTAGAGGGCCGAGCAGTATTAAATCGGTGCTATGAGCAGTATATAGGGGTTTTTAGACGGGGAGAGGAGACCGGCGGGGATAGTGTCGTACGTCTCCTCTTCGTCTCAGGATAGAACGTCGCCTTGCCTATTCGGCCACCACGACAGTTCTCGAACGGACAGACATCGTGAGGAAAGCGAGTGGGCCAACGCGGATTTGAACCGCGAACCTCCCGGTTATCAGCCGAGCGCTCAACCTGATTGAGCTATTGGCCCGTGCGAACGCATTCTCTGCTTGCGCCCTTGAATGTTTAAGCGTTTCCTTTCGACGCCGCTTCGGGACGCCCTCACGCTGTTTTCCGGCAAAATCGTTCGTGAGTCTCGCGGCGTCACTGCCGCTCCGCTCTCGCTACTTCTCGTTCTCGTCGTCCTCGAACTCGATGTCGTAGGCGTCGTCGTCCACGCGGTAGGTGTCCTCCGAGGAGTCCCGACTCCGCGACCCGGAACCGCTCGCGCTACCCGACCCCGCGCCAGCGCCCGTTCCGCTCGCGTTCACGTCCTCGGCGTTCGGGAAGCCGAAGGTGTAGACGTTGCCGGAGGCGAAGCCGCCGGTCTTCTTCTCGACGTAGGGCTTGACGACCCACTTCTGGACCGCCTCGCGGGCGAGGATGCGCGAGGGCGGGAACGCCAGCAGGAAACCCAGCGTGTCGGTGACGAGACCGGGCGTCAGCAGGAACGCGCCCGCCGCGATGAGGAGCGCGCCGTCGGTCAACTCGTCGGTCGGAACGTCGCCCTCGCCGACCGCCTTCTGGAGCCGTCTGATGGTGTGACGGCCCTCCGCACGGACGAACAGCGTGCCGACCAGCGCGGTCAGGACGACCAGCGCCACCGTCAGCACCGGGCCGAGTTGGCTCGCCACGTAGACGAGGAACAGCGCGTCGAGCAGCGGGATGAGCAGCAGTCCGAATAGTGCGCGTTTCATCAGTGCTGTCTTGGCCGATGGTAGTCGTTCACGCCCTAAAACCCTTTAGGTGCCGCGAGCGTCGGGTGTCGCTCGGACGGGCAGGTCCCGTCGGGTGACGCGCTTCGCCGCCAGACCGAACCGTTTTTTCGACGTTTCTTCCAACGGGGCACATGGACCGGCTCCGCGAGTCACTCCACGAGGCACCGATTATCGACAAGGACGGCTACCAGTACCTCGTCCACCCCATCAGCAACGGCGTGCCGATGCTCGAACCCGAACTCCTCCGGGAGGTCGTGGTCGGGGTCACCCGCGAGGCCGACTTGGACGTGGACAAAATCGTCGCCCCCGAGGCGATGGGCATCCACATCGCTACCGCGCTGTCGCTCCAGACCGACGTGCCCCTCGTGGTTATCCGCAAGCGCGAGTACGGACTCGACGGCGAGGTCGCGCTCCACCAGACCACCGGCTACTCCGAGTCGGAGATGTACATCAACGACGTAGAGGAGGGCGACCGGGTTCTCATCGTGGATGACCTCCTCTCGACCGGCGGGACGCTGGCGTCCATCTGCGACGCGATGGACGAAATCGGCGCAGAAATCGCGGACATCGTGGTCGTCATCCGGAAGTTAGGTGAGACGGCGCTGGACGAGACCGACTACGAGGCGACGAGTCTGATAGACATCACGGTCGAGGATTACGAAGTCACGATTCACTGACGCCCGCCGCGGGGACGGGCGGAGATGCGACGCGACGACCGGCGGAGATACGACGCGACGACCGGCGGAGATACGACGCGACGACGGGTGGAGATGTGACGCGACGACGGATTGAGACACGCCGACGGCAGGCTCACATCGCCACTCGGGGGCCAGTCAGGCTCTCGGCCTCGCGTCGGACCGCCAGCGTCGTCGCGAGGTCCGCCGACGTGAGTATCCCGACGACCTCGCCGTCGGCTTCCACGAGCGCCGCGCTCGCGCGCTCCTCGTTCATCAGCCCGACGACCTCGAACATCGGGGCGTCCGGCGCGACTCTCGGAAACGTCTCGACCATCACGTCGCCGACGGTCGTCGCATCCCGGCGACGGCCCCGGCGGAGTCGGTCGAGCGAGACGACGCCGACGACGGAACCGGACTCGTCGGCGACGGAGTAGGCGGTCTGGCGGTCCGCGAGCATCCGCTCGCCGAGTTCCGAGAGCGGCGTCTCCGCGGAGACGACCTCTACGTCCGAGTTCATCACGTCTCCCGCGGTCACGCCGTCGAGGAGGGTCTCCAGCGCGACCATCCTCGACTCGCCGTTGGCCGCCCCGTAGACGAACAGCGCCAAGATGAGCAGCATCGGGCTGAACGAGAGGACGCCGAGGAGTGCGAACCCGATGGCGAACAGCGAGCCGATTCGCGCCGCGGTCCGGGTCGCCTCGGCGTACGGCCGGGACCGGGCGAGGAGCGCCCGGAGGACGCGTCCCCCGTCCATCGGGAACGCGGGCAGGAGATTGAAGACCGTGAGAACGAGGTTCGTGACGACCAGCCAGCCGACGACGAACGTGACCGCGGGAACCGACGCGGGGAGCGCGAGGACGACGCCGTAGCAGACGACCGCGACGAGAACGCTCGCCGCGGGTCCAGCGAGCGCGATCCAGAGTTCCTGTTGCCACTGTCGGGGCATCGCTTTCAGGTTCGCGAGTCCGCCGAGGAGCCAGAGGGTTATCGACTCCACCTCGATGTCGTATCGGCGCGCGGCCCACGCGTGGCCGAGTTCGTGGACCGTCACGCTGGCAAAGAGGCCAACCGCGGCGGCGATGCCGATGAGCCACGGCGTGTTTCCGGTCCGGAGGACCGCGGGGTCGAGCGCGACGATGGGGAAGCCGTTGATTATCTGCGTGTACAGGTCGATCTGCTCGCCGCTCCCGATGAGCCACGCCAGCACGGGCAACACGACGACGAGCGAGACGTTGATTCGGATGGGGATGCCCCACACCGAGAGGAGCCGATACCCTTTCACACGGAGTACGTGGTAGAGAGTCCGGTTGTAGCTTTCGGCGACGGCGAAAGCCGCCCGCTCGGCGACGAGTACGTCGAACGCTGGCGGTCGGCACTTTCGAGGACGGTACCGACCCCGGAATTTTATGCACGAATATGGGTATTTCGGACTTTTTGAGACTGAATATGCGCTCGAACGCGAAACTATTATTGAACCCGACCGATTCGTCGGGAGTACAATGGCGACAGACACGGAGGGAGAGATAGACCTCGACTACGAACTCGACGACCGGCCGCCGTGGCCCAAGTCCATCCTGCTAGGACTCCAACACGTCGCGGTGATGCTGGTCCCGGCGACCGCGGTGGCGTACATCGTCGCGGGCGCGGTCGGCCTGAGCGCGGGCGACACGGCCTACATCGTCCAGATGGTCCTGCTGTTCTCCGGACTGGCGACCGTCGTGCAGGCTTACACCGTCGGCCCGGTCGGTGCCAAACTCCCCATCGTGATGGGGACGAGTTTCACCTTCGTCGGCGCGGCCTCCTCCATCGGCGCGAGCTACGGACTCGGGGCGGTCTTCGGCGCGATACTCGTCACCGGCTTCCTCGTGGAGGGCGTCATCGGCTGGCAGTTCGACCGCATCGAACCGTTCTTTCCGCCGCTCGTGACCGGACTCGTCGTGATAATCATCGGTCTCTACCTCGTGCCGGTCGCGATGGACTACTCGGCAGGCGGCGTCGGCGCGAGCGACTACGGCGCGGCCCACAACGTCGGTCTCGCCGCACTGGTCCTGTTCGTCGCGGTCGCGCTCAACCTCTTTACCGACGGCGTGACGCGACTCCTCAGCACGCTCGTCGGTCTCGCCATCGGCTACGTCGCCGCGATTCTCCTCGGCCTCGTGGACTTCGGCCCGGTCGCACAGGCCTCGTGGGTCGCGATTCCGAAGCCCGGCGCGTTCGGCTTCTCGTTCGAGCCAGTGCCGATGATTACCTTCGCGTTCCTCTTTCTCGTCTCGGCGATGGAGACGGTCGGCGACCTGTCGAGCGTCACGGCCGCCGAGGGCCGGACCCCCGACAGCGAGGAGTTACGCGGCGGCCTGTTCACCGACGGAATGTTGAGTTCACTCGGCGCGGCGTTCGGCGCGTTCCCGGTCACCTCCTTCTCGCAGAACGCGGGCATCGTCAACTTCACGGGCGTCATGAGCCGCCACGTCGTCGGCGTCGCCGGGGTCCTGCTGGCGCTCCTCGGCCTGAGTCCGAAGGTCGGCGCGGCGGTCGCCACTATCCCGAGTCCGGTGTTCGGCGGTGCGGTCCTGCTGATGGCGGGGATGGTCGCCGCCAGCGGCGCGCGCCTCGTCTTCTTGCACACCGACCTCGACCGCCGGAACATGGTCATCCTCGCGGTCTCGCTCGGTCTCGGACTCGGCATCGCCACGCGTCCGGACGCGATTTCCGGCCTCCCGAGCGCGGCCCGGACCTTCTTCGGCGAACCGGTCGTCGTCACCGCGCTGACCGCGCTCGTCCTCAACACCTTCACGCCCGGCGACCAGAGTCCGCTGTTCGACGCGCCGCCCGACGAGTCGGTCGCCGAGACCGACGAGCCGCCCGCGTCCGCCGACGACTGAGCGCACTGGATTCTCCAACCGTCCCGCCGCCCCGGCACACTTTTCCCCGCACGCCGGACACTCCTCTCCATGCGACTGCTGTTCGTCCACTCCGACCACCTCGAATTCGAGACCACGACCGAGGCCGAGGAGGGCGTCGCCGAGACCGAGGGCGTGCCGATGGCGGGTCGGATGGAAGACTGCGTGACCGCGTTCGTCAGCGTCGAGACCGGAGACGAGACCGACCTCGACGCCGTGGCCGCGAACGCCGCCGACGAGTTGCGCGACGTGACCGATCGACTGAACACCCGGAACATCGTCCTCTACCCCTCCGCCCACCTGAGCGACGACCTCGCCGGTCCGGAGAGTGCGAAGACCGTCCTCCGAAAGCTCGACGCCCTCCTCGACGCCGACTACGAGGTCCTGCGGGCACCCGTCGGCTGGTACACGTCCGTCGAGGTCGCGTGCAAGGGCCACCCAATCTCGGAACTCTCTCGACACGTCACCCCCGAGCGCGCCGACGAGGGCGAGGGTGAAGGCTCCTCGGAACGCGCGCCGAGCGACTGGAAACTCGTCTTCCCCGACGGCGAAACGGTAGACGCACGCGAGGCGAAAGACGCCGACCGCGTGAGCGACGACATGCGCGCGCTCGTCGCCGACGCGGTGGATGGTATCGCCAGCGAGGCTGAAGGCAAGACCACGAGCGCGGACGAGGAGCCGCCACACGTCGAGTTGATGCGAGACAAAGAACTGGTCGGCGACGACGAGTCGAGTGACGCGGGCACCCTGCGGTGGTACCCTCGCGGGAAACTGATTCGGGACTCGCTGATGGAGTACGCGAACGACCTCGCGGTCGAGTACGGCGGTATGCCGGTCGAGACGCCCGCGACGGACGACCTCGGGGTGCGCGCGATGCGGGACCACGCCGACGAGTCCGGCGAGCGCCCGTACCGCTTCGAGTCGGGCGACCGGCCGACGATGCTCCGGTCCGCGGCCTGCGCCGGTCACGTCTCTCTCATGCGGGACATGCACCTCGCCGAGTCGGACCTGCCCCTGCGACTCTACGAGACGGCCACGTCGTTCCGGCGCGAACAGGAGGGCGAGGCGACGGGCCTGCACCGCCAGCGCGCGGTCACGATGCCCGACATGCACACCGCGACGCGGGATATGGAAGGGGCCAAAGCAGAACTCCGCGCGCAGGCGAAACTCGCGCTGGAGACCGGCGACGACCTCGACCTGAACTACGAACCGGTGATTCGCGTGACCCGCGAGTTCTACGACGACAACGAGGCGTGGGTCCGGTCGCTCGCCGAGGAGTTCGGCAAGCCCGCCCTGCTCGAAATCCTGCCCGAGCGCCGCCACGACTGGTCGGCGAAGGTGGACTTCGCGGCCATCGACGGGTCGGGGCGGCCCATCGAGACCGCCACCGTCGAAATCGACGCGGAGAGCGCCGAGCGATTCGACATCGAGTACGACACCGGCGAGGAGGCCCGCCGTCCCGTCCTCCTGCACTCCTCGCCGACGGGGAGCATCGAGCGCGTGCTGGCCGCCCTGTTGGAGACCGCCGCCGAGCGAGAGACGCCGCTCCTCCCGACGTGGCTCGCGCCGACGCAGGTCCGGTTCGTCCCCGTGGGCGACGAACACGTCGAGTACTGCGACGCGCTCGCCGACGACCTCGCAACTGCGGGAATCCGGGCCGACGTGGACGAGCGCGACGAGACGGTCGGGGCGCGTATCGCGAAGGCCGAGAGCGACTGGGTGCCCTACTACGTCGTGGTCGGCGACCGCGAGACGAGGGGTGGCGAGCGGGGAGACGACGGGAGGTACGACGACGGGGGAGGCGACGATAGAGGGAACGACGACGAGGAGCGCGCGCTGAAAGTGACCGTCCGCGCCGAGGAGGAAGAACGCAAGTTGCGTTTCGAGGAACTGAAGTCGGCAGTGCTTGCCGATATCGGTGACTCGCCCCAAAAGCGGCGCTACCTCCCGAAACACGTCGGTAGGCACCCGCTGTTCACGGGTCGGTAGCGCCGACTTCGTCAGTGGCGACTTAGGTGCTGGCCGGAATTTCTTATTTCGAGCGTACAGGCTCCCTCGACCGACTACAGGCGTGGTTAGCGATACCAGACCGCAATTTGAATATTCCTTATACGAATAAAATCGTTCTACTTTAATGTCCTGAGGTAATACGGGGCTACACCATGGCTTCACTCGACTTCGAACCGCTCACCTACGGAGAACTGTCGCCGGAGCGTCGGCCGACGCTGGCCCAAGCGTTGGTCCCGGTCCTCGGCGTGGTCGTCTTCCTCGGAATCGGGTCGGGGTACCTCGGGATGAACCCCCACGCGCCGCTGGTCTGGAGCGTCGTGCTGACCGGACTGGTCGGCTACTACTGGATGGGTCTCTCGTGGGACGACATCTACGGGGGCATCGCCGACGGTCTCCTGATGGGACTACAGGCTCTCCTCATCCTGTTCACCATCTACGCGCTCATCGCGACGTGGGTCAGTTCGGGCACGATTCCCGGCCTGATGTACTACGGGCTGTCGATTCTCACGCCCGAGGTGTTCCTGCCCGCCACCGTGATTCTGGCGGCCATCGTCGCGTTCTCCATCGGATCGTCGTGGACCACCGCGGGCACGCTCGGCGTCGCGTTCGTCGGCATCGGGTCGGGACTCGGCATCCCCGCGCCGATGACCGCTGGCGCAATCTTGAGCGGCGCGTACGCCGGGGACAAGCAGTCGCCCCTGTCGGACACGACCAACCTCGCGGCCGCGGTCACGAACACCGACCTCTACGACCACATCCGGGCGATGCGGACCGGCACCGCCGTCGCGTTGGGTCTCTCGCTGATTCTGTACGCGGTCCTCGGACTCCGCGCTGGCGGGGCGATACCGGCGGGCCGCGTCGGCGAGATTCAGACCGCACTGGTCTCGACCTACGACCTCTCGGTGCTGGTCTTCCTGCCGCTGGTCGTCACGTTCGGGCTGGCGCTCTACGGCTTCCCGGCACTCCCCTCGCTGGTCGCTGGCGTCTTCGCTGGCGTGTTCACCACGATGGCGGTGCAGGGGGTCGGCTTCACCGCCGCGTGGGACGTGTTCCTGAACGGAATCGAACCCGAGACCGGCACGAAACTCGTCAACGACCTCCTCGCGCAGGGCGGTCTCTCCGGGTCGGCGTGGACCATCACCGTGGTCGTCGCCGCGCTCTCGCTCGGGGGTCTCCTCGAACGACTCGGCGTCCTCGCGGTGCTGGCTCACCACCTCGCGCAGGGCGTCCGGAGTTCCACCAGTCTCGTCGCGTCGTCGGGCCTCGCGGCGATTCTGGTCAACGTGTTCAGTGCCCAACAGTATATGGCGATTGTGATTCCGGGCATGACGCTCCGGAACCTCTACGACGACTACGACTTGGAGAGCAGTGACCTCTCGCGGGCGGTCGAGGCCGCGGGCACCCCGACGGGCGCGCTCATCCCGTGGCACGCCGGGGCTGTCTACATGTCGAGCGTGTTCGGCGTGGCGACCCTCGAATACGCGCCCTACTACTTCTTCGCGTTCCTCTCGCCGCTGGTGCTGTTCGTGATGACGCTGCTCGGGCGGGCGACGACGCCGAAGGACACCGCCGACTCGTCGGCGGCCGCGTCGGCCGACGACTGAGTTCGGCCGCGTCGCCCATTCGTTCCACTGTGTATCCGAGGCGGTCACTCCGTTCGCGCACCCGTCCCCGGTCGGTCGAGACCGGCGAGGTCGATGGCTCCGTCGGGCATCGGGACGCCCTCGTAGGGGTCCTCGTCCAACAGGAGCGACCCGTCGAGGTCGGCGTAGTCCAGCAGGGGCGCGAGGTGGGCCGCCGCGGAGATGGCCGCGTTGGTCTCTATCATGCACCCCAGCATGACTTCGAGGCCGTGGGCGCGGGCGGCGTGAATCATTCGCTCGGCCTCCCGCAGGCCACCGCACTTCATCAGTTTCAGGTTGGCGATGTCCACGTTTCCGGCGATTTGCGGGATGTCCGCGAGCGTGACACAGGACTCGTCGGCCGCGATGGGGAGCGCCGACCGGTCGCGGACGAAGCCCATCCCCTCGGGGTCGTCGGCCGAGACGGGTTGTTCCACGAATTCGAGGTCGTACTCCGCGAGGCGGTCTATCTTCCGGACCGCTTCGCGAGGAGACCACGCCTCGTTGGCGTCCACGCGGATGGTCGCGTCGGGGGCGGCCGCCCGGACCGTCGAGATGATCTCCTCGTCGCGGTCGGTCCCGACCTTGACTTTGAGGACCGAGTAGCCCCGTTCGACCGCGGTCTCGGTCTTCTCGGCCATGCGCTCGGTGGTGTCGATGCCGATGGTGTAGGAGGTCGGGACCGACTCGTCGGGGTCGAGTCCCCAGTAGCGGTACAGCGGCAGGTCGGCGCGCTTGGCCGCGAGGTCGTGGAGCGCGATGCTGACCGCGCATCTGGCGGCCGGGTTGCGCGCGACGGTCTCCTCCATCCGGCGCTCGATGCGGTCGAGTTGGTGGGGGTCGCCGACCTCCTCGACGACTTCGAGGAGGGCCGGGAGAACCGCCTCCACAGTCGCGGCGGTCTCGCCGTAGTGTTCGGAGGGTGCGGCCGCGCCGACGCCCACGTTGCCCGCATCGTCGGCGATTCGGACGACGACGTTCTCGGCGGTCTCCTGCGTGGTCCGCGAGATGGTGAAGGCGTTCTCCAGCGGGAGCGACAGGCGCTCGAACTCGGCGTCGAGGCTCATCGACTCACCTCCGGTTCGGCGTCGAAATTCATAGAATCGCCTCCAGAACGTCGTCGGCGTCGAATCTCACCGGGTCGGTCGCGGGCGCGTCGAGTTCGTCGGCGAACGTTGCCACCGCGTCGCGGGCCGCGGCGTCGTCGCCGATGTCGCTGGTGTTGAGCGCGCCAGCGACGACTTCGGTCTCGTGGACCGGCCGAGCGAGGTCCTCGTAGAGGTCCACGTACTCCGAAATCGGCGGGACGGCGGTGTCCTCGTAGCCGTGGATGGCCTCGCGGCCCGCCTCGTGACAGAGGACCAATTTGTCGGCCATCGACCCGTGGAGGATGCCGCAGGTCACGGCCGAGTAGGCCGGGTGGACGATGCTCCCTTGGCCCTCCACGAGGAGGTAGTCGTGGTCGTCGCCGCGTTCGAGAATCATCTCCTCGACCGCTCCGGCGGTGAAGTCCGAGACCACGCGGTCGATGGGCGTCCCCCAATTCTCTATCATGATGCCGGTCTGGCCCGTCGGGATGAACCCCACGTCGGCACCGCGGTCGCGGGCCGCTTCCAGCAACTCCATCGTGGCGGTCATCTTCCCGACCGAGCAGTCGGTGCCGACCGTGAGGACGACCTCGGCCTCGACCTCGTCGGCGACGCCCTGCGCGACGGTCAGGTCCTCGGGCGGCTTGCGCACGTCCCAGATGTCGCAGTCGTTTTCCGCGGCGAGGTCCGCGAACTCCTCGTCCTCGGCGAGGAAGTAGTGGAGACCCGAGATAAGGTCCGCGCCGCCTTCGAGGGCGGTCCGCACGTCCGAGCGCCACGACTCGTCGAACCCGCCGCCGATGGGCGCGATGCCGACGATGAGCGCGTCCACGTCGGGCGCGTCGGCCATCTCGGCGACGATGGGCGCGTCCTGCACGTCGGGGAGGAAATCGGAAACTCGTTTTCCGGCGTTCTCGCGGTCGAGGACCGCTTCGACCTCGTAATCGGCGTAGCGCAACAGGCCGACCGCGGTCTTGGCGCGGTCGGGGAACTTCTCGTGAGCGAGTACGGCGACTTGCATGCGTGGGAGGTTGTGGCAGTGGGGTATAAAGGTCGGTGTGGCGGTAAGGAGGTGTCAGGCGAGGTAACGGGTTCTGGTCCGTTCGCTGAGGCTGCCGGACGCTCGTCAGCCAACCCGTCCGGTGCGCGTCGGGAAACGGCAGTTGCCGCGGTGAACTATATTTAGATTTGTTTCAGAATTCTATAGACATGTATTCGTCATCGAACGATTGTCACCGGGACCGGCGACCGCCGCAGGACGCGCTCGGCGGTACTGCCCAGAAGCAACCGCGAGACGCCCGACCGGCCGTGGCTCCCCATCACGACGTGGTCGATGTCGCGGTCCTCGACGGCGGCCAGAATCTCGCGCGACGGGCGGCCGGTCTCGACGGCCGTCTCCACCTCGCATCCGGCGTCGGCGAGCGTCGCCGCGGCGTCGGCGAGGGTCTCCTCGGCCTCGTCGGTCGCGCGCTCGTGCCACGTCTCGGCGTCGGGCAGGCCGCGGGCCTCGGCCTCGTACACGACGCCCACGGGGTCCACGACGTAGAGGAGTGTCACGTGGGCGTCGGAGTGTTTCTCGGCGACGCGTTCCAGCGCGCGCTCGGCCAGCGGCGACCCGTCGAACGGAACGAGGAGGCGTTCGGTCACGCCACCGAGTCACGGCGCGCTGTCGGTTAACTCCTCGGGCGCGGGGACGCTCGCCGTCTCCGTTACGGACCGGGCCGCAGAATCAGCCACGCGACGAACACCGCCGCACCGCCCAGACCCGTACTCGCCACGGCTCGCGCCCGAAGCCGGTCCAGCAGGTCGTGGGCGTCGTCGGTGATTTGGGCGACCTCGTAGACCTCGCCGCCGAGTTCACAGCGCGGCAGGAAGTCCATCGCGACGTGGAGGAACACGCCCGCCGCGAACCCGAAGACGACCGCGTTCACGGGGTCGCTGGAGGGAAGTCGGAGGAGCGCGGACGGAATCGCGGTCAGGCCGACGCCCGCCGCGGGAAGTAGGATGACCGAGACCGGCTTGTCCGCCCGTCGGAGTCGGTCGGCCGCGGCGTAGCCCGCGGGACCCTTGTGCGAGACGATGGCGAGACCGAGGAGTAACCCGAGGCTCGGCATGTTGCCGTAGACGAGACCGATGATGGCCCCCGCGGCCAGCGAGTGAGCGGTCAGTTCGGCGGCGGTGTGGTCAAACGGCAGGTCCATGTGGGTCGCGCGGTGGCCGAGCGTGTGCGCCGAGAAGCCGACGAGGACGCCCAGCGCGATGCCGAACCCGCCGAACTTCGGGTGGTGTCCGATGGCGCTCGGGACGATGAAGACGGCCGCGCTGGTTATCATCGCGCCGCTGGCGAGACCGTACCCCCACACCAACCGCCCGGCGTCGGTCGTCGCGCCGGTCCGTCCGCCGACGAGCGCCGCGCCCGCCATCGCGGCGAACGCGACCCACGAGATACCCGCGACTTTCGGGGCGTTCGCCCAGAGCGCGAACGGCGTGAGTGCGACGAGGAGAACCGGACCGACCAGACCGAGACGAGAGAGACGCATGTTGTTAACGCTGTCTCGGCAATTAATAAGCCCTCCGATTGCCGGACTCCAAGCGCCGGAGTCCCGCGAGCCGACGGACGTACACTGCCGCGGCGTATTTGCCGCTGGGGCGCGTCTCCGGAAGTATGCGTGACGTTCCCGCCCTGTCGCTGACGTGGCGCGAGGGGCTGTTCGCCCACTGGCCGGTGGACTCCTCGCGCGTCCGACCGCTCGTCCCCGACGCCCTCGAAATCGACACCCGCGACGAGACCGCGTGGGTGTCGGCGCTCCCCTCGCTGGTCGAGGCCGCGCGGCCGCGATTCCTGCCCGAGCGCGCCGGACTCACCTTCCCGCAGGTCAACCTCCGAACGTACGTCCGCTACGAGGGGGAACCCGGCGTCTACTTCCTGAGCCTCGACGCGACGACCGAACTCGGGGTCCGACTCGCTCGCGCGGTCTGGGACCTGCCGTACCACCGCGCCGAAATCGACTTCCAGCGGGCGGGCGACCGACGCCGGTTCGACAGCCAGCGACTCCACACCGACGAGTCACCGGCCAGATTCGCGGCCGAGTACCGGTCGACCGGCAAGCCGACCCACGCCGACCCCGACTCGCTGTCGTCGTTCCTCGCCGAGCGGTACCGGCTCTATCTGGTCCGGAACGGGAGTATCGGGGCCGAGAGCGCCGACAGCGCGGACGGGGACGACGAGGCCGAGAGGGCCGACGCCGAGGAGTCCCACGCCGGGTCGGTCTGGTGCGCCCGCGTCGAACACGACCCGTGGCGACTCGCCCCCGCGGAGGCGTCGGTCCACGCCGACTCCCTGCTGGAGTCGGTCGGTCTGCCCGCCCCCGCCGAGGACCCGGTGGTCTGGCACGCGTCGGTCGCGGAGTTCACGGTCCGGACGCCGTTCCGGGCGTGAACCTCGTTTCGAGTCGGAGTCACGCTTCCGGCGGCGAGTCACACCTCGTGGGTCTCAGTCCGGCCGTCCGCCGAGATTCGGACCTCGCCGACGCTGACGTTCGCGGCGTCGAGTCCGCGGTCGGTCGCCCGAACGCGGTCGGTCAGGTCGAACTTCGTCCGCGCGGGGACGTAGGTGAGATACGCCGTCTCGCCGTAGGGCATCGTCGCCATCTCCGTGAACGAGACGTAGCCGCCGTCTACCGTGACCTCCGCGCCCTTCGGAAGTGTCTCGCCGTCGCGGGGCGAGACGGCGATCACTCGAATCTGCGAGTCGTTCGCCGTCACCGTCTCGACGGACACCTCGTACCGCGGGCCGGAGTCCAGCGGGAGGGCACTACATCCGGCCACCGTCAGAACGCCGACCAACGCGAGCGCCAACAGAAGTCTCCTCATCGGCGACACCTCCTCACGGTCGAGACAAAACTGTTGGCGCTTCGCTCCGCGACCGCAGTTAGCGATTTACGACTCGCCGCCGTCTGCTCCGGCGTGACGACGATACCCGAGGAGTTCCGCGACCTGTTCGAGAAGCGCACGTTCGCCCATATCGCCACGCTCCTGCCCGACCACACGCCCCACTCGGTCCCGGTGTGGATAGACTACGACGCCGACGAGAACCACCTGCTGGTCAACACCGTCCGAGGGTCGCGCAAGGAGCAGAACGTCGAGGAGAGCGCCCACATCGCCGTCTCGATGACCGACCCCGACGACCCGTACCGCTTTCTCGCGGTCCGCGGCGAGGTGGTCGAGATAACCGAGGAGGGCGCGGTCGAACACGTCAACCGACTCGCCGAGCGGTACCTCGGCGAACCGGAGTACCCCCGACTCGGCGACGAGGAGGCCCCGCGCGTAATCGTCCGGATTCGGCCCAACAGCGTCACGACGCAGGAGAGTTCGGGGTAGTCCTGTTCGGTCGCCGCGGTAGCCCGCCCGGACACGGTGACTGAAAGGCGTCTTTCAGTCTCTCGAAACTTTAACTCGGCCGGTCACGGACTCGGCGTATGGAAAGAGTCACGCGACGCTCGCTCGTCGGAGCGGTCGGCGTCGGTCTCGCGTCGGCCGGGTGTCTCTCGGACGCTGGCGGACCCGCGACCGACGAGACGACGACCGACAGCCCGACGACCGACAGCGCGACCGAGAAGACGACCCGCGGGACCGCCGACGCGACGACCGACCCCGCGGCCGACGCGACCGCGACCGAGGAGAGGACGACCGGCGACTGGATAGCCCGAGCCTCGAACAGCCCCGACCCGGACCACGAAATCACCGTCGAACACGACCTCGCCGAGTCCCGGCGGCTCCGGGTGACGGTCGTTCGCGAGGAGACCGGCGAGACCGTCTTCGAGACGACCGACGAGTTCTCGCGGGGCGAACACACCCTCTACAATCTGAGGAAGGCCGACCCCGAGGGCGTCGAGGAGTTCCGAGTCTGCGCGGAACTCCTCCCGGCGGATACGAGCGCGACCACCGCCACCGGAACGACCTCGCCGCGCCGCGACTGCGTGACCCTCGCCACCAACGAGTGCTACGGGAGCGCCTACGTCGAACCGCAGGAAGACGGGTCGGTCCAAATCATCTACGCTATCTGCTGACCGACGATGACCGGTTCTCCTCGCGCCGACGCTCGCGGCCGACTCGTCGGCACCGCACGCGGAATCGCCTCGGAGTTCGATTCGGTCCGGGTCGCAGTCGCCGGAATCGTCCTGCTGGCGCTGGTCGCGCGCCTGTTCGCGCTCGGGGCGCGGGTCGCTCATCAGGACGAGGCGCGGGTCGCCTACTGGGCCTACCGCTACGCCGAGTCGGGCGTCTACTGGTACCGACCCATCGTCCACGGTCCCTTCCTGACCATCGTGAACGGCTCGGTTTTCTCGCTGTTCGGGGCCTCGGATTTCACGATGCGACTGGTGCCCGCGCTGGTCGGCGGTCTCCTCCCGGCGTCGGCGCTCCTATTCCGCGGGCGTCTCCGGGATTCCGAGACCGTCGCGCTCGCGGCCCTCCTCGGGGCGAACCCGCTTCTCCTCTACTTCTCGCGGTTCTACCGCAACGACCTCCTGCTGGCCGGGTTCATGCTGGTCGCGGTCGGGTTCTTCGTCCGGGCCTACGACCACCGCCGCCCGGCGCTCCTCTACGCCGGAACCGCCGCGTTCGCGCTCGCGGTCACGACCAAGGAGAACGCGCTGGTCTACCCGGTCTGTTGGGCGGGGGCCGCGGCCCTGCTGTGGGACCGGCGACTCCTCGCCGAGAGCGCCGAGGAGAGCGGCCTCTCCGCCGCGACCGACCGCGTTCGCGCAATCGCCCGCGGCGTCTGGCGCTGGCGCACTCCCTTCGGTCTCGCCGTCGCGGAGTTCTTCGCTATCGTCGTGTTCTTCTACGCCCCCCGAGGAGCGAGCGCGGGAGCGTCGCCGACGCTCGGGCGGACCCTCCGGGACCCGACCCTCCTCCCGGCGCTGGTCGGCGAGGCGACCCTCGGGTCGTGGCGCGCGTTCACCGGCAAGTGGGTCGGCGGGAGCGACCACACCTACCTCTGGACCGCCAAGTCGCTCTGGCCCGCGCTGGCCGACGGCGGCGCGGTCGTGCTGGCGTTCGCCGCGCTCGGGTTCCTCGCGGACAGGTACTCGGGGTCGCCCCGCGATGTCGTCGGGTTCGCGTTCTTCTGGGGCGCGTCGAGTCTGGCGGGCTACCCCGTCATCGTGGACAACCCCTTCCCGTGGGAGGTCGTCCACGTCGTCGTCCCGCTGGCGATTCCGGCGGCGGTCGGCCTCGCGCTGGTCGCCCGCCTCGGCGCGGCCAGCGTCGCGGACGGCGACGGACTCTCGGCGACGGCGGCCGCGGTCGTCCTGCTGGTCGTGGTCGCGCAGGTCGGCGGGACCGCGGTCGCCACGTCGTATCTCCACCCCCAGAGCGACGACAACGAGTTCGTCCAGTACGCCCAGTCGGGAAGCGAGATGAAGCCCCTTCTCGGCGAGATACAGCGCGTTGCGAAGTCCAACGAGGGAATAGACGTGCTGTACTACGGCTCTGCGTTCTACGTCGCCGACGAGGAGGCCCTCCTCGCCCCGCCGGGCGAGGGCGGGTGGTTCGACCGCCTGCCCCTCGCGTGGTATCTGGAGGCGGCCGGGGCGACGACCGACAGCACGACCCGGCCCGAAATCGTCGGCGAGAATCCGCCGCCGGTCGTCGTCTCGCTCGGGGCCGTCGAGACCTGCGACGAGTCGCACGACCGCGCCAGCGACATCGACCGCCACCTGCGCGACTACGAGCGCCACGAGGTCCACCGGTTCCTACAGGACAGCGGGTGTCACAAGAGCAGTCTCGTCGTCTACGTGGCCGAGAACGCCAGCGAGGAGTCGGTCGAGTTGTGACGGCGAGCTTTCGAAAGCTTCTCCGCAGAAGTCCCGCTAATCGTCTCACTCGCCCTCCCGTCTCGAAAACGGGGATATTCCTACGCCGTCGCCTTCTTGAACTCCTTGAGACCGACGACGCCGCCGTCGAACTCGTCGGGCGACGCCTCGGTGGCGACCCAGTAGAGGAGGTCCGCGGCGTCCTCGGGGTCCCGGCCCTGCCCGCCGGTCAGGTCGGTGGCGACCGCGCCGGGTTCCACGACGCCGACCGGTTGGTCGATTTCGGCCGCGAACTGGCGGACGACCGCCTCGGCCGCGGCCTTCGAGACCGCGTAGGAGCCGTAGCCCGGTTTCGCGTCGCGGGCGACGTTGCCGGAGGGGACCAGCACGCGCGCGTCGTCGGCGAGGTGGGGCAGGGCCTCCTTGACCGCGGCGAAGACGCCGCGGGCGTTGGTCCGGAACGAGTCGTCGAACGCCGAGTAGGCGTCTTCGGCCAGCGGCGACTCGCCGGGACTGCCGTGGAAGACGCCCGCGCAGGCGACCACCACGTCGATGCCGCCGTCGCTCCCGCGCGCGGCGGTCTCCATCAGTCGCTCCACGTCGAACTCGTCGCGCACGTCGGCGCGCATCGCCTCGATGGTTCCCTCGCTATCCGACTCCTCCGCGTCCGCGACCACCGCGTCGAGGTCGTCCTTGTCTCGCGCGCATCCCACGACCCGCGCGCCCTCGGCTGCGAACCGCCGCGCGACCGCCGCGCCGATGCCTCGACTCGCGCCCGTCACGACCGCAGTCTGTCCGTCCATACCGCCACAGACGGACTCCGCCCCCAAACCGGTTTCTGCATTCGACGACCGCGGGCGACCGGCGGACGCTCCTCGACCGACCCCGGCCGACGCTCGGGCGACGAACCGCCAGCGAACGCTCGACGCCGCGAACCACGCCGAGAGCGACCGACCACGGTCCACCGCCGGGTGGGGTGAAGGGGCCGCCCGCTCGCGTGTACGTGGTCGTCTGACCGACCCCTATCCGGACCGGGCGGTGCGGAGCGGTCCGGATATGTCGGTCAGCGACCGCGAGCGGGCGGGGGCTTCCGAGGAGCCGTTCACTACGATATTGCGGTTTCCCCGAATTCGACTGCCGAGCCGAGCATCGACGGAAGAACCCCCAACCCACGGTCTCGGAAAATCCGGCACAGTTACGTCCCCCGAGTCGCCACAGTCGGCCGTGTTCCGAATCGGACACTACGGCGTCTCGCTCGCGCTCTACGCGCCGGTGGGCGGACTCCTCGTCGCTGGTGGCTCCCCGACTGCGGCCGTGGCAGGCGGGGCGGTCGTCTGCTGGCTGGCGATGCTCCCCGACGTGGACCACCAGTTACCCGGCATCTCCCATCGCGGACCGACTCACACGCTGGCGTTCGCCGCGCTGGTCGGCGGCGCGGTGTGGGCCGCCGCGAGCGCGGGCGCGTCCGCGACCGGACTCGGCGGCGTCGCCGTCGGTTCGGTCGGTCCGCCAGCGTTCTCGCTCGGCCCGGTCGGCGTCCCGGCCTTCGCGGGCGGAATCGTCGGGTTCGCGATTCTCGCCCATCTGGTCGGCGACCTGCTGACGCCGATGGGCGTCGCGCTGTTGTGGCCGGTCTCCGAGTACCGCTACTCGCTGTCGGTGACGCCCGCCGACAGCACGGCGTGGAACTACGGCCTGTTCGCGTTCGGGGTGTTCGCCACCGCCGCGGCGGCGTACCTCGGGTTCGCGGCGACGAGCGCGGGCGGATTCCCGTAGCTTACGGCGGGCAGAATCGTCCCGCCACAAGGGGCCATTCGGCCGAGACTGGCGGGGCGACAACCCTTTTCAGCGTCGATGGCCTGCTACCGGTGTGACTCGGGATTCCGACGCACCCCGCGACGAGTCGCCGGAGGTCTCGGCGCTCGCCGACGACGAACTCCTCGCCCCGTTCCGGGAGTCCGACGACCCGGTGTTGACCACCGAGGAGGTCGGCGGGTCGGTGCCCTACCGGCGACGGGCGACCGCCGCGGGACTCGACCGACTGGCGACCGAGGGACTCCTCGAACGCAAGTCGGTCGATGGCGAAGCGGTCTGGTGGCTGCCGGGCTACACCGCGACCGAGAGTCGGGGCGGGCCGATGCCCGGCGAGAGCAGGGAGTACGAGGGCGGACTCCCTCGCCGACTCGAAAACGCCATCTCGACGCTCTCGGCCCCGGACGAACCCGAGCGCGCGGCGGTCTACGCGACCTGTTACTACCTCGCCGAGGAGGGTCCCGCGACCGACGCCGAACTCCGGAGCGTGGTCTACCCCGACTGTCCCGCGGATTACGACGACGCCAGCGAGTGGTGGACCGCCTGCGTGCGGCCATCGCTGGCGGCGTTGTCGGGCGTCGAACGAACCGAGGCCGGATGGCGACTCGCCTGATGAGCGCCGGTCAGAACTCCGAGAGGGTGGCGCTCCCGGCGGCCCGCCGGAGCGGTCGGAACTCGTCTTCCGCGGCGGCACTGAGGTGTCGGTACAACCGGTCGGACCGGTCGAGGAGTCGGACGGTCTCCTCGTCGGGGTCGTACGCGGCGACGTTGGCGCTCACGAGTTTCGGGAGGTGGACGTGATGGAGCGACGCCGCGACTCGCTCCGTGTCGGCCCCTTCGCGGGACGCCACCTCGTCGGCGAGGTCCGCAAGCGAGGCCCGTCCGCTGTGTCGGTGGAGGGCGTAGAGGACGTAGCGGCGGCGTTCGGCGGCGAGAACCTCGAAGATGGCGTCGAAGGAGTCGTCCACCGAACCGAGCGCCGCGGGGGAGTCGTTCGTGGCCTGTGCTTCGGTCGAGCTGTTCGGTGACTGACTCATGGGTCCTGTTAGAGTGTGACACAGACTTGGACAATAAATCTACGTAGATTTCTAGAAACAGGTTGAGAGGAAAGAAACGACCGAGACGGACTTTCGGTCGCCCCATTCCGCCCTCCGCGGTCGCGAACGTGCCGACTCACCGGTCGCGGTACGTGAGTTCGTCGGCCTTGTTCGTGACCGCCCGCATCATGCACCCGTGGCAGACCCACACGTCCCCGCCGGTACGCGAGACCAGTCGCGTTCCCTCTTGTTTCTGCTGTTCGCAGATGTCACACACTCGCATAGGAGACGTTCATCTCCCCGACGTTTCAATCTCTCGGGCGTTCGCCCGCGTCGAAGTCGAAATCCGGCCGCGTCCCGGTCGCTCGTCGGTCTCGCTCCGGACTCGTCCCGTCCGGTGGGAAAATCCCGACTGGCGGTGGACTCCCGCTCGGGGACGGACTCCCGCTCGGCGGCGGACTTTTGGTCCCGCCCGCCGACTGTCCCGGCGACCAGCGATGACGACCGCCGAGGAGACCCGTCCGAGGGAACCAACCCGCGCCGACGGCGGCGACCGGCCCGGACCGACCGAGGAGGCCGCCCCGTGCTGACTGACTGGTTCGTCCGCGTCGCGGGTACCGACCCCGTGATGCAGGGACTGGTCGGCGGTATCTTCATCGCGTTGCTGAACACCCTCGGGGCCGCGCTCGTCGTCGTCTGGCCCGACCCCTCCGAGCGCGCGCTCGACGGCGCGCTCGGGTTCGCGGCGGGCGTGATGCTCTCGGCGAGTTTCACGAGTCTCATCCTGCCGGGCATCGAAATCGGCGGCATCGGTCCCGTACTCGCCGGGTTCGCGCTCGGCGTCGTCCTGCTGGACCGGGCCGACCAGTGGGTACCACACATCCACGTCGTCGTGACCGGGCGCGGGAACGTCGCGGCGAGCGGGGCGAGCGACGCCGAGGCGGGCGGCGCGAGCGCGAATCCCACGGGCGAAACCGAGACCGGCGACCCCCGCATCGAGGAGGACACGCCGACCGGCCGGGAGCGAATCGACCCCGACGACGCCCGGACCGCTTCGGTCCTGCTGTTCATCGTCGCCATCACGCTCCACAACATGCCCGAGGGACTGGCGGTCGGCGTCGGCTTCGGGTCGGGGAACGTCGGCGACGCGCTCGCGCTGATGCTCGCCATCGGCATCCAGAACATCCCCGAGGGGCTGGCGGTGTCGGTCGCGGCCGCCAACGCCGGGTTCGGGTCGCTGTTCTACGCCACGCTCGCGGGCGTTCGGGCCGGACTCGTGGAGATTCCGCTCGCGGTGTTCGGCGCGATAGCGGTGGGCGTCGCCGCGCCCGTCCTCCCCTACGCGATGGGGTTCGCCGCTGGCGGGATGCTGTTCGTCATCAGCGACGAAATCGTGCCCGAGACCCACGCTCGGGGCCACGAACGCGTCGCGACCCTCGGCACGATGCTCGGGGTCGCGGTGATGCTCTATTTGGACATCGTGTTGGGATGACCCGTCACAAGCAGTTCGACATCGCGTCGGGATGAGCCCTCGCAAGCGGTTATCACGCTCGGCGTCGTGGCTTCGCGTATGGAACACGTCGAGTACGTTCACACGTTCGGGATGACCGACGCGGAAGTCGAGGAGTACCTCCGGGACGGCGAAGTCGGCGTCCTCTCGCTGGCGGACGGCGGCGACGCCTACGCGGTCCCGGTCGGCTACCACTACGACGGCGAGCGTCTGTTGGTCAGACTGGGCGAACGCGACGACAGCACGAAGATGGACTACCTCGAAAACACGGGGACCGCCACGCTGGTCGTCTACGAGAACGAGAGCGAGGCGGACTCGTGGAGCCTCCTCGTCCGCGGGAAACTCGTGGAACTCCCGACCGAGACCGACCGGGAGATAAACGAGCAGTTCGAGCCGTTCCGACTGTTCGGCGAGAACGTTGCGGACGTGGATGCCGCGGTCTTCGAACTCCGGATGGAAGAGGTGACCGGGCGACGGACTGACTGAGAATCAGTCGAAGAGACGGCGGACGACGAACCGTTATCAGCCTCGACTCGAACTGTCGGACATGGTGAGCTACGTGGGTCTCGACTGGGCCTCGAACGGGTGGGTCGTCGCCGAACTGGACGAGGAGGGCGACCTCTCGGTGGGGTTCGCGCCGACCGTCTGGAACTGGTGGCACGAGCGGGAGACCGACCCCGAGCAGGTCCTCGTGGACATCCCGGTCGGTCTCGCGGCCGACCGAAAGCGAGCGTGCGACCGCGAGGCGCAGGCGCTCCTCGGCGGGCGGGCCGGGAGCGTCTTCCTGACGCCGATTCGGGCGGCAGTCTACGACGAGAACATCGAGGCCGCGAAGGCGAGACACGACGAGCGAGACGCTGGCTTCAGCATCTCGAATCAGGCGTGGGCCATCGTCCCCCGAATCCGGGAGGTCGATACCTTCCTCCGGACGACCGACGAGGCCCGCGGTCTCGTCCGCGAGAGCCACCCCGAACTCTGCTTTCGGAACCTGAACCCCGGTGACGAACCGGTCGGCGCGAAGGGCGACGCCGACGGCATCGAGCGCCGGAAGGCGCTCGTCCGCGAGGCGGTCGGCGTCGAGCGCGACGAACTGGACGCGACCGTCGAGACCCTGACCGAACCGCGCTACGCGCCGCGGGCCAGCGCCGACGACGTACTCGACGCGGCGGTGCTGGCCGCCACGGCCGAGCGCGCGGCCGACGGCGACTGCGTGACGCTCCCCGAGGACCCGCCGGAGGACGCCGCCGGACTCCCGATGGAAATCGTCGCGCCCGAGTCTCCGTAGCCCGACGAGTCGGACGCGTCCGACGCGAGTCCGCGCAACCTCTAACCCTCCCGAGACCCAAGCGAACGTATGAGCGAGAGCGACGAGCCAACGAATCGCGGCGAGGAGACCCGCGAGGAGCTACCCGAAAACGACGCCGAGTGGCGCGAGCGCCTGAGCGACGAGGAGTACCGCGTCCTCCGGGAAGCCGGGACCGAGCGCGCCTTCACGGGCGACCACGTGGACCGGAAAGACGACGGCACCTACGCCTGTGCGGGGTGCGGTGCCGAGTTGTTCGACTCCGAGACGAAGTACGACTCGGGTTGTGGCTGGCCGAGTTTCTACGACGCGGACGACGACCGCATCGAGACGCGCCGGGACACTAGCAAGGGGATGGACCGCATCGAGGTGCTGTGCGCCGAGTGCGGCGGCCACCTCGGCCACGTCTTCGAGGACGGCCCGGAGCCGACCGGCAAGCGCTACTGCATCAACTCGGTCGCGCTCGACTTCGAAGACGAGGAGTGACGGACCGAGGGGGCGACCGTCCGAGAGGGCGACCGTCCGAGAGGGCGACTGACCGTCCGACGAGACGACCCGCCGGTCCGGGCGGCCCGGCTCGAAGTACTCGTACCCGAACATTTATTTTTCTGATAGCTCTGGTGCATGATATGGTAGACCACTCCGAAGTACGAACCGAGTCCCAGACCATGCTCGCCGCCGAGGCCGACGAGGCCTCGACGGCCGACGACGACGCCGACGACCCGACGATAGCGTATCGCTGTCCCGGAGTCACGTACGCGCCGGGTGCGCCGGTCGCGGGCAACCCCATCCTCTTCGAGACCGACTCCTCGCCGGACGACCCCGACTGCCGACTGGAGTGGTCGTTCGGCGACGGCGCGACCGCGACCGGCGAGAAAGCCAGCAACGTCTACGACGCTGGCGGTCGCAAGGAGGTCACGCTGACGGTCACCGACGGCGACGGCGAGACCGAAACCGAGACCGAGACCGTGACCGTCTACCACGAGGTCGAGACCGAACTCGGCGAGCGCGACGGCGACCTCGTGGCGGTTCTCCTCCGCGGCGACGACGAGTTCGCGCCCGCCGAATCGGTCTCCGTGACCTCGCTCCGCTTCGGCGCGCCGACCGCGGTGGCGATGGGGTCGGGCGCGACTCCCGCCCGGAGCGAGACCGAGGGCGACGACCTCCGGGTGTGGGTGCGACCCGACCGCGCGGGACTCGGCGACGCCGAGACGGTCCGACTGGCCGGGCACTCCACCGACGGGGTGCCGCTCGCGGGGACCGTGGACCGCTGAGGCGTTCGGAAATAGAGAAGAGTCTCAGAGAAATATTCTTCTTGATTAGAAGTATATGCCGTATCCTTAACCCCGATGATTGCAGGGCCGACTTACGGAAGCAGGTCGCGGTTTGTGTTCTTCCCCTCGGCCGGAACTCGACCGGTGTAGCTTATCGCCACGAAGAGGAGACCGAATGCGAACATGAACACGCCGACCGCGAGTTGACCGATGGTTCCCGACTGAACGATGGCCGCGAGTCCTCCACCTCGATTTACTCCGGAACCGACGAGCGTACTCGGATTCCAGCCGAGCCAGAGACTCACCACGCCCAGAGCGAATAGCCCGACGCGGATCGGGACTCCTAGTTCCGTCGTTTCAATGTCGTCGGGTTCACGGAATCCAGTGCGGATGGCGAGTCGCTCGCGGTAAGGACGCTCACGCATCTTTCGAACGTAGGTGTCAGTCGGGTTCTCCTCGGTGGTCTCGTCCGCCGCGGTTACGCCACCGTCGGTTCTCACTCGGTCGAACCCGCACTCACAGGTAGTCGCGGAATCAGGGGTTGAACGGCCACATCTCTGACAAGTCGGCATGCGAATTACACTCTACTATTAAAACTTATAATTTTTGTTGTACCTAAGATTAGCGATTGTTGCGGCCAGCGGTATCCGACCGACATCCCGTCCCGAGACACACTTATGACGACAGAGCAACTACATTCGACCGAAAGCCGATGAGCGAACCCGCCAGCGACGCGCCCGCGGGCGGCCCGACCGCGAGCGCGCCCTCCACGACGACCGAGGAATCGGCCGGGAAGAGCGTCGAATCGGTCGAACAGACCGGCGACGCGGCCGAACCGACCCGACGGACCGCCGAGGAGACCGCGAGCGCCGACCCGACCGCCGACGACGAGGCGGCCGCCGAGTACGAACACCTCCGGCGCAAGAAGAAAGAGCGCAAGGGCAACGCCGAGGAGGCCACGGTTCGGGACGTGTTCGTCGGCGAGAGCCAAGTCGTCCTGACCGTCGCGTTCCCGTGGACGACCGACACCGAGCGACTGGTCTACGACCTCGACAGCGACCGTGACGTACTCAAACTGGAGGCGCTGGCCGAGTCGAAGGGCTTCGACTTCGAGCAGGTGTCGTTTCTCGACGGCGAGAGCCTCGCGGTCGTCTACACCGGCGGCGAGTGGGTGCCGAAGGCCCAAATCGAGTACGTCAAGGGCGAGGGGTCGGCGAGTTCGACGTTCCTGACCGAGCTTCGACTCCTCGGGCGGGAACTCGCCCGGTCGCCGAAGTTCGTCCGGCGACTCGTCCGCCTCTCGCGGACGATGACGACCAAGCAGGCGGTCATCGCGGTCATCCTCGTCAAGAAGATAATCATCGTCGCGCTGGTCGCGTGGCTGTTGCTGTAAGTCGGCGTCGCACTGCGGGCACCGACTCCGGTAGGAAGGCTTTTTCTCGCGCCGCCCGAACGCGTTCCATGGCCAATCCGGTCCCGGCGGCGGCCGAGGAGTTACTCACCAGCGAACCGCTGATGGCGCACTTCGCCACCTGCACCGACGGTCGCCCGCACGTCGCGCCGGTCTGGTACCACTACGACGACGGCACCGTCGAGGTGCTGACCACGGGCAAGAAGCTCGCGAACGTCCGCGAGAACCCCCGCGTCGCCGTCTCCGTCCAGAAGGACGAGGAGGGCGTCGCTCAGTGGATGGTGACGCTTCGCGGGACCGCCGAGGTGGTCGAAGACCGCGACGAGCGCCTGCGAGCCGCCGAGCGCATCAACCCGAAGTACGGCGCGAGCGGCGACGAGTACCCCGAGAACGTGCTGGTCCGGGTGACGGTCGGGTCGGCGAGCTATCAGACGTACTGACGAGCGGTCGCGGTCGTCCCGAACTCCGACGGGAGCCGCGAGCGAATCTGACCGCACTAGACGGGGAAACCATTTTTCCCGCGACCCGTCGTACTCGTCGCGTCAGATGCCAATCATCCACTTCGAGGAGGCCGACACCCCCGAGCGAACCCAAATCGGCGAGGGGTTGGTCAAGTTCGCGCGGCAGGCCGACCGACTCGAAACCGGGCGTCCGGACGGCAAGTACTTCCTGAACCACGCGGAGGGCTGTGACGTTGGCGGCGAGCGAATCGAAGCGGGCGGCGAGTTCTTCTTCGACACCGAGACCGGCGAGATTCTCTGCACCGACCACGGTCGCGGGCGGCGCGACGAGCGCGACGAACGGGACGAACGCGACGAGCGGGACGCCGCCCGCGAAGAGTAAGCCGGGCTACTCGTCGCCCAGCACGGCTTCGACCTGCCAGTCAGGCAGGACGAGCAGTTGCTCGTCAGCCGCCAACTCGTCGCTCGTCACGAATTCGAGGCGGTCGCCCCCCGAGACCGAGACGCCGCCCGCCTCCTCGTTCCAGTGGTCGGACACCGCGTCGGGGACCGGGAGCTGTCTACTGTCGTCGTCGATGACGGTGCTGGTCAGGAACCGGACGCCGGGGTCGTTTTGGATGGGGTCGTAGAGCTGAGAAGCGACCACCGCGCCGTCCTTCTCGCGGACGCCCCAGTAGACCTCGCCGCCCTGCTTCACCAGTTCGAGGTTGACGGCCTTCTGTGGCACCGGCACCTCGCGGGTGTTCGCGCTGACTGACGCATCGCCGAGTCGGTCGTAAGAGTCGGACGCCATACCAGAGCGCCCGACGCCCACGCGGTTAGCTCGTACGGCCGCGGGGCCGGGAACGTCACCCTCAAGCCCGAAGCCTATCGACCGACAGAACGATTTTCCCGGCGGCCGACGGACGACACATGACGACTACCTCGGACGCGAGTTCGACCGCTTCCGACGCGAGTTCGACGGACGCGGACGCCGGGCGGAAGCGAGACGCGACGGTCCTCTCCGGTCCCGACGACGACAGCGAGGAGGCCGAGGGCGCGACGACCGACGCCACGGCGGCCGACGAGACGACGGTCGGAGCGCCGACCGACGAAGCCGACGACTCGTCGTCGCTGGCCGACAAACTCGACACCGCGGGGACGATTATCTGGACCGGCTTCCTCGCCGCAATCGTCGTCTTCACGCTGATTCCGGTCGTCGGCCTCGCGGCGGGGTACGCGCCCTTCGACCCGCCGCCGACCCTGCCGTACTTCGCGCTCGTCGGGTTCGCGCTCGTCGGCGCGGCCGCGCTCGTTGGCGGCGCGATACTCGACGTGTAGTCGGGCGAGAACGCGAACGAGACTGCTAACTGACTCGATACGCTACGGGGACCCATGAGCCAGATGGGACCGGCCGAACTCGACGCGCGACTCGCGGACGACGACGTGTTCGTCCTCGACGTTCGCCCGCGGGAGAACTACCAGCGCCGTCACGTCGCGGAGAGCTACAACGCGCCGGTGTACGGCGACCTGCGGCGCGGCGACGCGGCGGCGCTCGACGACCACCTCGACGCGATTCCCGACGACGCCGAGGTCGTGACCGTCTGCAAGGCTGGCGTCGTGGCGAAGAAAGCGACGAGTCGATTGCAAGAGCAGGGCTACGACGCGACGACCCTCTCGGGGGGCTTCCGGGGGTGGCGACACTACGAGGACGAGACGCTCGTCTACCGGGTCGCCTCGGTGGTTCGGGGTCTGCTTCCGTAGATTTGTCGCGGCCCGCAGTCTCTCGGAACGACGAGGAGTCGGGGTAGGCTTTTGGAATCGCGGCGCGCGGGTTCACCCATGAGCAAGACGCCCTTCCGCGAGCGGATGTACCCCTGCGCGCGGTGCAACCGGGACGTGCGCGTCGAGTCGCTGTTGCACCACTTCGCGGCGATACACGACGAGCGACTCGTCTCCGCGAACCGCGACGGGACCGACACCTGCGCGCTCTGCGGAATGGAACTGCCCGGCGACGACGAGAACAACGCGTGGAAACTCCGCGTGCGCCACTTCCGGGACCACCACGGCAAGCGACTGCTGGACACGGACGCGCTCCGGTGAGGCGTCGGCGAGCCAGCGCGAAAAGAAACGCCGGTGACGAGCGGACTGCGACGACCGTCGGAGACGACGGCGACGCGAGGCGACTTACGAGTTGACGTTCGTGACCTCGAAGTAGAAGGTCTCGCGCGTGTCGTCGCCGTAGGTCAGCGTCGCGGCGATGTAGTTGCCGCTGGGTCGCTCTTGGACCGGGTTCACGGTGAGCGCGACGTTACCGTTGTCGTAGAGGCCGAAGTCGGCCTGCCCGGTCGTGCCGGGGTCGTAGACCGCCTTCGTGTCGAGGGCCTTGAGTTTGCCGTCCACCGCGAAGCCATCTTTGCTGTCGGCCGCGCCCGCGGTGTCGCCAGCGAGCGTGACCTCGGCACCCGACCGCTTGATGGTCTCGACCTGCACGTTCGTTTCGAGGGCGAACTCCTCGACGGTGACGGACTCCTCGCCGACGTTTTCGAGCGTGAAGGTCAGGCTCTTCGAGCCGGAGGTTTCCGTGGACGCGCGGGCCATCCGGCCAGCGTCGCCCTCCTGACCGCCGCCGCCCGAACCGGGGTCGGCGCTCGCGTCGGGGTTCGTCTCGTAGATGGTGCCGGAGCTACCGACCGCAACGTCGTTGTCTTTCTGGTCCACGACCGCTTTCAGGTTCTGCCCGGCGGGCGTCTCGTCTTTCGACCACGAACCGTTCGCGCGGTCGAAGACGGCGCCGGAGTTGCCGACCGCGTAGCCGTCGCCGTCGGCCGTCTCCACGTCGCGGAGGCCGGGTTGGCCGATCTTCGTCCGGAACCACTTGGGAGTGCCCTCGGCGTCGGGCTTGTAGTGGTAGACGACGCCCGCGCCGCCGACGACCCGGACGTTCTCCTTCGCGTCGGAGTCGATGCCGTACAGCGACACGTCGGAGTCGGCGATGCCGATGCGGTTCCACGTCGTGCCGTCGCCAGTGTAGTACACCTTGCCGTTGCCGTTGACGAGGTGACCCTTCCGGGTGTCGTGGAAGTCGATGGCCTCGATTCCCGCACCCTGCCCGACGGTGACGTAGTTCCACGTCCCGCTGGCTCCGTTCTCGAAGCTGTAGTAGACGTTGCCGGAGGCCCCCGCGACGTAGACGTTCGCGTCGCCAGCCGGACCCGTGACCGACACGTCCATGAAGTTGTTCGTGGCGTCGTTGGGTGCGGAGTGGCTTTCGAGGTTGCCCGTCTCCACGTCGTACTCGCCGATAGCGCCCGAGGAGCCGACGAACCAGAGGCGCTTGCCGTCGTCGGTCACGTCCGCACCGTAGAGACCGCTCCCGTTGCCGGTCGGGCCGCCGCTGACGACCTTCGTCCAGCCCTCCTCGGTGCGCTCGACGACGATGCCGGAACCGCCGACCGCGAAGGTGTTGCGCGCGGTCTTCTCCACGTCGTAGAGCGTAACGTCAACCGGACTCTCGACGGACTCCCACGTTGCCGACTCGGCGGAGACCGTGCCCGCGCCGAGCGCGGAAGCCGCGACTGCTGTGCCACTCAACTGCAAGAACCGTCGTCGCGTCGGATTGCGTTCGCTCATGGTGCATTCGGCGCTCGTCGGCGGACGACACTTCAAAGCCGGGAGATGTTTTCGGCGTTCAGACCGTTTAAAACCGCTCGTCAGGCCGAGAAAACTGTGGCGAGTTCGCTTCGAGCGGTCGTTTTGATTACGGAAATTAACGCCCGGAAGCGATGAATAAACAATGATATACGAGGCTGTCGCTTATAAGAGCGGTCGGAAAACGAGTGCCGACGCGTCACATCATCACGTACCTTCACCGGAAATCCGTTGCTCGCACGCACGTCGAAAATTCAGCTATAGGACTACCTGTACCGCAAGATACATACTCAGCACAACAAGAAAACGGCGGGATTCGAGGCTCGAACTCCGAGAGTCGGCGACGGACGTTACGAGTTGACGTTCGTGACCTTGAAGTGGAACGTCTCCTGCGTGCCGTCGCCGTACGCCAGTGTGGCCGAGACGAAGCTACTGGCGGGCTTGTCTTCCACGGGGTCGACGGTCAGCGCGACGTTGCCGCCGTCGTAGAGGCCGAAGTCGGCCTGTCCGGTCGTCCCGGCGTCGTAGACCGCCTTCGTGTCGAGGGCCTTCAGTTTGCCGTCCACCGCGAAGCCGTCCTTGCTGTCGGCGCTTCCGACCGTATCGCCGTTCAGCGTGACCTCGGCACCCGACCGCGTGATGGTGCTGACCGGCGCGTCGGTTTCGAGAGCGAACTCCTCGATAGTGACGGACTCCTCGCCGACGTTTTCGAGCGTGAAGGTGAGGCTCTTCGAGCCGGAGGTCTCGGTGGACGCGCGAGCCATCCGGCCAGCGTCGCCCTCCTGACTCCCGCCGCCGGAACTGGGGTCGGCGCTGGCGTCCGGGTTCGTCTCGAAGATGGTCCCGGAGGCACCGACCGCGATGTCGTTGTTCGACTGGTCGATGACCGCCTTCAGGCCTTGGGAGTTCGGAGTGGTGTCTTTCGACCACGAACCGTTCGCGCGGTCGAAGACGGCCCCGGAGTTGCCGACCGCGTAGCCGTCGCCGTCGGTCATCTCGATGTCGCGCAGACCGGGTTCGCCGATCTTCTCCTTGAACCACTCCAGTTTGCCCTCGGCGTTGGGCTTGTAGTGGTAGACCGTCCCGCTCCCGCCGACGACCCACACGTCGTCCGCGGCGTCGGAGTCGATACCGTAGAACGAGACGTTCGAGTCGGCGATACCCGTCTTGTTCCACGACGAGCCGTCGGTGGTGTGGAAGACTTTCCCGTTCCCGTTGATGAGATGACCCTTGCGGGCGTCGTAGAAGTCGATGGCCTTGATGGCCGCGCCCTGTCCGGGCGAGACGTAGTTCCACGTCCCGCTGGCTCCGTTCCGGAAGGAGTAGAAGACGTTGCCCGAGCCGCCCGCGACGTAGACGTTCGCGTCGTCGGCCGGACCCGTCACGGCCACGTCCTTGAAGTTGTTCGTGGCGTCGTTGGGCGCGGAGTGGTTCACCAAATTCCCGGTCTCCACGTCGTACTCGCCGATTGCACCCGAGGAGCCGACGAACCAGAGGCGCTTGCCGTCGTCGGTCACGTCAGCGCCGTAGAGGCTGTTGCCGTTACTGGTCGGCCCGTCGCCGACGACTTTCTTCCAGCCCTTCTCGGTGCGCTCGACGACGACGCCGCCGCCGCCGACCGCGAAGTCGTTGCGCGCCGAGGAGGCAACGTCCCAGAGCGTCACGTCCACCGGACTCGTGACCAGTTGCCACGAGGCGGATTCGGCCGAGACCGCACCCGCGCCGAGCGCGGAGGTTGCAGCGACTGTGCCACTCAACTGCAAGAACCGTCGTCGCGTCGGGTTGCGTTCGCTCATGGCGCAGTCGCCTCTGGTTCGCAGTTGCTATTTCAACCCCGCACACTGTTTCGACCGTTTCGAACTCCGAAATTTACCCGGCGGCGGCCAGAAAGGCCGGGAACCCGTCGTCCGACACGCGTTTTAATTCCAATCGTTAACTACGGGAAAGAGTGATAAATAATGCAAAACAGAGCGACCGCTTAAGTCAAACCCGGAGACGAGACCGCTTTCGCGTTAATTTGTCACGTATTCGCTAGCGGAAATATCGGCTCGCGCGCGTTCGGGCGGCCGGACGGAATCCGGGCGTCGGTGGGTCGCCGACGGGTGGATTTCGCGTGCGGTCTCCGCAGTCGGCGCGACGCGGCGACTCGTGAATCTCGGACTGGCGGCGAGGAGAGACCCGAATAGAGCGTCGAGGAGGAACGTTCGACGGCGCGACGGCTACGACGAGTCGGGAAGGGCCTCGGCACTCATAGGGCTCGTCACGACTGGTTGCCGAGACCAGTTCGGAGCGTGCGCCTCGTCATCGGCCACTTCGTCCTATCCACTCCGGCGAAAAGACCCTTACTCCTCGTGCGGACCGGTGGCGACTTCGGACCCGAGGGAGCGTCGAGTCGCGGACGACTACCGCCGACGCCGAGGAGACTCCCTACCGGTCTCGCTCGTCCGTCCCCGAACACGCGACCGACGCGCCACAGCACGAGGAGCGATACCGCTGGCGCTCTCGCACCAGTTTACACTTGCGGTACCGGCGTCCGACCACGGCCCCGCAGTCGGCGCAGGTCAGGACGTACTTCGGGTCGGCGAAGGGCGGACACCGGACCGTCGCGTCCACCGCGGCGGCGCGCTCGCGGAACGCCTCGCCGTGGTCGGTCGTGCCGTACCGCTGGAACTGCTCGACGTGGACGAGTTCGTGGCGGAGCGTCGCGGTCCACTCGCCCGCGTCGAACGACTCGAACGCGCGCCACGTCAGCGAGAGCGTGCAGGTTCGGAGGTCGTCGCGGTCGGTTCCGGTGCGCTCGGCCGCGGCCGCCCAGTCCATCGGCTCGCCGACCGTCGCCGCCGGAATTTTCGGGCGCTTGACCGCGGCGGCGCGGCGCTTCGCGCGGGTCGAGACCGCCCAGTCCAGCAGGGAGAACTCCACGTCGAGGTCGTACTCGCGGGTCGCCTCGCGGCAGTAGGCCCGCGACCCGAGAATCAACTCCTCGTGGCTCCCGGCGTGGGCCAGCGCCCGGACCGTCGGGGACTCCTCGGGGTCGTCGTCGGGCGCGAGGCGGCGGGTGTCGGTCATGAGGCCTCGTTGGTGGGTCGTCGGACGCCCTCCTCAAGAGCGTTTCCCGAGCGCCGAGCGTCGCGTCACTCCCACCGAAGCGACTCGTCGCGGTCGGTTCCCCGGAGGACGAACGACCCCGGCGCGAGCGTCCGCTTGAGGACCGTCAGAATCCGCAGGACGTAGACCAGCAGGAGGACGAACGGCGCGAGCGTCAACGCGTACGCCGCGCTCACCAGCAGGTAGAGGTTCTCCACGCCGAACAGGGTCCCGTCCACTTGCGGCGCGTCGAACGTGAGGATGAGGTACGCCGCGACGACGAGACCGGGGAGCGCGGCGTACACCATCCCCCGCGAGACGTTGATGAGTTCCCACTGGAAGTACAGCGACTTGAAGAACCCCCGCGTCGGGCCGAACAGTTCCAACAGGTCCATCAGGTCCGAGAGCGCCGCCTCGCCCGACTCCGAGAGTCGGTCGCCGTACTCCCGACGCAGGCGTCTGGCGTCGTTTATCTTCCGCGAGTAGTTGAAGTTCAGAACCGCGGTGACGACGGTGAAGGTGCCGAACTCCTCGTCCTTGAGGTCTTCTTCGACGAGTCGGCACTCCTCGGCGATGCTGTCGGCGAACGCCGCCAGCGGCCGGAGGTCGTCGGCTACCGAGGAGTCGTCGGTTACCGAGGAGTCGTCGGCTCCTGACGGGTCGTCGGCCACCGACGCGCCGTCCGCCGCCGCGGATGCGGCGGCCACCCCCTCGCCGGACCCGTCCCCGCGGTTCGCTGGCTCGTCCGCCTCCGCTTCCCGGCGGGCGACCTCCTCGCGGAGTACCCGCGCTTCCTGCTCGGTCGCTCGCAGGAGCGCCCGGAAGAACGTCGCCGGTTCGGTCGGACTCACGTCGAGGTCGGCGGTCTCCTCGACCCGCTCGCGGAACTCCTTTTGCTCGTGCAGGCGCTCGCTCTGGTCGCCCAGCGACCCGACCTCTTGGGAGATGACCAGTTGGGTGATGGTGAGGATGAGCGTGACGCTCGTGATGATTGCCCCCACGATGGACGCGAACAGCGTCGAGAGTTCGTCGGACCCGAGCAACTTCTCGACGCTACTCGGCCCGAACGTCGAGAGCGCCAGCAACCCGCCGAACAGCCCGACGAGTCCCACCACGGTCACGACGCCCCGATTGGCCTCGATGAGGAGCCAGAGCTTCGCCTCGTTCACCCGTCCGCGCTCCCACATCGTGTCTCCGGGCTCGGTCTCGACTTCGGCCTCGGTCTTCACTTCGCCGGTCGTCGCACCGGTCTCCTCGGACATGCTCTGTCTCCCGACACGCCCCAGACGAACGTGAAGATTTCCGCAGTTCAAGCGCGTGCCCAGTCGGTGTTTCCACACAACGCCTAACCCCGCGTCTACCGTAGTCCCTGTCATGGCGACAGATACCGACACAGACCGCGAGAGCGCCGAGGAGACCCGCGTCTGGCTCGTAGAGCGCACCTACTCCGACGACGAACAGAATCTCGTCATCTTGGTGTACGCGACGCCCGATGGCGACCGGTACTTCCGGAAGGAGCGCGCGCTGACCAGTTTCACCGACGAGCGCGACACCACGGCGGCGCTCTCCGTGCCCGCGGACAACCTCGGCACCGTGGACGACCCCGACGACCGCGAGCAGTACGCCGCCGAGGCCGCGCGGATGGCCGACCTGCACGACCCCGACGACGTGATTTAGAGCATTCTTGCGGTCTATTTCGTCCCGGTTACCTGAATCAATGCGAGAGCGAGAGTCGGGAATAACGCAGTAAAGTCGTAGAAAGCCCCCGCCCGCTCGCGGTCGCTCCGCGACATATCGTCGGCGGTCACGTTCGCTCCGCTCGCGTTCCCTTGCCGATAGCGGTCGCGGAGACGACCACGGGTCTCCGACCCGCGAGCGGGCGGCCCCTTTCAGTCCACCCAAACTGCTGTTCGTGTCACCGAGCGTCTGCTGGCGGTTGCGTCGCCGAGCGCCCGGAAACCGGAAGCGCGGTGACTACTCCTCGATTCGCTCGCGGGCCGCGGCGACGACCAGCGGGAGCGTGATGGTCGCGTCGGCGTAGACCGAGGCGTTGCGCGCGGCCTTCTCCAACTTCCCCCACGACCGGGCCTCGTCCAGCGTCGCGCCCGAGAGGCCGCCGGTCTGTGGCGGGTCCATCGTCAGTTGGACCGCGTAGTCGTACGCCTCCGGCGAGACCAGCATCGTCTGGAGGACGTAGTTCTTCGGCACCCCGCCGCCGACGACCATCGCGCCCGCCTTGTCGGCGTCGAACGCTTGGTCGGTGATGGTCGTCATGTCCGCCAGCGCGTCGAGCGTGAAGTCGGCGGTCTGGGAGTACATCCACGCTTGCAGGCCCAGCACGGAGTCCTGAATCGCCGGACAGTAGATGGGCACGTCGTTCTCGTAGGCGGCGGCCGCGATGCCCGCGCCCTCCGAGACCGCCTCGCGGTCGTTGACCTCGCTGTTTGCCTTCCCGAGCGCCGCGGTCAACTCTTGGATGCTGACCACGCCGTCGTCGGCCGCTCCGTCGCCCTCGACCTGCGGGAAGACCTCCGAGCGCAGGTGGCTCTCGAACAGCGCGAAGTGTTCCTGCGGCAGGTAGACGTTGTAGATTCGGTCCACCTCCTCGTCGCGCAACTGCTCGTCGTGGTCCCGGAGCGTCCGGTCCTCGCCGGGGTCCTCGGTGCCGTGGTGGTGCTTCCCGCCGATGGCCTCGATGGCGTCGTGGGTCAGGTTCGCGCCGGTCGTCACCAGCGCGTCGATGTGGCCGTCCCGAATCAACTCGGCGACGATTTTCCGCATCCCGGTCGGGACCATCGCGCCAGCCAACCCGAAGAAGTTGGTCACGTCGTCGTCCAGCATCTCGGCGTAGATGTCCACCGCCTCGTGGAGGTCGGCCGCGCCGATGCCCGCGTCGCCGTACGAGTCGGCCAACTCGCCGACGGTCATCCCCGCCCGGACCTCGGCGTGGCCGATGGGGTCGTGGTGGAACTCCTCGCGGTCGGGGTCGTGGTGGCCGTGGTCGTCGCCGTCGTGGTCGTCGTGAGAGTCGTCGCTCATACGTGGGCCTCCTCGCGGAGTGGGTTGAATCTCTTGGTTTGCGCGCCGGACACCCCGTCGTCGCGTTCACGCTGGCGAGGAGAACCGACTCGTCGCCGCGGTCGCGTTCGCCGCGCCGGTCGCGTTCCCGACGCTCGCGTTCGGCGGCGCGGTCACGAGCCGTTCGTCCTCGTGGGCCGCGAGCCACTGGCGGTAGGTCTCCGGGTCCACGACGTACACCTGCGCGCGCATCCGGGCGTGGCCGTCGCCGCAGAACTCGGTGCAGTAGCCCCGATACCGACCGTTCTCCAGCGCGCGGGTCAGAATCGTCGTGTTTTGCCCCGGAAACACGTCCTGCTTGAGTCCGAGTTCCGGGACGTACAGCGAGTGAAGCACTTCGTCGGACCTGAGGCGCAAGCGGGCGTCCTCGTCGCGGGGCAGGACCAGCAGGTTCTGGGTCGTCACGTTCGCCGCCGCGTAGTCGAACTGCCAGCCCCACTGGTAAGCCAGCACGTCGATTTCGGCGTCCGGTTCCACGTCCGGCGGCGCGGCCTCCACTTCGGGCGTCGGCGAGATGTACGGACTGGCCAGCACGTTGTACGCCGACCAGCCGACGAACACGAGGACGATGGCGGTGGCCACGGTCCACGTGACTTCCAGCGTCGGGTTCTCGGCGGTCGGCTCGGGGTCGTCGTTGTTCCGGAACCGAATCACGGCGTAGACGAGGATGACCTCCACGAACAGCGTGAGCGGGAGGGCGACGTAGATGAGCTGTAAGTTCAACTGGTCGATGAGGTTCCGGTTGACCGACTGTGCGGCGACCGGTGAGACGGTGGCGACTCCGAGCGCGACGAGTGCCCCGGCGGCGAGTACGCTCCATCGTATCACGGCGCGTCCGCTCGGTCGAGTCGCGCGCGCTCCGCTCTCTCGACTCACTGCGTGTCCCCCCGTCGAGTCCCCATGCACTCCCCCGACAACGGACGCCGTGAAGTAAGTGCCGCCCGTGGCCCCGATTCGCGATACGGCCCGCTCGTGATACCGCCGACCCGTAACACTGCCGACCCGTGGTCCGCGGGAGGGTCGGGGTCGGTCCGGCCCTGTAGTTTTATCCCGATTCGCGCCGACCCCTGCATTCGTGCGTGGGGGACGAACGGGGACACCGATAGCGACGGGGAGACGATGAACGGCCCGACAGTCGAGTTCACGGCGCTCTGTCTGGTCGTGTTCGGCGTCGGCGCGCTCGCTCGCCGGGCGAGGAGACGGGCGCGCGCCGACGGCGGGGAGTATCCCGGCCGCGAAGGATGGTTCGACAGGGAGGCGCTGACCGCTGGCATCGTCCGGTGGACGACGACGACGAACCACCGCGACGTGGGCCTGCTCTACATCGCGTTCGGCACGTTCGCGGCGGTGTGGGGCGGCATCGACGGGATGATGATGCGGACCGAACTGCTGACGCCCGCCGCCGACATCTGGTCGGAAAGCACCTACAACGCGCTCTTTACGACCCACGGGCTGACGATGCTGTTTTTCTTCGTGACGCCCGTCTTCTTCGGCATCGGGAACTACTTCCTCCCGCTGCTGGTGGACGCCGAGGACATGGCCTTCCCGCGGGTCAACGCCATCGGCTTCTGGTTGCTCCCGCCCGCGCTCCTGCTCGCTCGGGCCGGACTCCTCTCGCAGGTGTCGGGGCAGTTCCTCGGACTCCTCGCGCCCGACGCGCTCGCGGAGGTGGTTCGGTTCTTCCAGACCATCGAAGCACCCGGCGTCGGGTGGACGATGTACACGCCGCTGTCGATTACGGTTGAGAACCCGCAGGTCGATTTGCTCCTGCTGGGACTCCACCTCAGCGGCATCGGCACGGTCTTGGGCGCTATCAACTTCGTCGTGACCATCGTCTACGAACGCGGCTCCTCGGTGGAGTGGGAGACCCTCGACATCTTCTCGTGGACGATGCTCACGACGAGCGGCATCGTCATCTTTGCGTTCCCCTTGCTCGGGAGCGCGCTCGTGATGTTGCTCCTCGACCGGAACTTTGGGACGACGTTCTTCACCGTGGACGGCGGCGGTCCGCTGCTGTGGCAACACCTCTTCTGGTACTTCGGCCACCCCGAGGTCTACATCATCTTCCTGCCAGCGACGGGGCTGATGAGCTTCATCCTCCCGAAGTTCTCCCGGCGCGCCCTCTTCGGGTTCAAGTACATCGTCTACTCGACGCTGGCCATCGGGGTCCTCTCATTCGGCGTGTGGGCACACCACATGTTCGCCACCGGAATCGACCCGCGCGTCCGGGCGAGTTTCATGTTCGTCTCCATCGCCATCGCGGTACCCTCCGCCATCAAGGTGTTCAACTGGCTGACGACTATCTGGGACGGGACGGTCCGGCTCACCGCGCCGATGGTCCTCTGTGTCAGTTCCATCGGGATGTTCGTCGTCGGCGGGGTCACGGGCGTCTTTCTGGCGGCCATTCCGGTGGACCTGCTCTACCACGGGACCTACTACGTCGTCGGCCACTTCCACATGATTCTGATGGGCATCATCCCGCTGATGATGTTCGCCGCGAGCTACTACTGGTACCCCATCGTCACCGGACGGCTCTACGACCGGGAACTCGCGCTGTTCCAATCGGTCCTGCTGGTGTTCGGCGCGGTCGTCACGTTCGGGTCGCTCATCGTGTTGGGGTTCATGGAACTGCCGCGCAGACACGCGGTCTACCCCGAGATGTTCGCACCGGTCCAGCAGGTCGCCACTATCGGCGCGTTCCTCATCGGTATCAGCGTCCTGCTGTGGCTCTACAACATGGTCTGGTCGGCGTGGAACGGCCAGCCGGTGCGCTCGGCGGACGTGTGGAATCTGAAGGAAACCGAGCAGTTCACCCGCGAGTGGCAGTGGTTCGAGGAGCAACTCGAACGGAAGTACGCCATCGAACCGACCGAACCCGAGGAGACCCGCTCGGCCGCGGCGACCGAACCGGGCGAGGGGACCCCGCAGGTGCTGACCGACATCACCTCGGTTACGGGCGCGGTTCGGGACAACGCCGCGGTCGCGGCGCTCGGCGGACTAGTCGGCACGCTCCTGCTGTCGGGGGTCCTCTTCCCCGCGACCATCATCGGCGTCTTCGACCTCGCGGCGTTCGCCGACCTCTCGGAACTGGTCGGGTTGCCCCGGAGCATCGCGTTGGGGTACGGCCTGTTTCTGGCGGGCGGGATGACGACGTGGGCGCTGTTGTTCGTCGCCTTGGCGTCGTACCTGCCGGGGCGAGTCCTCGTCGTCCGCGGACTCTCGTACGCGACCATCGTCTCGGCCGGGTTCCTCGTCGCGTTCTACTCGGGCCAGTCGGGCCTCGCGCTGGTCGGCTACGTCGTGTTCACGCTCGTCGCCCACTGGCTCTACGGGTTCGGGCTGGCCGCGACGATTCAGGCGGTGTCGCTCCGGGGTGTCGAGCGATGAGCGGGACCCGCGACTCGGGAGGTTGGTCGCCGTGAGTGACCGCGACCGGAGAGGTGAGTCGCCGTGAGCGAGACGCCCGGCCCGCCCCGGACCGACCGGACCGCGCGGGGTGCCCTGCTGACCTACGGCGCGCCCCTCGTCGGCGCGCTACTGGTCTCGGTCGGCATCGCGGGGAGCGTCCTCGGCGGGTACGCCGTCGTCCAAGCAGAGTTCGGCCTCTGCGGCAACCCGACCATCGGGGTCTCCGAACCGCCCGCCGCGACGGGCGCGGGCTCCGGGCCGGGTGCGACGAGTCCGGTGCTGGCCAGACTCGACGCGCAGGACCTCTCGCCCGCCGAGCGGAGCGCCGTCGAGCGCGCGCTCGCGGAACCGGGCGGACAGGCGGACGTGCGCGGGGCACTCGCCAACCGCGAGGCCTTCGAACGCGGCGCGCTCGTCAGCCTCGACGGGACGACCTACTACGTCACCGTCGTCTCGTCGGTCGAGTGTCTCGGCGTGGACCCGCTCGTCCTGCCGCTCGGACTGGTCGCCATCCTGCTCGGAATCGGGGGCGTCCTCACGCCGCCCGCGTACCGGCGACTCCTCGAACGCGGCGACGCCGGGCGGTTCGGCCGGTAGGCCGGACATTCGGCCGGTAGACCGGGCGTTCGGCCAGTAGACCGAGCGACTCGTCGGCTCCTCGTTCCTTCGACCGGCAACTCAGAGCGAGACCTCCGCACCGACGTACAGCACCGCGACCAAGAACAGCCACACCGCGTCCACGAAGTGCCAGTACAGCGAGACCGTCGAGACCGAGGTGTCGCGCTCGGCGTCGTACTGGCCACGGAGCGCGCGCCAGAGGAGAATCCCGATCAGAACCACGCCGAGCGTGACGTGGAGACCGTGGAGACCCGTCAACCCGAAGAACGCCGAGGCGAACACGCCGCTGGTCAGGGTGAAGCCCTCCTCGACGACGAACACCTCGTATTCGAGAACCTGTCCGCCGAGGAACGCGGCCCCGAGTGCGAACGTCACGCCCAACAGCGCGAGGAACCGGCGTCTGTTCCCGTCGTGGAGCGCCGTGTGCGCGAAGTGGAGCGTGAAACTCGACAGGACCAGTAGGCCGGTGTTGACCAACACGAGCGACCCGAGGAGTTCCGGCAGTTCGCCCGGCGGCCACGTTCCGACCCGGACCCAAAAGTAGTAGGCGAACCCCGCGCCGAACGTCGCCACGTCGGTCACGAGGAAGACGGCCATCGTCGCGCGGTAGGCCCGGCGCTTGCGCTCGCTCGCGGCACTCGCCCAGTAGTCGCTGAGGAACGCCTCGCGGAGCCACCCGACCAGTCCGCCGGTGAGGACGGCGAACCCGACGACGGCGATGCCGACCCCGACCGACTCCGGGAAGATGTCGGCCCGGCTTCCGGCGAGCGCGAGCGCGGCCCCGACGTAGAGGACCGCCGCGCCCCCGGCCGCGACGATGGGCCAGCGGCTCCGATGCTCGTGTTCGTGGTCGCGCTCGTCGCTCTCTCGGACTGCGGCGTCGGTCTCCCCCATCCGCGGGGAAGACGACGGCGAGCGAAAAACGAGTTGTGGTCGGTTCGCCGCAGTCGGGCGCTCGTCAGTTGGCCGTCGTCACCGCATCCTCAGTCCGCCGCGGTCGCGGGTCCGTCACCGGCGTCCGCGGGGTCGGTCAGCGCCTCCTCGGTCCGGAGTTGGTCGAGCGCGTCGGCCCCGTTGACGGCCATGAACACGAACCCGACCTTACTGATGAGGTCGAGGTAGGTCACGACCATCACCTCGGTCCCGACCTGTAGCAGGCCGACGCCGAGCGGGCCGAGGAGCCAGACCACCGGGTAGATGGTCCAGAGGACCACCGTGAGATTCCGGAGCTTCGTGAACACCGCGGTCACGCGGTCGCCGTGGAGGGTCGCCTGCCGGGGGAGGACGCTCACGAGCAGGTACAGGAGGCCGACGTAGGCGACACAGCCCAGCAGGTACGCGCCGTAGCTGTACGGCTCCGACAGCAGGCCCGCGGCCACGCCCGACCCGATGACCAGCACGTCCACGCCGACCAGCGCGGCGTAGGTCCGCTTGTCGGGGCGACAGAGCATCCCGAGGTACAGCACCAGCAGGGGCGTCGTCACCAGCCAGTCGAGATACCGGGGCAGGAACAGGGAGGCGTCGCCGACAGCGACCTTCCCGACGCCCAACGCCATCGCGAGGTACGCCGCCGCGGCGAACCCGGTCACGCCCGCCAGCACCGCGTAGTAGGTCGCGTACTTGCGGTCGGTGGCGAACCGCCACAGCGGGTAGACCGTCCCGACCGTCATGCCGAGAGCGCCGAGCCAGAACCACGCGACGGTGAGGTCCATCAGTCGCTCACCTCCGCGCTCCGGAACTCGGTGTCGTCCAGCGGCCCGGCCCCGCGCGTCACCCGGAAGTCGTCGAGCAGTTCGGCGAGTTCGCTCGCGCGCTCCGCGAGGTCGTCGGCGTCGTCCCGAACGTCGGCCAGCGTCTCGGTCTGGGCCTCGGCTGCTTCGGAGACGGACTCGGCCTGACTCGTGGTCTCCTCGCTGATGGAGGCCACGTCGTCCACCATCTGGACGACCGCCGACGAGGACTGGGCTTGGTCGTCGGTCGCGGCCTGAATCTCCTGAATCCGCGCGTCGGTCTCCTCGACGTACTCGGCGATCTCTTCGAGCGCGTCGATGGCTCCCTCGACGGTCTCGACGCCGGTACTGATGCGCTCGCTGGTCTCGGTCATGCCCTCGACCGACTGGGCGGTCTTCTCTTGGACCCGCTCGATGCGGCCCTCGATTTCGGCCGCCGATTCTTTGGTCTCCTCCGCGAGGTTCTTCACCTCGTCGGCGACGACCGCGAAGCCGTCGCCCTCCGCGTCGGTCCGGGCGGCCTCGATGGAGGCGTTCAGCGCGAGCATGTTGGTCTGCTCGGCGATTTCGGTGATGACCTCCACCACGTCGCCGATGGCCTCCATCTCGGCGTCGAGTTCCTCGATTTCGGCGGCGGTCTGCTCGGTCTGGGCCTCGACCGCGTCCATCTCCGCGAGGGCCTCCTCGGCGGCTTCCTTGCCGAGTTCGCCCGCGGCCGCGGCCTGCTGGGAGGTCGCGGCCACGTCGTCCACGGTCGCGGCGACCTGCTGGGCGCTGGCCGAGAGGGTGTTCATCTCGCTGGCGACCTCGCCGAGTTGGTCGGTCTGGCGGGCCGCGCCCTGCGAGATTTCGGTCACCGAGTCGCTGACCTCCTCGCCGGTCGTCATCACCTGTTGGGCGCTCTCCTCTACGTCCACGACCGCGTTCGAGACGTGGGAGGCGAACCGCTTGACGTTCGCCACCGTGCGCTCGATGTCGTCCAGCATGTCGTTGAGCGACTCGCCGATGGCGACCATCGCCTCGCTCCGACTCTCGGTCTCGACGCGGACCGAGAGGTCACCCTCGGCGGCCCCGTTCATCACCTCCTCGTAGTGGCTCGCCTTCGATTCGAGGTGCGACGAGAGGGCTTCGGCCTCCTCGCGGCGACTCTCGGCCTCGCGCCGGGCGGCCTCCGCGCTCTCGCGGGCGTCTTCCGCGCTCTCGCGGGCCTCCTCGGCCTCGTCGCGCGCGGTCTCCGCTTCACGTATCTGCTCGCGCAGGGAGTCGCGCATCCGGGCGAACGAGTCGTGGAGCGTCCCGAACTCGTCGCGGCGGTTGGTCTCCAAGTCCACTTGGAGGTCACCGCCAGCCATCGCGTCGGCCTTCCGGGAGAGTTGCCGGAGCGAGACGACGGTGTTCGACCCGACGGTCACGCCGACGAGCGCGAGGCTCACGACCGCCACGAGGATGAGTCCGAGGATGTTCGATGTCACGGCGTCGCTCAGCGCGTAGGCCTCGCTGGCGGGCGCGTGGACCACGACTACCCAGTCGGTCGATTGCATCGGCGCGTAGGCCATCAGCGTTCCGCCGTCCATCTGCATGAAGCCTGACTCTCCGGCGAGTCCGTTCTCGACCGCGGCACTGTCCGCGCCGCCGTGGTGGGTCGTCAGGAGTTTGCTCGCGTTCGGATGCGCGAGATAGTTCCCCGACGAGTTCAGGACGACCGTGTAGCCGCCTTCGACGCCCCCGGTCAGCGAGCGCGTGTGCTCCTCGATGTTGACCATGTAGATGACGCGCTTGTCGGGCGCGTCGGCAACCGGCGCGACGACCGCCACGACCGGGAAGTCCACGACGGGGACGGTGAACGGCTCCGAGACGTGAACGTCCTTCCCGTCGAAGTTCGGCGGGTCTGTCGCGAACGGTGCGCCCTGTTCGGCCGGACTGACGCCGACCATCTTCTCGCTCGAACTGGTCACGATGGTCTCCTCGCCAGCGTCGTAGTAGTGAACCGCGACGACGCCGTCCGGGACGTTCCCGTCGGCAACCATCCCCGTCAGGTGGTCGCGGATGCGGTCGCGGTCACCGCTCTCGAAGACGGGATGTTCGGCGGTCAACTGCGTCTGGGTCTTCACGCCGGAGAGCCACGCGTCCAAGCTCTCTGCCCGCGAGTTCGACAGCGTTTCTAGCTCGTCTTGGGCGTCTTTCTGCACCTGCTCGGCGGTCTGGGCCTGCACCAAGGCCCCGACCGCTACCGTTATCGCGACGACGGACACCAGCGCGATAGCGAGTTTCAGCCCGTAGCTGCGTCGTATCCGCTCCAGAAATGGCGTTCGTTGTCCCATTTTGGTTTTTCTCGAAAACGGATAAGTATTCGAGAAAAATAAGCGTAGGTGGTCGTATCACGGATGATAATCGGGGGATTCGTATCTATCAGTCGTGTTTCGTCTGAAAACTGTAGTGCCAACTACCGCGGGGGCCCGCGTGGCGCGGGTCGGACGCCAGCGGCGGTTCAATTAGCCGTACCCGGCGGGTCGGCTGTCGGGGCCGGTTGGCCGCGGCCCGTCTCCGCCGAGAACCGTCGCGTGACCGTTGCTCCGGCAACCGTCGAGGGTTGTTGAAACCCGGCGGACACGTAATTCAAGTTGAACCGGGGGGTTTTAGTATTATCTATTTCAGAGAACGTCGGCACCGAATTCACCCGTCAACGATTCCCGTATCGAGAGCTAACGTTTCGCATGGTAACTGACGGCACCCCGGCGAAACAGGTGACGATACTCGTCGCCCTCGGCATCCTCGCCCTGCTCGCGCTACTGTTCGTCGGTCTCGTCCAACTCCTCGGTCTCACCGGCGTCGCGGTGTTTCTGGGTCTCGTCGGACTCGTCGCTCTCGTCGCGGCCGTCGCCGGAGTGACCCTCGAAGTCGCGTTCGAGGGCGTCGCGTACGCAGTCGCCGTCACGCTACACACGGTCGGTCGCCTCGGCGAGCGATTCGGCCGCTGACGGTTTTTGGGGTCGCCGCTCCCCGTTCGTCCCTCGTCCCTACTTCTCGTCCGTCGGTCTGAACGCGAGCCGATAGAGGTCCTCGTCCGAACACTCGCCAGCGCCCGGTTCGCACCGCTCGGTCTCGACCACGCGGTAGGTCCGGGGCGGAACCTCCCCGGCCCGGACGTTCATCCAGACGGTCGGCTCGGTGCCGGGGAGGTCGGCGTACACCTCCTCGCGCTCCCCGACGCAGGCCGGGGCGAGTCCGTTCAACCGAATTACGTCGCAGTCCTCGCCCTCGCACCGCGACTCGACCGTGAAGGTGGTTCCCTCCGAGTGGCCGGTCCCGCAGGTGACGCCCGCGAACCGTCCCGAATCTCGGCGCGCGAGAGCGGATTCGCTCGCCGCGAGTCCGCCACCGCCGACTGCGAGCGCGCCAGCGGTCCGTTTCAAGACGTTGCGTCGGGAAATCGACTCCTCGGAGTTCGGCTCGACCATCGCCGCCAGAGACAGCACTTTCGCCCTTGAGTCTTTTCGGCGTCGCCGGATACGTTCCGAAAGTGGTGTGTCGGCGGCCGGTCGCGTCGCGGCTACGCGCCGCCGAGGTAGCCCCACGCCTGCAACCGGTCGCCGTCGGACTCGACCCACCGATCGCCGATGTCGTCTCGGTAGTACATGTTCGGAATCACGACGTTACCGATGCGGTCGTACGCCTGCCGCTGTGCGTCGCGCATCGTCTCGCCCTTGCCGGTGACGACGAGGACGACGCCCGAGGAGCCCGCGACGCGCCACTGCCCGTCCACGTTCTTGGTGTCCTCGATGTGGACGCCCGCGGTCCGCTCGGGGTCCTCGAAGACGACGGCGGCGTTCCGCGAGTTCTCGTCGAACGTCGTCTCGTCGTCGAAGGGGAACGGCGGCACGCAGACCCGGACCGCGACCTGATACCCCCGGTGGACCGAGAGGTCGGGGTCCTCGCCGCGGGCGAGACCCACGAAGAACTCGCCGGTCGGCGACTCCATGCCCTCCTCCTGTAGGGCGATGGTGGGGTAACCGAACCGAGGAGTGAACTCCAGCGGGTAGACGCCGTCCTCGTCCACGATGCAGTTCACGTCGATGGACCCGACGTACCCCTCGTCCGCGAGCCATCCCGCTAGCTTCCCGAGGGTGGTCTCGAACAGTCGGTTGCGCTGACACCAGAACATCGAGGTGCCCATCTCGCCGGTCGAGGGACCGATGTTGCCCGGAAAGAGCTTCTTGTGTTCGAAGTTGATGTTTATCGGCTCCACGAACGAGTCGCCGTCGAAGAACCCGCAGACCGCGACCTCGACGCCCTCGACGCGGCGCTGAAGCTGGAACCCCTTCATCCGGTGGCCCCACGACTTCTCGTAGGCGCGCAGAACGTCGATTACGTCGCCGCCGTCGCGCTCGCGGCCGACGTACAGCAGGCGCTTGACGTTCTGGACCTCGCCGAGGGGCTTGACGACGTAGGGCGCGGGGTTGTCCTCGACGTACGCGATAGCCTCCCCGAAGTCGGTGAACTCGCGGTGGGGCAGGGTCTCGACGCCGTGGTCGGCCAGCACCTCCATCGCGTACCCCCGGTCGGATTCGAGGCGGTCGGTCGCCGGAGTACCGCCGACGACGGCCTTCCCCCGTTCGCGTAACTCCTCGGCGAGTTCGCCGGTCCCCAACTCGCCGTCCACCCAGATGTCGTCGAAGACGATTACGTCGGCCCACTCGATTTCGGCCCGCCAGTCGTCGGTCTTGGGCACGAAGCCGTCGGCGACTTCGGCCTCCGACTCGGACTCGACGTAGTAACGCACGTCGTGGCCTTCCCGGCGAATCTGCCACGCGAGGTCCCCGGCGAGCGGTTCGTCCAGCGAGCAGAACAGGAAGTTCTGAGTCTCCATGTGGGGTTTGGAACGCGAGCGGACAAATGCGTGTGGTCGAACTCCTCGGCCGGGCGGCGACCCCGGACGCGGGGATTAACTCCCTCCGCGGCGAATCCCCGGCCGTGATAGAACGACGCTGGCGCGGGTGGACGACGCCCGAGGAGGCCGACGAGTACGAGCGACGCCTGCGCGAGGAAATCGTTCCGGGCTTCGCCGACGAGACCGACGACGGGTATCGCGGGTTCCGCCTCCTCCGGCGCGAGAGCGGCGCAGAAGCCCCGGACGACGCGAGCGGCGACGAGGCGGAAGTCGAGTTCGTCACCGCGATGCGGTTCGACTCGCTGGACGCGGTGGCCGATTTCGCTGGCGAGGACTACGAGCAGGCCCACGTCCCCGACATCGCCCGCGAGGTCCTCTCGCGGTGGGACGACCGGGCGCGACACTACGAGATTCGCGTCGAGGAGGAGTACTGAGCGGCGCTACCGGTCGCGTCGCTCGCGGAGTACGTCCCGAAGAATCGTCCGGTGACACCGCTTGTCGTCGGTGTTCTCGTAGCAGACCAGCCACACGTTCCGCGAGTCGAGCGCGTCGAGGAGGTCGTCCATCGCGGCCCGCGCCGCGCTCGTTCGAAGGTGGTCGCGGTAGCGCGCGCCGAAGTCCACGCGGTCCCACACCTCGTCGTGGGTCAGGTCGTCGCGCTCGTCGGCGAGGGTCTTGAACTCGCTCAGGAGGTCGTCGGGCGGCGCGAGTCGCGGGTCGTTGCGGTCGAGGTGGGTCTCGATGCCGTACGAGGGGCGGCGCACGACGCCGACCACGAGGTCCTCGTCGTCGGGAGTCGCGTGGCCGTGTTGGAGCGCGGCGTGGTAGGTGTCGCGGAGTTCGGGCATGCGTCGTCTCCTCCCCGTCGGCTACAGTCCGGTCGGCGCGTCGATGTACGTCGTTTCGAGACCCCAGTCGTCGGCGAGCGACCGGAGCGACCGGACGCCGAACGTCTCGGTGGCGTAGTGGCCCCCGAGGAGGACGGTAATCCCCGCCTCCCGCGCCTCGTGGTAGGCCTTCTGCTTGCCTTCGCCGGTAATCAGGGCGTCCACGCCCGATTCGACCGCCTCGTCCAGCCAATCGACGCCGCTCCCGGTCAGGACGGCGACCTCCTCGATTTCTTCCGGCCCGAAGTCGAGGACGCGCACGCCCTGTCCGAAGTGGTCGAGTTCCGATTCCAGCGTCTCGCGCAGGCGGTCGGTCGGGATGGGGTCGGGGGCGATACCGCGCTGGCCGACGTGTTCCGGCCCCAACTCGCCGAACGGTTCGCGCGATTCGAGACCGAGGAGGTCCGCGATTCCGGCGGCGTTGCCCAGCTCCTGATGGCCGTCGAGCGGGAGGTGGGAGACGTACAGCGCCACGTCGTTCTCGATTAGCGGCGCGATGCGGTCGTGCTGGCGGCCGGTCACGCGCTCGATGCCGCCCCACGAGAGGCCGTGGTGGGTCACCAGCAGGTCGGCACCCCGGTCGGCCGCGGCCTCGATGGTCTGCTCGGCGGCGTCCACCGCGAACGCGACGGTCTCGACCTCGCGGTCGTCGGGGCCGACCTGCAAGCCGTTGGCACTCGCGTCCACGTCGGCGTAGTCGCTCGTGCGTAGCTCCTCGTCGTATCGGGCGACGATTTCGGAGAGGTTCATACTGTTTTCGAGTTGTGTTCGGGAGATGCTTGTATCTGTATCCCTGCTCTCGATGGGTCGTGTCGAGATGGGTCTCCGAAGTGGATGTTGGCCGACCGAACCGCCGTGGAAGTTCCGCGTTGCTCCTGTTTCCCCGCGGTGAACGTTCAGTGCCGAGAAACGGCGGTGAAAGTCGAGACGAAGGTAGCTACTGCCGACTCGAAGGAGTCTCCCGCACTGCGACCGCACCGCGCCGGTCGAATCGGTGCGGAGCATCCTAAGAAACCTACAAAATTCCTAAAGAACGGAAAATATTGCTCTACACCGGATCCGTCGCGTTCGCGTCGGCGTCCGCGAAGACGAACTCGCGGAGCAGTTTCCCACCGAGCGCGGCGGCCTGTCCGTCGTCGCGGTCGTTGACCTCCACCACGTCGAATCCGGCGACAGCGCCCGTGGCGGCCACCTCGCGCACCACGTCGCGCATCTCGCGGGGCGTCATCCCGAACGGCTCCATCGTGCCCGTGCCGGGCGCGAATCCGGGGTCCGCGCCGTCGATGTCCACGCTGAGGTAGATGTCAGTTTCCGCGTCGAAGTCGGGCGACCAGTCGGCGACCTCCTCGGGGGGTACGACCGTCATGTCCGACTCGCTGGCGCGATTCCACTCGTCCTCGCTCCCGGTTCGCGCGCCGAGGAGTATCGCCTCGTCGGCCACGTCGAGGGCGTGGCGGGTCACGGTCGCGTGGCTCAACTCGTTGCCGTCGTACTCCTCGCGCAAGTCGAGGTGCGCGTCGAGACAGACGAAGATGTCGGGGTCGGCCGCGCGGACGCCCGCGACCGTGACGGTGTGTTCGCCGCCGAGGAGCAGTGGCACGGCGTCGTCCCACACCGCGTCGGTGGCGACGCCCTCCAGATAGTCGAGATACTCCGCGGCGTCGTCCCACGCCCGCACGTCGCCGTGGTCGTGGACCGCGAGGTCCGAGAAGTGCTGGTCGGTGCGCGCGTCGTAGTCGTCGTAGGTCCGGGCGAACCGCCGGATGCGCTCCGGGCCGAACCGGGCACCGGGTTGGAACGTCGTGGACACGTCGAGTGGCGCGCCGACGACCACGTAGGCGGCCTCCTCGCGGTCGGCGGACGCGCCGGGAAACATCTATTCGAGAATCTTGCGCTGCTCTTCCATTTCGAGGTACTCGATCTCGTCGTCGGGGGACAGCGAAACGTCACCGGGGGTCGCGATGGTGATGGTCTCGTAGGTTTCGAGGTCCATGACCTGCGCCACGTCGGCGCTCTCGACGGAGACGACCTGCCCCTGTTTCCGGTTGATGATGGGGACCCAAATCTTGGCGTCGACGGGCTGGGAGAGACTACGCTTCTTGCCGTCGAAGACGCCCTCGGCCTCGATGCGGGCTTTCGCACTGCCGTGCTTGCCCGGCTTGGCCGTGCTGTAGGAGTTGATTTCGCACGCCGCGTCCTCGATCATCACGTAGTTGCCTTCCTGCAGGTCCCGCACTTCCTTCTGCTCTTTTGCCATATGGCCGGATAGCAGATGCGACGGTATAAACAGTTTGGAATGCGTTTTCCCCGGCTTCCCGTCATTTCGACCGGGCAGTCGGTTCGGACGGCCGACAGCTCTCGCCGCGGCGACCGAACGACGAGAGCGACCGGACGAAAAGAGCGACCGAGGAGTCCGCCAGTGGCCCGACCGACCGAGCGCGACAGGTGAGAGCCGACGAAAGCGGAGGACCAACGAAATTAGAGAGCGAGCGTGAGGGAGGGCCGAAGGCGCGAGGGAGGGTGAGCGCCGGACGGGCGAACGCGGAGCGCCGGACGGGCGAACGGGGGCCGCCGAGCGGAGGACACGGCGAGGGACCGGAGGCGGGAGGTGACTCGTTCGCGCGGGCGTCAGTCGGCCCGGTGGCCGTGACCCGCGACGAGCGCGACGGCGTGGACCGCCAGCAGGACGACCAGCGACACGCGCTCGAAACCGGGAATCCGGCCCCCGAGCCAGCCAGCCATCACGGGGACGTAGAACAGCGGCAACACGACCGCCGACCAGAACCCGACGAACTGGAAGGGCGTGGCCAGCACGTCGAGGGCCGACTGGCCGAGTTCGAGGGCGTCCGCGAATCGGTTGTCGGACAGGTCGTCCGTGAGCGGGCTGTCGATAGTGGAGGGAGCGTTCGACATTGGGGTGGTCACCTATCTCCTGCTTGCACCCCCAACCCCATATAAAGGGGCGAGCGTTAGCGGAAATTTGCGTCTTTTACCCCCGTCCCGGAGCTTTTCTCCGGTTTTACGTGACGCTCTCGACGTTTTATAGATAGCTCAGAACGCTCTAGAAATTTTAAAACCGATTTTACGGACGTTTCTCCGAAATCAGTGGTCGTGGTACGACCACTCATTCCAAGGGTGGGAAGCGTGGTCACGGACGGCGGAACTGCGGGACGAAACTGCGGGCCGACCGCGCGCGAACTCGACGCCTCAGCGGTGGCGCTCGATGCAGTCGCCGACCCGTGCGAGACCGTCTTCCAGTTCGTCGGTCGGCAGGCCGAACCCGATACGGAAGTAGTCGTCGTAGCCGAACGACTCGCCCGGCGCGAGGACGACGCTCTCTGCTTCGACCACGGTCCGGCAGAACTCGACGCTCCCGTCGAACTCGTCGGGCACCGAGACGAAGCCGTTGACGCCCACCGGGTCGTGCCACGCCAAGTCGTACTCGGCGACGAACTCCCGGACGCGCTCGTGGTTGTGCGCCGCGAGTTCCCGGTTCTCGGCCAGAATCGACTCCTCGCGCTCCCCCAGCGCCTGCCGGGCGAGGTGCTGGCCGAAGATGGACGGCGAGATGGTGGTGTAGTCTTTCCACTGCCACGCCGGTTCGACGACCTCCGTCGGTCCCGCAATCCAACCGAACCGCAGGCCAGCGAGTCCGTACGCCTTGGTGAGACTGGTCGTACTGATACCGTACTCTCCCATGCTCGCCACCGGCGGCAAGGGGGACGACGACAGCAGGCGGTACACCTCGTCGCAGAGCAGGTAGGCGTCGTTGTCGGCCGCGAGGTCGTAGAGCGCCCGGACCTTCTCCTCGGGGTGGTAGCGTCCGGTCGGGTTGTTCGGGTTGTTCAGGACCACGACCGAGGTCTCGGGCCGCATCGCGTCGGCCACCGCGTCCACGTCCAACTCCCAGTTCGGCGGGTCGAGCGACACCCTGCTCACGTCGCCGATTGCTTCGGGCACGGCGTGGAGCGCCTGATAGGTCGGCGTGACGACGACCGCGTGGCTGTCTCGGTCGAGGAGCGACAGGAACGCGAGCAGGTTCGCCTCCTGCGTGCCGCAGGTGAACAGCACCTCGTCGGCCTCGCGGTCGTAGCGGTCCGCGACGCTCGCCCGGAGTTCGGGGTCGCCGTCGGTCGGGATGACGTAGTCGAGTTTGCCGGGGTTCAGGTCGAATCGGTCGGCCTCCAAGCTCCGGATGCCGCTCTCGGCGAGCATGATGTCGGCCTCGTGTTCGTACTCGGCGAACCAGCGTTCGAGTTCGAAAGGCGGGATGTCCATACCGACGACACGCGGGCGACCAGCGTAAAGTCAGGGGGAAGACCTCGAAGTCGGACGCCGCCCGTCGCCACCTCCGCCACCGATTTTTCACCCACCAACTCTCATCGACCAACTCTCACCCACCGACTCTCATTCGCCGACTCGCACCCACCGGGCCTTCTTCCACCGCTACTCCGCTACACTAAAGTCGTCTACCTCTCTCCCGCCAGTATGAAAGAGCGAGCGAGCGCGGTTCTCCGCCACGGTGTCCGAGCCGCGGCACTCGTCGCCGGGAACCTCCTCCCGCTGGTCGGCGTACTGGTCTGGGAGTGGAACCTCGCGGCCCTACTGGTCCTCTACGGCGTCGAGGGCGTCGTCACGTCGGCGTTCGCGGGCGCGAAGATGCTGTTCGCCGAGCGAGTACCCGCCGAGGAGTTCGGCACCGCGAATCTCCCACTGCCGGAACTGCGGGACAAGCGCGGTGGCGTCAGGCTCCGGGAAGGCTGGCCGCCCGTCTACCCGCGAAACATCCCGGACGCGCTCGGGATGGTCGGGTCGCTCCTGTTCGTCTGGGTCGTCGTCGGGGTCCTCGTCGCGGCGGACTTCCTGCTCTCGGCGTCGGCCGCGATTCCCGCCACGGTTCTGCTCTCCGCGGTCGGACTGGTGGCGACCCGCGCGGTGGAGTTCCGTCGGGAGTACATCGGCCGCGGCGAGTACGCCGACGTGTCCGCCCGCGCGGCCGCCGCGACCGCCGGTCGGCAACTGCTTCTGGTCTTCTTCCTCCTGCCGCTCCTCGCCGCACTGGACGAGTCGCGCGCCGCGGGGACCGTCCTGTTGCTGGTCGTCGTCGCGGCCAAGACCCTCGCGGACGCCTACGGTTTCTGGGTGGACCACCTCGACAGGGAACCGCTCGGTCTCCTCGAACGACTGTTCGACGCCGCCGAGACGGGCGACCCGCCGCCAGCCATCGACGTGCCGGAGGAGTCGCCCGACGAGCGCGTCCAGACCGACACGTCGGCGGTGCTGTTCACAGGTCTCGTCCCTATCGCGCTCGCGTTCCTCAACCGCACCGGACTCCTCTTTCTCCTGCTGTGCGCCTTCTCGGCGTTCGTAATCGGCGTTTGGGCGGTCGTCCCGCTGGTCGTCGTGGTCGGCGTCCTCGGGGGCGTGAGCCTGCTGACCCACTACGTCCGGTTCGGCACCCTCGAATACCAGCGCCGAGGAGAGACGCTGGTCTGCTACGACCGGTGGCTCGACGCGGCCCAGTGGGCCTGTCCCGTCGGCGAGATTCGGGACCCGTCGGCCTCGCGCCGCATCACGAGCAGACTGTTCGGGACCACCGTCGTCCGGTTCACCGACGACGAGGGCGACCGGTATCGAATCGGTCCCCTCGCGGACGCCGACAGCGCGGTCGAGCGCCTCGGCTTCCCGGCGTTCGACGCGAGCCAAGACGAACCGAACCGACAGCTAGCGGCGGCCGCGCTCGGTCTCGCCGCCGTCTTCGTCGCGCTTCCGACCTTCCTCTACGTCACGCCCGTCACGTCGAAAAGCGAGGCGATGGCCGTCGCTGTCGTGCTGGTCCCGGCGATGGCGGCGACCGTCTTGCCGTTGCTCTGGGTGTCGCTGTACAACGCCTGAAAACCCGCGGTCGGGAACGTCACCACTTCGCCCAGACCGCGAGCGCGAGGAGCGCGACCAGACCGAGATACGTCGGCGCGAGCGGGACGATGGTCGCACATCCGGCCCAGTCGGCGTGGACGTGGTCGATTCGCACCTTCGTGATTCGGCGGGCGCTCTCGGCCATCGAGGGCGGGCAGTTTCGGAGCGTCTGACTCCTCGTCGTCAGGACCACCTCGACGCCGACCGCGACCGAGGAGACCAGCGCGGCGGCGACCTTCTGGCGGCGCGTCGGGTCGGGAAACTCCACGAGAGAATCGGAGTCGCCACCGGAACTTCTGCTTTTCTAACTACTCGCGGGCGGAGAAACGAGCGGCGGTCAGACGTACATCAGCGGGACCATCGCGACGACTCCCGCGACCAGTCCGGCGAGCAGTTCCTTGTAGCCGTCGCCGGGGAGGTCCGCACCGGTCTCCAGCGCCTCGGGGACGAACTCGGTGGCGACCAAGTAAATCATCGCGCCCGCGGCGAACCCGAATCCGAAGGGCAGGAACTCCTGCGCCCAGCGGACGAACACGAACGCGACGACCGCGCCGATGGGTTGGGGGAGACTGGAGAAGACGGCCGCGCCGACCATCCGCCACTTGCTCACGTCCATCGCGCGCATCGGGATGGAGATGGCCAACCCCTCCGGGACGTTGTGGATGGAGATGGCGACGGTCATGAAGACGGCCAGCAGGGGCACCGAGAAGCCCAGAATCGGGATGCCGCCCTCGAAGCCCAACTCGGCGAACGAGACGCCGATGGCGACGCCCTCCGGGAAACTGTGGACCGTCAGGATGCCGAGGACGAGGACGAGCGTCTTGAGGTTCCCCGTGGCGATGGCTTCGGCCTCCATCGCGTGGTCGTCGTGGCCGTGGCCGCCGTCCGCGTGGACCTCCTCGTCGGCGTGGTGATGGTCGTCCGTCTCGCTCCCGTCGCTCTCCTCGTCAGCGTGCTTCCCGATGTCGATGGCATCGAGCGCCCTGTCGGCGACTTCCACGAGGAGAACGCCAGCCAGCAGGCCGCCGACCATCAGCGTCGGAAAGCCTCCCGACGCGTACGCCAGTCCCTCGTTCACCAAGCCGAACAGCGACGCCGCGACCATGATTCCCGACGCGAGACCCCACAGCGCGACGTTCCAGCGGTCGCTGAAGTCGTCCACCACGAAGAACGGGAGCGCACCGAGACCCGTGGCGAGCGCCGTCACGAGGCCCGCGACGAACACCAACACGAGGTTCTCGACGAGTGCCATGTGCGTCCGTTCTCACTACTGGTCAAAAAGAGTTTCCAAAACACCAATCTGTTTTTGGCTATCCTAAAACGGGCTCCTCGTCTCGCGGCGTCCGACGCTCCCACCTCGAACAGTTTCTCCCGCGAACTGTGTATTTTCTACGCCTTAATACCGAAATTAAGTGGGTAGCGACCGACTCTCGGCGTGCGGACGAACGAGTTCGACCCTCGGCGGTCCGGCCACTCTCGCGACCGACCGTCGGTGTCCGTCGCGCGAACCGAGAGCGACAGCTATCGCCAGACTACCCACGACGATGCTCACGAACACGCTCGCCGACGACCGCCGTCGGCACGGCAACCCGGCGTATCGACCGACGACTGCGGGACCGGTCCCCGTCACCGACGACCGCCCGACTCCCTCCTCGGCCGGGGTCGCCCGGAGGAGACCGCGATGAGTCCCGACCTCGGCTCGCTCCTCGACCGCGAGCGTTTCGCGGGCGCGGTCTTCGACGCCTCACTCGACCGGACCACGGCGGTCGTCGCGGCCATGCTCGCGCTCGACGCGGTGTGGTGGCTCCTGCTCTACAACGGCGACGTACCGATGCCGGGGATGATGTGGCTGATGAAACAGGGGGTGCCGATGGCCGCGCCCGGCGCGATGGAGTTGGGCGTCTTCCACGTCGGGACCCTCGACGCGGTCGTCGGCTACGTCTCGATGTGGGGCGTGATGATGTGGGCGATGATGTACCCCGCGATGACGCGGTTCACACGGGAGTACGCCGCGTCCCACCGCGGGTCGGACGCCGACGCCGCCCTCGCGCTGGCCTCGTTTCTGACCGGTTATCTCCTCGTCTGGGCGCTCTCGGCGGTCGTCCCGCTGGCGCTCCACGCGGCGCTTCCGGGCGGCATCTACGGCTTTACCGAGTCGCACACGACTCTCGCGCTGGGCGGCGCGTTGGTCCTGACCGGACTCTATCAGCTCTCGCCGTTCAAGCAGTCGCTCCTCCGCACGTGCTGTCACGAGGTCGAGCGCCACGCCGACGGCATCGCTCGCGCGTTCGAGGAGGGCGCGGACCACGGCCTCCGGTGCGTCCTCGTCTGCTTCGGCCCGTTCTTCGTCCTGATGCCCTTCTTCGGCGAGATGAACTTCTTCTGGATGGTCGCGCTGACCGCCGTCGTCACGATGGAGCGACTCCCCTCGTGGGGCCGGGAGATAGCGGTCTCGACCGGTCTCGTCTCGCTCGTCGCGGGGCTGGCCGTGTGGCTCCTCGGGCCGGACCTGCCCGTGACGTTCACGATGGCGATGTAGAAGGCGTGACGACCGGGGTCGCGCTACTCTCCGCCGCGACGCTGGCGCATCTCGTGGCGGGTGAACTGCGGGGTGACTCGGGTGCCCTTTCGACCCCGGAAGTTCTTGTAGAGCAACGCGGCCACGCCGACCGAGAAGGCCCCGGCGACTGCCGCCGACTGCACGTCGGCCAGCGCGTAGAGGAACGCAGTCGAGAAGACGCCCGCGGTCAGCAACATGCCGTAGACGAGGCGCTTGGCCAGCTTCTCGAACACGTCGTTGCCGTCCTCCACGTCGGCCCGGACGTAGAAGTCCTCGCGCTCGATGCGATCCAGCGTGTTCTCCAGCTTGGGCGGAACCCGGACCGACGACTGGATGGAGCGTTGAATCTGGTCGCCGGTCTCGCTGGCGAACTGCTTTATCGACTCCTCGCGGTAGCCCTGCTCGGTCAGGTAGTCGGTCGCCACCGAGATGAAGTCGAAGTCGGGGTCGAGCGTCACACAGACCCCTTCGACGACGGTGGCGACGCGCAGGACCAGCGCGAGATTCGAGGGCAGTCGCAGGGGGAACTCGTAGATGGTGTCCTCGACCTGCTCGACTATCTGTTGGACGCGGTAGGTCTCGATGTCCTCGCCGCGGGCGTCCTCGATGGCCAGTTCCATCACGTTCCCCATCGTCGCGCGGTCGGCCTCCGGGCTGAGGGTGCCCATCTCCACGAGCGCGTCCAAGATGCCGTCGATGTCTTGGTTCGCCACCGCGATGTAGAAGTCGATTATCTTGTTCTGGATGAACTCGTCCACCCGGCCCGACATCCCGAAGTCGTAGAAGACGATGGTGCCGTCGGATTGGACGGCGAGGTTGCCGGGATGCGGGTCGGCGTGGAACACGCCGTCCTCCAGCAACATCTGGAGGTACGCCTCTTGGAGGTTGACCGCGAGTTGGTGACGGTCGACGCCTATCGCGTCGAGTTCTTCTACGTCGTTTATTTTCGTGCCGGTGATGTAGTCCATCGTCAGCACGCGCGGCCCGGAGTGGGAATCGACGACCGCGGGAATCGCCACGTCGTCGTTGCCCTCGAAGTTCGACCGAATCTCGGTGAGCATCGCGGCCTCGCGCTCGTAGTCCATCTCTTGGCGAATCGTCCGGTCGAACTCGTCGGCGAGGTTCTCCAGCGAGAACGCCCGCGCCTGCCCGATGAACCGCATCAGGATGGGGAGCGACCACTGGATGACCCGCAGGTCGGCCGTGACCAACTCCTCGATGCCGGGCCGCCTGATTTTCACCGCGACCTCGTCGCCGTCGATTTCGGCGGTGTAGACCTGCCCGAGGCTCGCCCCGGAGATGGCGTCGGTGTCGAACGCGTCGAAGTACTCCTCGATGGGACCCACTTCGTCTTCGAGGACCGCGCGCGCCTCGGCCCAGTCGGCTGGCGGCACCTCGTCTTGGAGCTTCGACAACTCGTCGACGTACTCGGGCGGCAGGATGTCCGGCCGCGTCGAGAGGAGTTGCCCCAACTTGATGAACGTCGGCCCGAGCGTCAGGAGCGATTCCAACAGCGTGTTGGCGCGCTCGACGCGCGTCTGGCTATCGACCCGGCGCGACCGCCCGAACAACAGGAACCGGCGGCGGTCGCGGGCGTAGCTCAACAGCAGGGGCAGGAAGTGGTACGCGACGACGAAGAACCGCCGGTACGCACGGAGGTTAACCAGTGTGACCACCTCGCGGCGTCACCGGCTCTCGATGGGGATTTCCTGCTCGGGCGTCGCCTCGCGCTTCGGCAGGCGAATCTCCAAGACGCCCCGGTCGATGGTCGCCTCTGCGTCCGCGCCGGTCGCGTCCGGCGGCAGGGGTAGGTCGGCGTCGAGGAACAGCGACCGCTCCTCTTGGAGGTAGGAGAACTCCATCGGCACGTCCTTCTCGCGGCGCGCCTCGATTTCGAGTCGCCCGTCGCTGACGCCCACGTCCACGGTCTCGTCGTTGACTCCCGGCAGGTCGATGACCAGCAGGTAGGCGTCGTCGCTCTCCAGCAGGTCGGCGAACACCGCGTCCGGCAACTCCCGCATGGCCTCACGAAGCGCTGACATACCTGCGTCTTAGGACGGAAGGGCGAAAAAGGGTGTGGTCGCGGTCTGCGGCCCCTTCCCACACGTTTTTGCCCGCGGACGGCCGATTTCTACGCATGACCGAGGAGCAACCCGACCGAAGACAGTCGGGGTTCAAGGACAAGACCCGCGTCGGCGAGGCCCGCGAGCGTCTCCTCGACGCCGTCGCGCCCCACGACCGGACCGAGGAGGTCCGCCTCGCGTCCGCCGACGGTCGTCTCCTCGCGGAGGCGGTCGTCGCGGCGCGGGACGTGCCCCACTACCCCCGCGCGGCGATGGACGGCTACGCGGTTCGGGCGGCCGACACCTTCGGTGCGAGCGACCGCTCGCCCGAGGTGTTGCGGAACGCTGGCGGCCCCGCGGGGACCGACGAGGGAGACGGACCGAACGAGGTGCCACCGAACGGCGCGGTCCGAGTCCACACCGGGAGCGAACTCCCAGCGGGCGCGGACGCGGTGGTGATGATAGAACAGGTAGACGAGTTCGGGGATGGCGAGGCGCACCGCGCCTCGGGTGCGAGCGGCGAAGCCGTGAGCGACGTGGAAATCTTCGACGCCGTGGCGGAGGGCGAGAACGTCGCGCCGGTCGGCGAGGACGTGGAATCGGGCCAGCACCTCTACGACCCCGGCCACCGGCTTCGGCCCTCTGACTTGGGACTCCTGAAATCGGTCGGCGTCGATACCGTGACCGTCCGCGAGCAACCCACGGTCGGCGTGATTCCGACCGGCGAGGAGCTAGTCCAGTCCGACCCCGGCCCCGGCGAGGTCGTCGAGACCAACGGGCTGACGGTCTCGAACTACGTCGAGCGATGGGGCGGGTCGGCGACCTACCGCGACGTGGTGACCGACGACCGCGACGCGCTCCGGGCGGCCATCCAGCGCGACCTGACGAAAGACGTGGTGGTCACGACCGGCGGCTCGTCGGTCGGCGAACGGGACCTCCTGCCCGAAGTCGTGGCAGACCTCGGGGAGATTCTGTTCCACGGCGTCGCGCTGAAGCCGGGGCATCCGGTCGCCGTGGGCGTGGTCGAGGAGACCCCCGTCGTCATGCTCCCCGGCTACCCGGTGGCCTGCATCATCAACGCAGTGCAGTTCCTCCGGCCCGCGCTGAAGGAAGTGGGCGGACTGCCCCACCAGTCATTCCCGACGACGGAGGCCCGGCTCGCCCGGAAGATTCGGAGCGAACCGGGGATTCGGACCTTCGCACGGGTGCAGTTGGACGAGAGCGGTCGGGAGGAAGACGCGAGCGGTGACGAACCGGGGGCGACCGCCACGCCCACCAGAGCATCCGGGTCGGGCGTCCTGTCGAGCGTCGCGCTCGCGGACGGCTGGGTCGAGGTGCCCGAGGAGCGCGAGGGGATTCCCGAGGGCGAGGTCGTGGACGTACAGGACTGGGAGTGGTCGGCGTGATTCCGCGAAACGAACAGTTCGACGGCGGTGGCAAACGAGACAGCAAAGTCCTCGAAAGCCCTCGCGCGCTCCGCTCCCGCGGCTCGCTGTGCGCCTCCCGCGGCTCGCTGTGCGCCTCACGCGGCTCGCTGTGCGCCTCACGCGGACGCTCGCTTCGCTCGCGTCCTCGTGTCGGTGCTTGCGTCGCCGGGGTTCGCGGAGCGCGCTCGCCCTTTCAGTCCGCCGAGGACGGTGGACGCCGAACCACGCGGAACCCGTGGAATAGGAAGTTAGCGTCCGGCGCGCGGGGGCGCGCCCTCGTGGCGCGCCCGACCGTGCGAGGGCTGAGCATCGCAGGCCGGAGGCCGAGAAGCGCAGGCGGTTGGGGAGGTGTGAGGCCCTCGCGGTGCGGTGCGGGGCGGTTACGGTGCTGTAACTCCTTTTCGTCGGCAGTAGTTCCCTCGGTCTCGAAGCAAGCCACCGAGACGGTAGCCCTCGAACTAACTACCGAGACCGCAGTAGCCGACCGAATCGCCCGAAAACCGACCGACGAAATCGAATCAGGAGACCACCAGCCATGACAGACCGAAAGGAGTTCAGAGACCTCGCGGACCCGGACGACGCACGAGACGCCATCGCCAGCCTCGACCTCGCGCCCGACCCCGAGGAGGTCCGCCTCGAAGACGCGCGGGGTCGCGTCCTCGCGGACCGAATCGACGCCCGACTCGACGTGCCGGGGTTCGACCGCGCGAGCATGGACGGCTACGCCGTGCGCGCTCGGGACACCTTCGGCGCGGACGAGACCGACCCGGCGCTCCTCTCGCTCGTCGGGACCGTCCACGCGGGCGAGGAGCCAGCGGTCGAGGTCGGCGAGGGCGAGGCGGTCGAAATCTCGACCGGCGCGGTCATGCCGCCCGGCGCGGACGGCGTGGTGATGGTCGAACGAACAGACGAGAGCGATGACGGTGACACTGTCGAGGTCCGGACCGCGCTCGCGCCCGGCGACAACGTGATGCTCGCGGGTGCCGACGTGGCGGCGGGCGAGCGCGCGCTCGGCCCCGGAACGCGGCTCACGGCCCGCGAAATCGGCCTGCTGTCGGCGCTCGGCGTCGAGTCGGTCCCGGTCCGCGGAAAGCCGACCGTCGGCATCGTCTCGACCGGCGACGAGTTGGTCCGGCCCGGCGACGAGGTAGACAGCGCGGCGGGGCAAATCTACGACGTGAACAGCTACACCGTCGCTGCGGCAGTCGAGGAGGCTGGCGGCGAGCCGAAACTCTACCCGCACGCTGGCGACGACTACGACGAGATGGAGGCGATTCTCCGGGAGGCCGCCGACGAGTGCGACCTCGTGCTGTCGTCGGGGTCCACGAGCGCGAGCGCGGTGGACGTAATCTACCGGGTCATCGACGAGCGCGGCGAGTTGCTCCTGCACGGCGTCGCCGTCAAGCCTGGCAAGCCGATGCTGGTCGGACAGGTCGCGGACTCGGCCTACGTCGGCCTGCCGGGCTACCCCGTCTCGGCGCTGACCATCTTCCGGACGTTCGTCGCGCCCGCGATTCGGCGCGCGGCCGGGGTTCCCGAACCGGCCACGGCAACGGTCCAAGCGCGGATGGCGACCGAGGAGCGATACGGCGAGGGCCGGATGCGCCTGATGCCGGTGGGTCTGACAGAAACTGGCGAGGCGCTTCGCGCCTCGAAAAACGCGAGCGGTGGAACCCAATCCGACGACCTGCTGGCCTACGTCGTGGACAAGGGGAGCGGCGCGACGACCAGTCTCGTGGAGGCCGACGGCGTGGTCGAAGTCCCGGCCGACACCGCGTACGTCGCCGAGGGCGAGACCGTCGAAGTGCAACTGTTCTCGCCGGACGTGCGTCCGCCGACCGTGCTGGGCGTCGGCGAGGACGACCCTGCGCTCGCTCGTTTGCTCGACGCCATAGAGCGTCCGCGCTACCTCTCGGTCGGGTCGCGCGAGGGCCTGCGCCGCCTCCGTGACGGCGTGCCCGACTTCGCGGTCGCGTCGGGCGACTCGGCCGACGCCGCCAGCGACCGAGGAGTGGACGCCACCGAACTCGCCACCTACGAGCGCGAGTGGGGACTGGTCGTGCAATCGGGGAACCCCGAAGACATCGCCGACCTCGGGGACCTCGTGGACCGCGACCTGCGATTCGTTAACCGCGGGTCGGACTCCGGTCTGCGGACCAGCCTCGGCAACGCGCTGGCCGACCTCGCTGACGAGCGGGGCACCACGCGCCACGCGCTCGTGGAGTCCATCGACGGCTTCGAACTCGCGGCGAAGGCCCACGAGAGTCCGGCCAGAAAGGTCGCGGCCGGACAGGCCGACGCCGGTCTCGGCCTGCGCGCGACCGCCGCAAAACTCAACCTCGATTTCGTCCCGGTCGGCACCGAGACGGTCCGCGTGCTGGCGAACCCCGACCGCGAAGGCAAGTCCGGCGTCCGCGAACTCGCCGACGCGCTGGACGAGGAGCTAGATGTCGTGCTGGCCGAACTTTCCGGGTTCGGTCGGTAGAAGCCCGCGAAGGGAACCGCCTCAGCGGGGACTCAGCCCGTAAATCAGCGAGCGTCCGAACACCAGAATCGGGATGATTTCGAGGCGGCCGACCCACATATTGAGGAGGAACATCGCTTCCGCGAGGGGACTCATGCTCGGCCCGGTGATGCCGGTCGAGAGGCCGACGTTGCCCTGCGCGCTGGCGACCTCGAAGAGGGCGTCGGCGTAGCCGAACTCCGGTCCGGCGACGTTCACCAACACGATGGAACTCGCCACCAGCAGGACGACCCAGAGGAGACTGACGATGGCGGCCTCGCTGAACTCCCGTTCCATCTCGTTGCGCGAGAGGCTTCGGCCGTTGATTTTGGCGGTGACGACCGCGCTCTCGGGCAGGAAGACTCTTGAGAACTGCCAGACGATGCCCCGACCGATGGTGTAGGCCCGGATGATTTTGATGCCGCCGACCGTCGAACCCGCGGCCCCGCCGATGACCATTCCGATCGAAATCAGGAGCTTTCCGCCCGTCTTCCAGTCGCCAATGCCCGACGACTGGAATCCGGTACACGAGAGGGCACTTATCCACTGGAATACCGAGTCCCGGATGGCGTCCGTCTGGGCCGCCGAGAGACCGACCGTCTGCAACCCGGCGTAGTTCCGCGGGTCGAAGGCTGCAGTGACAGCGACCGCGTTCTGAAGCGAGAGGACGACGACTCCGGCCCCGAACAGGACGAACAGCCACCGGGTCTGGAGGTCCTCCCAGAGCAGTTCGGCGTCCCGATTCGAGAGGATTCCGTAGTGAATCGGGAAGGCGATGGCTCCCAGCGCCATGATGGGCAACAGCACGGTCTCGATGAGCGGCGAGTCGTAGGTTGCGATGGAGTTGTCCGTGACCGAGAACCCGCCGGTCGAGAGGCCGGTCATGGCGTGGTTGAGCGCCTGCCAGAACGCCTGCCACGCCGGGAGTCGGGAGCCGTAGTCCGACAGCGAGATGGCGACGAACATGGCGAGGACGGCGAGGACGGTGTAGAGGACGAAAATCTTCCAGACGGTCCGGACCGTCGAGATGATGCTCGGGTGAATCTTCTTCTCGCGGGCTTCGCTCCGGTAGAGAGCGTAGCTTCCGCTTCCGGGCCGGGCCAGAATCGCGGTGGTGAGGACGATGACGCCCACGCCGCCGACCCACTGGATGAACGAGCGCCACCACTGGATGGCGCGAGGGAGCGTGGGTTCGTGGATCGCCATCGTGAGTCCCGACCCGGTCCACCCGCTCATGCTCTCGAAGAAGGCGTGGAGTGGGTCCCGGAAGTAGACCAGACTCGACCGGGACTCGACGCCGAACATCGTCACCGTCTCGTAGGTCCCGGCGGGGGCCGACTCGACGTAGGTCGCCATTATCTCGGGAGGAGTCAGGTACGCCGTCAGGAAGAAGGGAATCGCACCGAACAGTGCGACGCAGAACCACCCGGAGGCGGCGATAATCATCCCGTGTTTCATCCGCGGTTCGGGGGCCTCGGCGAAGTACCGCTTCGCTCCGAGACCCATGCTCGCCGTAAGTCCGCCCGACAGCAGGAAGGCGAGCGCGGAGTACCACTCGGCGAAGACCAGCGCGACGACGACGCTGATGGTCATCAGTCCGGCCTCCATGGCGAGAAGCGACCCCACGTCTCGTGCGATGATAGCGAGGTCCGTCGGTACCCGACGAACCGTCCGATTCCGGGCCACGTCAGGCCTCGCCAATCGGGTGGTCCTCGAAGTGGCCGAACACGTCGGTCACCTCGGGCGTCGCGCCGCGCTCGGAGTAGACCGTCACCACGTCGCCGACCCGGATTTCGGTATCTCCTCGGGGCGTGAGGGGTTGGTCGGCCCCGTCGCGCTCGATGGCGACGACGAGCATATCCTCGGGGAGGAGACCTTCGGTGGCGGCCGCTTGAATCCGCTTCCCCGCGATGGCGGCCTCCTCGGTGACGCTGGTCTCGAAGACCTCGGCCTCGTCGCCGACGCGCATGTAGTCGATGATGGAAGGGCGCTTGACCGCCCGGTAGAGGTACTCGGCGATGAGTCGCTGGGGGTTCTGCATGGTGTTCACACCGATTCGGCGGAACAGGTCCATGTGTTCGGCGTCGTGGACGACCGAGACGATGTTGGGGACCTCCAACTCCTTGCCGAGCAGGCTGACCATGACGTTGGTCGCGTCCTGGTCGGTCGTAGAGATGAGCGCGTCTGCGCGGTCGATACCCGCGTCCAGCAGTGTGTCCTTCGTCGTCGCGTCGTCGTTGAGGACGAGACAGTCGTACGTAGAGGCGGCGTGTTCGGCCTTCTCCTCGTCGCGCTCGATGACGACGACTTCGTTCCCGCCCGCGGTCGCAATCTCGATGAGAGGACTACCGATATTGCCAGCGCCGACGATCACGATGTACATCTTTCAACGAGAGTAGCTTCGGTGGTGACAAAAAGGATAGCGGTATCAGTCCGCGGGGAGAAACAATTACAGTTACTAAACAATCACCCGTTTGTCTTTCAGCACTATTTTCCTGTTCGAGGAGGCGAGCGGCGGCCGGTCCGAAGGCCTCGCTCAGTCCGCGTCGGCGGTCGCCAGCAGTTCCTCGAACGTCTCGACGCGGTAGTCGCCGAGGACGCAGTGTTCGCGGCGGTCGTGGCCGTGGCGCTCGACGTGAATCGCGTCGAGTCCGGCGTTCCACGCCGCGCCCACGTCGCTCGCGCCGTCGCCCGCGTAGACGCCCGCAGACGTGCCGCTCGACCGGCTCCCGTCGGACTGGCCTCCATCGGACTGACCGCCGTCGGTCGCCGTGGCCGCAGAACTGCCCGCGCCGCTCTCGCGCACCCCCAAGTCCTCCATCGCGTGGTACATCGGCGCGGGGTCGGGCTTCCAGCCTAACTCCTCGTCACAGCAGATTATCGTGTCGAACCAATCCCGGATGTCGAGTTCGTCCAGCACGGGGTTGGCGAGGAACGGCTGGCAGTGGGTGACGAGACCGACCGGGCAGTCCAACTCGCCGACGAACGCGGCGTCGTCGTAGAGGTAGGTCTCCTCGGCGCGGCGCTGTGGGTCCTCGATGTCGTGGAACGCGGGCCAGAACTCTTGGGGGTCGATGCCCCACTCGCGCAACTGGTCGTTGCGGTTCCCGCCGAGACCGTGCCACAGAATTTCGGCCTCTCGGTCGGAGAACTCGCGGCCGAGGCGGTCGCCGACCCTGTCGAACACCGAGCGGGGATACGACCAGTCCACGTCGATGAGGGTGCCGTCCAAGTCCAACAACCAGTACTCGTATTCGCGGGCGACCATAGGGACAGTTCTGTAGGCACTCCGGTAATTTAAGACTTTTCCGGGCGAGCGTCGAGCGACCGCGGACGTTCGAACGCCAGTCGCTGACGGGGCGCTCCGCCGGAGACGGTCGGTAGTCTGCCGGAGATAGTGGACAGTCTGCCGGAGACAGTCGGCGCTCCACCGCGGAAACCGCTACGCCGTCTGCACCTCGACGGAACTCCCGAGGTACTTGTTCAGCACCTCGGACACCGAGTCGGCGTTGAACGCCGCCAAGTCGTCCCGAATCTCGTCTTTCAACGCCGTCAGGTACTCGTCGTCGGTCTCGAACGCGCGGTACTCGACCGACAGGACGGTCGCGTCCAGCGCCTCCTCGGTCAGCCGCCGGAAGTGGCGCTCGTCGTTTATCTCGCCGCGCCAGAGGTTGTCCCGGAAGAACAGCCAGCCCTCCTCGCCCGGCGGGTCGGCCTCGCGCGAGAGGCGCGTCTCGAACTCGTTCGGTTCGACCGAGACGCCCCCGACCGCGGGGTCGAGGCGAAACCGCACCGCGAAGACGTAGCGGGCGTCCATCGTCAGCGCAGGTCGTCGGTCAACTCCGCCATGTCCACGTCGGCGTCCGTGATGCCGCCCTCCTCGTGGCTGGTGAACCGGACCTCGACCTCTTTGTAGCGGATTTCGATAGTCGGATGGTGGAACTCCTCTTCGGCGAGTTCGCCGACCTCGCTGGCGAACGCGACACCTTCGAGGTAGTCGTCGAACTCGTAGACGCGGACGATTTCGTCGTCCACGCGTTCCCAGTCGTCGGGGAGTTGGGCCGCTATCTCGTCGTCGGAGAGTAGGTCTGCCATGGGTACTCGTTCGGCGTTCTGGCTGATAAAGTTCGGTGGCCGAGTGACGGGGCGAGTGGCGAAGCCGATAACGGCGTCGGCTCGCGTCGTCCCGCCGGGAGCGAGGCGGCGGGTATCGTTACTCCTCTTCCAGCGCGTAGAGCGTGTGGTCGGTCGTACCGACGTAGAGCGTCCCGTCTACGACGACCGGCGACGACTTGACCCCGTGTTCGATGTCGAAGTTCCATCGTTCCTCTCCGGTCGCGGCGTCGAACGCGGCCACGTCGGACGTGCCGATATACACCGTGTGGTCGGCGACGACCGGATGGCTGTGGTCGACGTTACCGACCGCCGCTCGCCACCTCTCGGTCCCGTCGTTGGCGTCGAGTGCGAAGAGAGCGTCGTCCCAAGTGGCCACGTACACCGTCCCGGAACTTACGGCCGGTGACGCGGGGACGCCCTCGTTCTCGAAGTGCCATCGTTCGGTTCCGTCCGTCGCATCGAGAGCGTACAGGCGGCCGTCGTGACTCCCGGCGTATACCGTCCCGTCGGCGACCGCGATTCCGTCGAAGACTCCGCCCTCGTCGAACTGGTCGTATCCGTCGTGAGCGGCGGTTTTAAATCGCCACTCCTCTCGACCGTCGTCCGCGCTCACCGCGTAGACGTGCCCGTCCTGAAAGCCGCTGCCGACGTAGACGGTGCCGTCGGCGACCGCTGGGGTGGTCCAGACTTCCGAATTGGTTCGGAAACGCCACTTCTCGACCCCCGTGTCGGCGTCGACCGCGTACAATCGACCGTCGTGACTGCCGACGTAGACGGTTCCGTCGACGACTTTCGGGGCCGAAAAGACGACGCTATCGACTTCGAACTGCCACGCGACCGACCCGTCCTCGCGGTCGAGTGCGGTGAGCGCGCCCGACTCCTCGCCGTGCGGGCCGAAACTCTCCCCGAGGAGAACGCTGTCCTCGGTCACGGCGGGCGAGGAGAACGTCACCGACCCGGACGGGTAGCGCCACCGTTCGGCCCCGGTGTCGGCATCGAGGGCGTAGAGGTGGCTCTGCTCGTCCGGGAGTGCGGTGTCGGCGTCGTCGGCGAGATAGACGGTTTCGTCGGCGACCGCTGGCGACGAGGTGATTCGATACTCCGTCTCGAAACGCCACCGTTCGGTAACCGGACTCGTCGGTCCCGCCGCGTCCGCGTACCCCGTGTTCGCGGCGTCGGGGCCGAACATCGACCACTGGTCTGTGCCGTTCATTGTTTCCTTACGCCGACTGGACTGTCTGTCTCCATAACTGTTCGGTATTGTTCACTGTTCCGAACGTCGGTAGTTTCTTCGTCGCACTGCTGGCCGCGGCGGCCCCCGTTCTTCACCGACTCCTGTCGAAGGCCGTTCCCCCCGTTTCAGAACGGAACGGCGAGAAAACGCTCAGTCGTCGTCGGCGATTATCGCCCGCACGTCCTCGGGCATCTGTTCTGCCATCTCGTCGGGAACCTCGCCGCCCAACCGCTCGCGGACGAACTCGGGCGGTCGGGCGGACTCCTCGCCTTCGGCCGCCTCCTCGCCGCCCGACTCGCCGGGCTCGCCGAAGTCCGGGTCGAACAACTGGAGCGCCGTGTTGATGGTGCCCCAGTCGTCGTCCGCGGCGGCGTCGCGCAGACTCTTGGTCGGCGGCGCGAGGAGTTGCGAGACCAGCGCGTCGGCCATCGCGGCGACGACCTCCCGCTGGTCGTCGGTGAGGTCGCCGTTGGCGTCGAGTTTCGAGAAGGCTTCCGAGAGTTCCCGCTCTTTGACGCGCTCGGCGCTCTCGTACATCGCCGAGATAACTTCGTCGGCGCGCTTGCGCTTGTAGCTCTCCAGCAGGTGTTCGAACTCCCGGTCTATCATCGCCTCGACCGACTCGGCGGCGGCCCGGCGGCGGCGCTCGGTCGCGTCGGTCACCGACTCCAAGGCCGCCATGCCGTAGAGGGTCACGCCGTCTACCGCGTCGGCGGCGGGCGACACGTCCCGCGGTTGGGCGATGTCCACGACGACGGTCTCGCCCGCGTCGCGGAGGTCCTCGGCGTCGAGGACGTGGCCCTCGCTCCCGGTTGCCGAGACCACCACGTCGGCGGCGTCGAGCGCCGACGGGAGACCATCGAGACTCACCGCCAGCGCCTCGTCGTGGGCGACCGTCTCGGTAACGTCCGTCGCGCTGTCGAGCGAGCGATTCGCGACGTAGAGCGTCCCGACGGCGGCGTCGGCGAGCGCGTGGGCCGCGATGGTGCCCATCTCGCCCGCGCCGACGACCAGCGCCGTCGCTTCGTTCAGGTCGGTCCGCTCGTCCAGCAGGTTCACGGCCGCGCTCCCGACCGACACCGCGCCGTCGTTGATGGCGGTCTCGGTACGGGCGCGCTCGCCGACGTGGATGGCCTTCGTCACCGCGTCGTCGAGCATCGGGCCGAGCGCGCCGACCTCGCGGGCCGACTCGTAGGCGTTCCGGACCTGCCCGAGAATCTGGTCCTCGCCGAGGACGAGCGATTCGAGTCCGGCCGCGACCCGCAGGAGGTGGCGGAGGCTCTCGTCGTGGCCCATCTCCACGGCCGAGTGGTCGCCCACGTCGGGCGCGAAGTCCGCCAGCACGGCCCGACCGGTCGCCTCGGCGTCGGTGACGACGTAAACCTCGAACCGGTTGCACGTCTGGAGCGCGAACGCCTCGCGGACGCCCGGTACGTCCGTGAGTCGTCGCAGGACGGTCTCCTCGTCGGCGTGGCAGGCCGCCTCAACGTCGTCCAGACTCGCGCGGTCGTGGCTGATTCGGATGCCGGAGACGACGCCGGTCGCCGCGCTCACGGGCATCGCCTCCCGAGTCGCGTGTCAGAGAGAGAGATTCCGAGAGTCATGTTGTCACCCTTGATGTCCCGCCGTACTGCTCTTGTTCGGGTCTTGGGACGGCCGGTACGTAAACCCTTCCAAACGCGACACGTCCTCGCACGCGGGCGCACGTGAAAAGCCGTGGCGCTCGTTCTCTGGGCGCTCGCGCGACGCGGCGTGAGGGTCGTCTCCGCGTTCCGCGTGGAGTCTCGTGCCCACCGTCTCACCCCTCGACGCCGGTCACTTCGAAGCCGAGGTCCCGAATTCCGTCGAGGATGCCCTCGTGGTCGGCGCTGGCCTCGTAGTAGAACACCACGTCGAAGGTGCCCTCCCGGAGGAGTTGCTGGCACTCCCAGACGAACTCCTCGTCGTCCAGCGTCAGGCCCTGATGCTGGTTCGACGCGAAGTCGGTGTCGTCGGTGCCCGAGTAGACGAACGTGTCGGTCGGCTCGTGGCCCGCGTGGTCGGCGATAACGTCGCCCACGTCCACGGTCGTCTGATGCATCTCGGTCTCCGCGTCGCTCCCGAAGTCGGTGTGGACGACGGCCCCGTTGAGTTCGATGTCGCCGGGTTCGAGCAGCTGCTTCGTCCGCCGGTAGAGCTCCTCGTCGAGTGCGTCTTCCATACTCGAAGCAAGCCGACGAGCCGTTAAACGCGCTACGGTTCTCTCGAACGCATCGTTGCCACTACCGAGTCGGCGTCAATAAAATCTCAGTTCTACGCGATACGATTACAGGCGTTCGAGATTCTTCGCGCGCGGACCCTTGTCCGCCTGCTCTATCTCGAACTCGACTTCCTGCCCCTCTTCGAGGTCGGGACCGCCGATGTCTTCCATGTGGAAGAACACGTCTTCGTCGGAATCCTCGGTGTCGATGAAACCGTAACCGCCAGTGTCGTTGAAGAAATCAACCGTACCTTTCGCCATTGCGTCTGTCCAAAGACGTTCCACGGTTAAAAAGGTATGCACCGGACCGGAGTTGGTCCGGCGTCGCTTCGCGCTCGCCGAGACTGGCGTCAACTCGGGGTCAAAAGGCTAATTGCTCTCGGCGGTGTCGATGCCAACAACGGATGCTACAGTGGGCACAGCGGCGAGTGCAGGCGGCCTACGAACGGCTCCTCAGACGGGAAATCTCGGGCGCACCGACGCACGTCGCGGTCATTCAGGACGGCAACCGACGCTACGCCAGCAAGCAGGGCGGCGACGCCCCGGACGGCCACCGCGCTGGCGCACAGACCACCGAGCGCGTGCTACACTGGTGTCAGGAGATGGGGGTCGAGGAGCTGACGCTGTACACCTTCTCGACCGAGAACTTCGAGCGCCCGGACCACGAGAACGAGGCGCTGTTCGACCTCTTAGAGACGAAGTTGCACGAGTTCGGCGACGACGAGCGCGTCCACGACGGCGAGGTCTGTATCCGCGTCATCGGCGACCGGGACGCGCTTCCGGGGCGGGTCCGGGACGCCATCGACTACGCGGAGGGCCGGACGGCCCACTACGACGAGTTCACGCTCAACGTCGCGCTGGCCTACGGCGGCCGGAACGAACTCCTCAACGCGACCCGCGACGTGGCGCGGGCGGTCGAGGAGGGCGAACTCGACCCCGACGAGATCGACGTGTCGGCCATCGAGGACCGCATCTACGACTGTCCGGTTCGGGACGTGGACCTCATCATCCGGACCGGCGGCGACGAGCGGACCTCGAACTTCCTGCCGTGGCACGCCAACGGCAACGAGGCGGCGGTGTTCTTCTGCACGCCCTACTGGCCGGAGTTCTCGAAAATCGACTTCCTGCGGGGCATCCGGACCTACGAGTCCCGCGAGGAGTCGTGGCGGCGCGCGAAGGCCAACCGCGCGCTCGCGCTGGTCCGGGAGTTGGGCGGCGTGGAACTGGAAGAAGCCCGGAGCGTCATCGACCGCTTCCGGGGCAGTCTGCCCGAGGAGTCGGGTATCGACGAGTTGAGCGTCGAGGAGTTGGAAGTCGAGAGCGAGTCGTCGGTCGAGTGACTTACCGGCCGAACCGGCGCTGTCGGTTCTTGTAGTCCAACAGCGCCCGCAGGTACTCCCGTTTCCGGAAGTCCCGCCAGTTCACGTCGGTGAAGTAGAGTTCCGAGTACACGGACTGCCAGATCATGAAGTCCGAGAGGCGCTCCGCGCCGGTCTTCAACACGAGGTCGGGGTTCTCGGGGAACACCAGATGCTCCTCGACCGCGGCCTCGTCTATCTCCTCGGCGGAGAGTTCGCCGTCCTGCACATCCCCGGCGAGTTTCTGGACCGCGCCCGCGAACTCGTGTTTCCCGCCGAGACCGATGGAGACCTGAATCGGCGCGTCGGCGCGTTGGGTGTCCTCCGGCCCGCGGACCGCCAACTGCCGAGGAGCCGCCACCCCTTCGAGTTCGCGGCGCAACGTCGGGGCCGCCTCGGGGTCGAGGACGCTGACGTAGACGGTCACGCGCTCGGCACCGTACTCGAAGGCCCACTCGAAGAAGGCTTCGAGCGTGGCGTACGCGCCCTGTTCCAGCAGGTCGCGCTCGGTGATGATGACCGCGATGTGGTCGGGCGTGTCGGCACCGTGTCTGCGGAGGCGGGCGGCGAGATAGCGGTCGTAGACTCCCACGCGCTACGGATTCGACGGCCACCGTCCTAAACGTCACGGACTACGACTCGTTCACTGCACGGTGCCATTTCGCGCCGAATTCTACGGAAGGAGTCCCGAAGCAGAACCTGTCGAAGTCGGAAAGAAGACGGCGAAATCTACGGGAGACGAGCGACCAGCTTCAGGCTTGAGCGATGGAGTCTGCCGCACTGCGACCGCAACGGTCCCGCACCGCGACGGCGTGCCACACCCTCCCCAACCGATTCCGTCACTCGTCCCCTCCGGGGACTCGTTCGGTCATCCCTCGCGCGAATAGGCGCGACCCGCAAGCGGCCGCGCCCGCACACGCCGGAAGGAAAGATAATCTATCTCGCGCCGGAGTCGAGGGTCGAATCGACTTCGAGCGCAGTAAAATCCCGTCGTATTCGAGCCGACAGAAATGCCGGTCGGACGCCGGGAACCCGGCGCTTTCGGGCGGTCGTCGGACGGCCGTCTGACGATTCGGCGTTCGAGGACGCCGGGCGCTTCGGGAGGATTAAGTGGGCGTCGGCGGAACGGGGGGATAACGTGACCACCAGAGTTCGGCGTGCGGCGGCATACGCCGTCGTCTCGACGCTGGCGCTCGTCGCACCCACGCTGGGGTGGGCGACCGCCGCGGTGTTCGGTGCGGTCGCGGTGGGCGCGCTCTCGGTCACCGACGGACCGGTGTTCGAGTGGTTCGCCCGCCCCGCGGACCGACAGGAGGGCCGTCTCCACGGCCTCGCGGCGTTCGGCTTCGCCGCGACCGGCATCGCGCTCCTCTCGTGGTTCGCGGGCTTGCCCGACCACGTGCTGGTGGCCAGCCTCCTCGTCGTCGGCTACGGCAACCTCGCCCAGCAGGTAGCGTGGCGCTTCGACGCCGAGCCGATTCTCCGCACCGGGGCGTTCGTCGCCGGGGGGATCGTCGCGGCCGCGGCCGGACAGGCCGTCGCGCTCACTATCGTCGGCACGGAGGTCACTCCAATCCTGCCGGAAATCGTCTTTCTGGCGGCCAGCGGCGCGCTTCTGGCGGGACTGTTGCGCTCGGTGCTGTTCGTCCGCGACGACCCGCTGGTCATGCTCTCGGTGGCGTTCCTGCTGTGGCTGTTCGCGGACCTCGAAGTGATGGTGACCGTCGAGGGCATCGCGGTCGCGCTGGCGGTCACCGCGCTGTTCGGCTACGTCTCGTGGGCGCTCGACGCCGCCTCGATTGCGGGGATGATGACCGGCGCGCTGTTGGCGATGCTCACCATCGTCCTCGGCGGGTACGGCTGGTTCGCGGTCCTCATCGCGTTCTTCGGCATCGGAAGCCTCTCGACCAAGTTCCGCTACGAGGAGAAGGAGGCCCGCGGCGTCGCCGAGGAGAACGAGGGCGCGCGCGGGTCGGGCAACGTCCTCGGGAACGCCGCGGTCGCGCTCGTGGCGGTGCTGGGCTACGCCGCACAGGCGAAGTTCCCCGCGCTCGGCGGCGAGGTGTTCCTGTTCGCGTTCGCTGGCTCCATCGCCACCGCGATGAGCGACACCCTCTCGTCGGAAATCGGCGGCGTCTTCGACGGCCCGCGGCTCATCACCACGCTCGAACGCGTCGAACCCGGCACCGACGGCGCGGTGACGTGGCAGGGCGAACTCGCTGGCGCGGCGGGCGCGGCCGTCGTCGCGGCCATCGCGGCGGGCCTCTTCGAGAGCGTCGGCCCGGCGGGTGCCGGAGTGGTCGCCCTCGCGGGGGTCAGCGGCATGACGATGGACAGCCTGCTCGGCGCGACCCTCGAAGGCGACGCGCTCGGGAATCAGGGTGTCAACTTCCTCGCCACCCTGACCGGGGCGCTCGTCGGCGCGGGTCTCGCGGTGGTCGTCCTGCCGTGATTCGACTCGCTCGCCCCGAGGACCGCGCCACCCTGCGCGAGATTCAGACCCACCTTCGAGAGCCGAATCCGGCCCTCCTCTCCTACGCCATCGACGGTCCGCCGGTCGTGCTGGTCTCTACGACGCCCGAGGAGGACCTCGGGGGCTACCTCGTCGCGCTCCACGACGACGAGACCAGCTACGTCGCGGAAATCGTCGTCGCGCCCGAATATCGACGGGAAGGGCGCGCTCGCCGCCTGCTCGCGGCCGCGTTCGATTTGCTCCGCGAGCAAGACTGCACGACGGTTCGGCTCTCGGTGCATCCGGACAACGACGCCGGGAGCCTCCTCTACGAGTCGATGGGCTTCGAGAAAGTCGGCCGAGAGGACGACTACTACGACGACGGGAGCGCGGCGATTACGATGCAGCGAGACCTCTGAGACCGATTTACTGCCGAAAAGCGTCTATCTGCTGACTCCGCCACCGACCGCGGAGTTCTGACCGCCGCGGCGTCACCGCGGCGGTCAAAACTGGTCGGCGGTCCGAACCCGCACGTCGGCGGGTCGCTTGACGAACTCTCCGGCGTCACGGCCGACGACCTGTCCGACCCCGCGCTGGGCCGACACGTCGAGGAGTCGCTGGTCTACAGTCCCGTCCAGCACGACCGCGAAGGGTGCCTCGTCGGCCGACTCCACGGCGTCGAAGGCGTTCTCGGCGGCGACCTCCGCGAGCGCGGCGAACGACTCGTCGAGCAGGCGCGCGGTCCCGGTCTCGCCGTCCACGACCTCCTCGACGTGGCCCTGCATGGTCGCGGGTTCGCGGGCGGTCTCGGCCGCCGCGGCCTCGACGGTCGCGGTCTCTCCGTCGGAATCGGCCTCGTCGGCGGATTCTGCCTCGGTCGCCGCGGCGTCCGCTCCGGCCAGCGCCTCCGGGTCGTCTATCGTCTCGGCCTCCGCGACCTCGGCTTCGATGCCGTCGAAGAGATCGGACTCCGAGGCGTCCGAGTCGTCGCTCGCCGTTGCGGTGTCGGCCGCGGTCTCGGCCGGAGTTGTGGCGTCGGTCGCGGCGTCGGGAGTCGCGGGAGCCTCCGGCCCGGTCTCGTCGCTCTCGGGCGCGGGCCGGGCGCTCCCGTCGGTCGCGGCAGGTCCGGCCTCGCCGCCGTCGGCCGGAGAGGCCTCGGGCGAGTCGGCGGCGGTCGTCTCTCGGTCGGTCTCCTCGGTCGGGGTCGTGTCGCTCTCGTCGCCGACCATCGACTCGTCGAAGGGTCGCTTGCTCCGGAGCGCCGACATGACCTCGTGGCGCGCCAAGTCCTCGACCGACTGGTTCGCGGGCGCGAACGCCACGTAGTCGATGTCGCCGACCTGCGCGAGTTCCTTCCGGATGAGGTCGCCGCCTCGGTCGCCGTCGAGGAACGCGGTGACGGTTCGGTTCTGGGTCAACTCGGCCACCGCATCGGGGACGTTGGTGCCCTCGACCGCGACGGCGTTCTTGACGCCGTAGCGCAGGAGGTTCAGCACGTCCGCCCGGCCCTCGACCACGATGATGGCGTCGCTGTCCTCGACGCGCGGTCCGGCGGGCAGACCCTCGTACTCCACGATGTCCTCGACGCGGACGCTCTGGCGAACCTCCTCGAGGATTTCTCGGGAGGTCATCACGTCCTCGTCGAAGGAGTCGGTGAGCAGTTCCTTGGCGCGGTCGACCACCTTCCGGCGCTTGGCGGCGCGCACGTCCTCGATGCCCGCGACGGCGACGGTGGCCCGGCACGGGCCGACCCGACTGATGGTTTCGAGCGCCGCCGCGAGGATGGAGGTCTCTACCTTGTCGAGACTCGACGCGATGGTGATGGTCCCGAACGACTGTCCGTTCTCGCTGTCGATGTCCACGTCGATGCGACCGAGTTTCGATGACTGCTGGAGGTCCCGGAGGTCCAAGTCGTCGCCGAGGAGGCCTTCGGTCTGGCCGAAGACCGCGCCGACGACGTCACTCCGCTCTACCACCCCGTCGGCAGTGATGTCCGCGTGAATGACGTATTTGGCTGTGTCGTCCATGAGTGATGAACTGCCCCGGAGAGGGGCGTGATGGTGATGAGTCCATGAGCGTCGCGGCCATGGATGTTTTAAAATCGTACGGCCTGACTGAAATACCTGTCGTCAGCAGAACTGTTTACGGCTATTCCTTTCCCGATTTTTGATAGGTAGGCGTCGAACGGCCGTCATCGTAAAGGCCGTCTCGGGCGTCGAGTCGGCCGTACAGACGATGCGCGTCCTCGTCGTCCCGGAACTCTATCGCCCCGACGACGCGACCGCCAACGGCACGCTCAACGACGCCGTGGCGCTGGTCGAGGAGTGGCTGGACCGGGACGATTCGCTCCACGTCTACTGGCTCCTCGCGCCGCCGGAGGTGGCCAACTACGACCCCGAGTACGTCCTCGCCGACCGCGAGCGCGTCACCCTCGTCGAGGCCGAACCGTTCATGCACGGCCACGAACACGAGGACGCGTTCTCCGAAACGGGCTACACCGAGGAGCAGTTCCGAGCCATCGAGGAGACCATCTTCGACCGGTCGGGCTACGTGGACGTGGTAATCGACCAGCAGGTGACTGGCCGGTACGACCTCTACAAGTGGCTCCACCGCCTCGGCGGCGGAGCGGACGCCGCGGTCCAACCGACCGAACTCGTCGGCTACGTCCACGACCTGCGACTCCCCTTCAAGCGGCACGGCCGGGAGATGCCCGGCGGTGCCGCGATGCGGGCCGAGATGGTGGCGACGACCTACACCGACGGTCTCTGGTTCAAGGCCGGTGTGGACGCCGAGCGACTGGGCGAGTACGGCACCGCGGTCCTGAGCGACGAGTTGCTGGCGGGCCTCCTCGGCGACGCCCTCGAAACCGGAAGCCCGCTGGAGTTCTCGGAGTTCACCGAGGAGTACGCCGATGCCCCCGAACGCCTCCACGTCGCGGGGTCCGGCTGGGGCAAGAAGAACCTCGACGTGGTGCTGGACGCCGCCGAGCGCCTCCGAGACGAGTTCGGGATTCGCACGCTGATGACGAACATGGACCCGATTCCCGACGGGATGGCCGACCGCGAGTTCGTGGAGGCCTACCCGGAGTGTTCCCGCGAGGAGTACGAGCGCGCCCTCGAACGCGGCGACCTCGCGGTCGTCGCCTCGGACCACGAGACGATGCCTCGGACGCCCTTCGAGCAGGCCGCCAGCGGGCAGGTACTCGTGGTGCGCGACGAGCCGTGGGCCTACGACTGCGTGCCCGCGGACTACCGACTCGCCGGGAGTCTGGACGACCTCGAATCCCTCGCGGTTCGCGCGGTCCGCGACTGGGACGAGGCGGTCGCCGAGAATCGCCGGATGGTCGAGCATCTGCGCGAGGTCCGGGGACCCGAGCAGTGCGGTCGGCGGACCTACCGGGACCTCCGCGAGCGCGTCGAGCGCCGGGTCGAATCCTTCGAGAACGGGTCGTTCGAGGAGGGCGGACTGCTGGCCGACGCGGAGCGAGTCGCTTCGAAATTCGACGGCGAGGTTCCGCTGGACGACTTCGGCGACGCGCTCGCCCGGCACGTCGCCGAGGAGGTCCCGCTCGCCGACGCGGTGTACGCGCTCCGGGCACTCGGCTACGCGGATGTCGGAAATCCGGGGACGCCGATGTTCGTTCCGGCCGAGTAGTCGCGCGGCGGCGATGCGATTCGTCGCACCGACACTGCGCCCGCCGAGGTGTCTACGAACCGGAACGTTCACTCCGTCGGGGCGAGCATCGCCGCCATGCACCGCGCTCTCCGTTACGCCGTCGCCCTCGCCGTCGCGGCCGCCGTGACCGGCGGCGTCGCCGTCGTCACGCCGGACGTGGGACCGCACCTGATTCTCCTCGTCGGCATCGCGCAGGTGTACGGCGTCGGGACCGCTATCCTGCTCCGGTTCCCGTCGGCGCTGTGGGAAGACGACGTAGATTGGGTCAGCGCCGCGTTCACGGGGGTCACGTCGTTCGGTACGCTGAGTCTCTTCCAAGGCATCGACGGCGGCGAGAACGTCCCGGTAGCCACGCTCGGATGGGGCTTAGTCGCGTTCGGGTTCGTCGCTGGCATCGCCTACGAACGTGAGCGAGACGGAGCCGAAAAGTAGCGACGGCTTACTCGACCAGTTCCGCCAACCGCTCCGCGCCGTGGGCGAGGGACTCCTCGGGGTCGGTCGGCTGGTCGTGTTCGTAGACGAGCCACTCGGTCCCGGCGTCGCGGGCGGCCGCGACGCAGGCGTCGATGTCGAGGTCGCCCTCGCCCAGTTCGACCGGCGTGGTGTCGGCCACGTCCTTCAGGTGGACCAGCGGAACGCGACCCCGGAGGTGTCGGAGGAGGTCCGCGGGGTCCCGGCCAGCGGCGGTCGCCCACCCCACGTCGAGTTCGAGGTCGAAGTCGGTCTCGTCGGCCAGCAGGTCGAACGCCGCGCGGTCGTCGCCGATGTCGGTAAACTCGTGGTCGTGGTTGTGGTAGCCCAGCGACGCGCCCGCCTCGTCCACTCGCCCGGCGAGCGTCTGGAGGCGACGCGCGGTGTCGGTGACGGCGGTCTCGCTGGCGAACTCGGCCTCGTCCAGATACGGCACGACGAGGCGGTCACAGCCGAGTTCGCGGTAGGTCTCGACGGTCTCCTCGGGGTCGTCCTCGAACTCCTCGATGCCGACGTGCGCTCCCGCGGCGTCGAGTCCGGCGTCGTCCAGTGCGTCGCGGATTTCGTCGGGGTCCGAATCGCCCAATCCCGCGAACTCGACGCCCTCGAAGCGCGTTTCGCCGACGCGCCGCAGGAGGTCGGGAAGCGAGTCGTCCAGTTCGCGGAGCGTGTAGAGCTGAATCGCTGGTCGCATGGTGCGTGATACAGCGCCCTGTTGTAAATCGGTTGTTGCATCGTGCGGTCTCCTCGGTGTCCGGTCGTCGTGGACCGGTTCGCCGTGATTCGGTTCGTCGTCGCGGGTCGGGTCGTCGTCGTGGGTCGGGTCGTCGGAACCCCGTTCGGTAGCGGAAGTCAGCGAGCCCTCGAATCGCCGCGGCGAAGAACGGAAAACGACGCGAGACTACCAATCCGAGGCACCAGCTATTACCCGCTCTCCGTCCTTGCAGAAGCCATGACCCAACCCGACGTGCTGATACCCCACTACGTCTCGAAATCGGCGCGCGACGGTCTCACGGAGGGACTGGCCGACCTGCTCGCCGACCTCGACCTCTCGGTGGCCGCGACGCCGCCCGAGACCGAGGAGTACCTGTCGAGCGCCGAGGTCGTGCTGACCAACCGGTTCCCCGCCGAGGAGGTAGCCGCCGCGTCCGAGTTGCAGTGGGTACAGGCACTCAGCGCGGGCGTGGACCACTTCCCCCGCGAGGCGTTCGCGGACGCCGATGTCGCGCTGACCAGCGCCTCGGGCATCCACGCCGAACCCATCGGCGAGCAGGTGCTGGCCTACCTGCTGACCTTCGAGCGCAACCTCCAGACGGGGATGAACCAGAAGCACCGCGGCGTCTGGGAGAACTACGGCGGCCGGGAGTTGCGTGACGAGACCGTGGGCATCCTCGGATTGGGCGCTATCGGCGGCCGGGTGGCCGAACTCGCCTCGGCGTTCGGCACGCGCGTCGTCGGCACCAAGCGCGACCCCGAGTCCGCGCCCGACGCGGTGGACGAGGCGTACGGTCCCGACGGTCTCTACGACGTGCTGGCCCAGTCGGACTACGTGGTCGTCGCGCTCCCGCTGACCGACGAGACCCGCGGCCTAATCGGCGAGGAGGAACTTCGGACGATGGACTCCTCTTCGGTCCTCGTCAACGTCGCCCGCGGCGAAATCGTGGACGAGGAGGCCCTGACGACCGCACTCCAGAAGGGCCACCTCCGCGGCGCGGCCCTCGACGTGTTCGAGACCGAACCGCTCCCCGCCAACTCGCCGCTCTGGGACCTCTCGAACGTCGTCATCACGCCCCACATGGCCGGTTCGACGCCCCACTACTACGACAGGTGTGCGAACCTGTTCGCCGAGAACTACGGGCGGTTCGTCGCGGGCGAACTCGACGCGATGGAGAATCGCATCGTCTGACCCCGAGAAAGGAGAATCCGGCACAGTCTTGAAGGCGGAGTCTCCCGTTTTCGGAGCTATTCGTACTCATGCGCGTCCTCATCGTCCCGGAACTCTATCGGCCCGACGACGCGACCGCTAACGGCACGCTCAACGACGCAACGGTGTGGGTCGAGGAGTGGCTGGACATCGACCCGGACCTCCACGTCTACTGGTTGCTGTCGCCGCCGGAGGTGGCCAACTACGACCCCGAGTACGTCCTCGCCGACCGCGAGCGCGTCACCCTCATCGAGGCCGAACCGTTCATGCACGGCCGTCGCCACCAGAACGCGTTCACCGAGTCGGGCTACAGTGAGGAGCAACTCGAAGCCCTCGCCGGAGCGACTTACGACCAGTTGGGTTACGTGGACGTGGTAATCGACCAACTCCGGCGGGGGCGTGCGGACCTCGGGAAGTGGCTGTTCGCGCTCGACGGCCACCGGGTCGGCCAGCCGTGGCCGGTCGATATCGTCACCAACGTCCACGACCTCCAACTCCCGTTCAAGTACGCCGACACCGGGTGGCGCGACGAGTTCCAGCGCCACACCGAAATCGCCGACGCGGTACTGAGCGACGGGATGTGGTTCAAGGCCGCGGTCGATTGGGAGGGCCTGCGCGAGGAGGGCCACGAGTTCATGCGGGAGTCGGTGGTCGATTCGGCGCTCGACGACGCGGTCCAGACCGGGAGTCCCATCGACTTCTCGCAGTTCGAGGCCGACTACGCCGACGAACCCCGATACCTCCACGTCGCGGGGTCGGCGTGGGACAAGAAGCAGGTCGGCACCGTGATGGGAATCGCCGAGATGCTTCACGACCGATTCGGTATCGAGACCGTGATGACCAGCATGGGCAAGATTCCCGCGGAGTACACCGACCTGCCGTGGGTCGAGGCGTACCCGAAGGCGTCCCGCCGGGAGTTCGAGGAGGCCCTGCGAAAGGGCGACCTCTGCATCTCGGCGACCGAGTACGAGACGCTGGCCCGGACGTGGTTCGAGCAGGCCGGGAGCGGGCAGGTCCTGATAGCCCGCAACCAACCGTGGATATACGACGCCATCCCGCGGGACTACGAGCTAGCCGGAACCATCGACGAGTTACCCGACCTCGCGGTCCGAGCGGTCGAACACTGGGACGAGGCGACCGACGAGGCCCGGCGGATGCTCGACTACGCCAAGGGGATTCGGGACCCCGAGCAGTCGGGCCAGCGGACTTACGACGATATGGCCGACCGCGTGGCGGCGAAGGTCGAGGCCTACGACCCCGACGCGAACGACGCCGCGGTCGGTCGGACGCTCGAAGCGGCGGCGGACGAGGCGGGCCGGATTCCACTGGACGAACTGAACCGCGAGAGCGCCGCGTTCACCGACGACGGCGAGCCGATTCTGGCGGGCGACTGCGCCCTCAGCGAGGTCGTCTTTGCGCTCCGGCGTCGGGGGTACGCCGACACCGGAAGTGCGGGAACGCCCGTCTTCGAGAAACGAGAGTGAGAGCGGGAGTGAAAACGAGAGCCGGAGCGAGAGTGGTCAGTCGTCTCTCGTTCCGTCGGGTCGCTCCGACCCGCCGTCGGTCCTGCGCTCGTCGCGCGAGAACGCCCGCACTGGAGGGCGAACGCGGTCGCGGGCGCGACGGCGTGCGGTCCGGGAACCGCGAGTCGGCGACTCCTCGGTGGAGCCACCCGACGTGGACTCGTCGGCGGTGCCGGACTCGCCGAAGATGCCAGAATCGGGGGTGTCCGGCTCGGCGTCGAACTCGCCGCGCTCCACCAGTTCCGGCACGATGACTCGGACGAAGTGGACGACCAGCACGAGGAGCAACGGTCCCAAGAACAGCCCGTACCAGCCGAACAGCACCGGGCCGAGAACGTACGCGAGCATGACGAGTCCGGTGTGGAGGTCTCGCCCCGAGACGTAGGGCCGCAACACGAGTTCGGGAATCGTGTCCACGATGACGAACGCGACCAGCAGGAAGAGGGCCGGGAACCACAACAGCGCGGGGTCCGCGACGCCCGCGACGATGCCGAGGACGATACCGAGCGGGATGTAGACCAGTTTCATCCCGACGACGGGAATCAGGCTGGCGAGACCCGTGAGCAGGCCCAGCAGGGTCGGCGAGGGGACCGAGACCGCGGCCGGAGCGACCAAATCGAGCGCGTTGTAGCTGATGGCGGCGACGATACCGATGACGAAGGCGGTCAGGATGTTGCCGAAGTAGACCGTTTCGAGGTCGTCGTCCACGGCCTGCGCGAACGCGAGCGTCGGACTGTCCGCGTCCACGACCTCGGTCCGGAACCACTCGGCGAGTCGGTGGTCGTCCCGGAGGAGGTAGAACGCGACGACGAGCGTGATGACGATGCCGAGCGCGGTGCTGGCGAGGATACCCAACACCACGACCACCGACGACAGAATCTCGCGGGCCGCCTCCGCGCCGCGCTCGGCGGCGAGTTGCTGGATGTCCGCCTGCAACTGCTGTGGGGTCGTCTGGAGGAGACCGGCCAATCCTTCCGGGTCGAGCAGGAGCGAGGTATCGACGTAGGGTCCGAGGAGTCCGTCGAACTCCGCGAGGCCGACGCCCGCCAGCGACCCGAGTTCGGTGACGCTCACGACGACGGTGTAGCCCAGCAGGACGAGACCGGGAAAGGCAAGTCCGAGCAGTGCGGTCGCGGCGGTCAGCGTCCGCTGGTGCAGCCGCCGGAGGAGTCGCCGGTATATCGGCCGGGTCGCGTAGTAGACGAACAGTCCCAGCAGGAAGGTTCCGAGGAACGACGACACGACGTAGCCGACCGCGGCGAGCAGGACGACTGCGACCAGCCACCACGCGATGCGCTCGCGGTCGAACGAGAACTCTCGTACCCAGCCCATGCCAGAGTGTTCTGCGCGTAGACAATAAGTCGTCCGGGAGTGGGGTCCCCGACGACTCGACGGACCTCAGAACAGCGGTTCGCCCATCGTCTCGCGGCCGAACGCGAGGACGACGAGGCCGCCGAGGGCGAACGCGACCGCGAGAGGTGCGAGCGCGGCCAGATACCCGACTTCCACGAGCGCACCGGCCAGAATCGGCCCGATGACCGCGCCGATTTTACCGACGCCGCCCGCGAACCCGTTGCCGGTGGCCCGGACCTCGGTCGGGAACAGTTCGGGGGTGTAGGCGTAGATGGCACCCCACGCGCCCAAGGTGAAGAAACTCGCCGCGAGCAGGCCGCCGAAGAACGGCCAGAAGCCCGAGAGGCCCGCGCCGAACAGCGAGACGTTCGGCATCGAGGCCGCGAAGACGAACGTGAACACTCCCGAGAGGACGAGATAGCTCCCGAGGGTCGGCTTGCGACCGATCTTCTCCACGAGGTACGCGGCGCTGAAGTAGCCGGGGAACTGGACCAGTCCGATGAGCAGGAAGTAGACGTAAAGGCCGTCTATCGTCGCGCCAGCCACGGTGACGCTCTCGACGACGCCCGCCGCGCCGACCGTCTGCGGGAGCCAGATGAACACGCCGTAGTAGCCGAAGTTGACCGCGAACCACGCGAGGGCTATCATCACGGTGCGCTTGCGGAGGTCGGTCTCGAAGAGCCGCGAGTAGCTCGGCGGGTCGCCGATCTCCACCGCGTCGGCCGAGATGGGCGTGAACTCCTCGCCGTTCTCCTCGGCGATGGCGCGGATTCGGTCGTTGGCTCCCTCCACGTCGCCTTTCTGGGCGAGGTAGTAAGGCGTCTCGCGCAGTTGACTCCGGATGACGAACACCAGCAGGGCGGGGAACGCCGCGCTGGCGAACAGGAGTCGCCAGCCAGCAACCTCGCCCAACAGGGGCACCGCGACGGTCCCGCCGGTCGAGAGCGCCGAGAGGAACACCCACGCCAGCACGACCGCGAAGACGTTGCCGAGCGGCCAGAACGCGTCGAGGTAGACCAGATATCGTCCTCGGCGCTCGGTCGGCAGGTGTTCCGAGAGGTAGGAGGTGTCCACCGCGAGCGCGCCGCCCAAGCCGACGCCGGTCAGGAACCGGAGCGCGAACCCCGAGTAGAACCCGGTGGCGAACGCGGTCAGGCCCGCGAACAGCGAGTAGGTCAGGACCGTCCACTGGAAGGCGTCGATGCGGCCGCGCTCGTCGGCGTAGCGGCCCCACGCCCAGTTGCCGAGTATCATCCCCATCAGGCTCGCGCTCCCGAGCAGTCCGGCCGCGAGACCCGTCAGTTCCCACGCCGAGATGAGAACCGGGAGCGTGAAGCTGATGATGATGACCTCCATCCCGTCGAAGGCCCACGCGCTCCCGCAGATGGCCAACAGTCTGCGGTGGAATCGCCCGACCGGAATCCGGTCCATCACCTGCGAGACGCTCACTCGGTCGTCCGTCGTCGCACCTTTTGCCATCTTTCGACTCCTCTGTTCGACACTCGGTATCGAACGCACTTAAAAATGAGGAAATCAGAGAACAGTTCTGCTCTTTGAAGAACTTTCGTCTTCAATACGGCTCCCGACCGAGTCCGCTCCGTCCGAGCGACCGGTGGTCTCGCACCCGCGACCACCGCGGCCCCGATAGAAAGGATATAAGTACGACCGAGGCCGATTTCTCGGGTATGAAAGACCAAGGACGTTCCACGCGGAAGCGCACCGGCGGACGACTTCGACCCTCCCACAAGAAGAAGAAGCACGAATTGGGCCGCCAACCGACCGAGACCACGGTCGGCGAGACCCAACTCCGAGCCATCGACGCCCGCGGCAACACCCGGAAGGTCCGCGCGCTCTCGACGGACGTGGCCAGCGTCGCCACGGGCGGCGAGACGGTGCAGGCCGAGATTCAGGACGTTGTGGAGAACGACGCCAACCCGAACTACGTCCGACGGAACATCGTCACCAAGGGCGCACTCATCGAGACCAGCGAAGGCCGCGCCCGCGTCACCTCCCGACCGGGCCAGTCCGGCAACGTCAACGCCGTCCTCGTGGACGAATAACGCCGCTCTCGACCCGACTTCTCACTCGCATCCGACCGATTCGGCGACCGCGCGTAGTTCCTGCTCGCCGAACTCGTCGGTGAACTCTTGGACGCTCACCCGATAGGCGTAGCCCTCGCACTCCCAGACGAATTTTCCGCCGGACTCCTCGGCGACGTAGCGCGCGTCGTGGTCCCCGACGGTCGTGGCGTTCCCCGCGGTCAGGTCGTAGGCCGATTCGTTCTCGGCCTTCCGAATCGAGACGACGTTTTCGAGACTTCCGTTCTCGGTGTCGTGGTAGGCCATCACCACGTCCTCGCTGTCGGCGAGTTCCATCACGATGCCGCTCTCGAACGCGAAGGGTTCCGAGACGTTCGGCTCAGGTACCGAGAAGGAGGCGTTGGCCGCCAGTGCCTCGTAGGTGCCGTAGGTGTGCCGACGCGGCGCGTCCGTCGTCGCGGTATCGGTCGTCGCAGTGTCGGCCGAGGAGGTCGCCGTCACTTCGGTCGTGTCCATCATCACCTCGGTCGTCGCGGTCGTTTCGCCGTCCGTCGTCGTGGAGTCGGGCGCACCGCCAGCGCCGCCGAGACAGCCAGCGAGGAGAAGCGAACACGCGAGCGCGGCGACAACGAGGCGACGACTCATGGGCACTCCTCCCGTGGCCGCAAGCGCGATTTCGGAGTCTGTACGACGGTGCAGTGCTGTCGAGCGGGGCCAGGGCAGTTCATCTGTCGCACCTCGCTCCTACTTCGACGCGGCCCCACATGTTCGGCCCGGCAGTTACGACTCGACGGGAACCGGAGCGACGTTTTATATGTTAGAGAGTTGTAGTTAGTAGATTGACTTCTCAGACGCCGACACCGTCTTCGACCGATTCGAGTCCGGCGTCGGTGATGCGGAACTGGACCTTCTCGCCCGCGGGTTTGGCGCGGTGCTTTTCGAGCGTCGCGCGCCGGTTGCCCCCGCGGAATCGCTCGATGCGGACCACCGTCCCCGTCCAGTGTTCGAGGGTGTGACCGCCGAGCGGTCGGGCGCGGTCGCCGTCGGGGTCGGTGTAGACCTGATTCGTCAGGACGACCGCGAGGTCGTGTTTGCGCGCCAGCGAGAGGAGATGCGTGACCTGACTGGCCACCTCCCGGAGCGCCTCGCCGCCCTCCTCGTCTTCGGCGCGTTGGAGTCGGTAGAAGCCAGTCGCGCTGTCCAGCACCACGAGGTCGGCCCGCTCGGCGAGTTCGGCGGTGTCCCGGACGGCCTCCTCCTGCTCGGCGAAGTCGTAGGCCTCCTTGACGATGATGCGGGAGGTCAACTCCTCCACGTCGTCCGCACCGCCCGCGGCGTCCACGCGGGCCTCCGCGACCTGTTGGAAGCGCGCCAGCGATAGGCCCTCGGTGTCGATGTACACCGCGGTACCGCCGTCCGCGGCGACCTCGACCGCCGCGCCCAGCGCGACGTTCGTCTTGCCCGCCGCGGGCGGGCCGTAGACCTGCGTGACGGTCCCGGCCTCGAACCCGCCGCCCAGCAACTCGTCGAGCGGCCCGCACCCGGTCGGGATGGACTCCTGATTCACGAGCGAGGGTTGGGCCTACCCTGTCAAAAGGGTCCGGATTCGTATCAGCGCGTCCGTTCCTGACCGCGGTCGGCGACTGTGAGAGTTCACGCTCGAAAGGGTTCGGTGGTCTAGAAGTCGAGTTCGAGTCGTTCGACTAGTCGCTGACTCCGCCCCGACGAGAGCTACGCTTTCGTCTAGATTCCCTAATTTTAAGGCACGTCGAATGCAACGACAAAACACGACACTCGGCTCGTCACTGCAAAAGGTGACAGGGTGTACCAGCACCCTGCCGGGTGTCGTGGGCAGACCACGACAATGTCAGATAAAAATTCGCACCAAGATAGTAGTGTCGAATCCGAAAACGAGACTGTCGAATCTGGAGACGATACTCTCGAATCCGGAGACGACGCGCACGTCTCGCCGGAAATTCTCGCGGAGTCGATTAGAAGTAAGACCGACGCCCTCCACGCGCAGGGCTTCGACCTCGCGGACCAGTTGGAGCGCATGGCCGAAGCCGAGGAGGGCGAGGACGCTGACGAGGCCGAGGAGAGCGACGACGACCAAGACCACGCCGACGAGGAGACCGAGGTCAACCTCGCGGGCATGATGACCGAACTGCTGGAGACCGCCAGCGACCTCGTGGAGGTGGCCCACGCGATAGAGGCCGCGCGATTGCGGGACCGGTCGAAGTAGCTCAAGTGGGCGGGTCGGGGCGAATCGGTCGGTCCAGTCGAGGAGATGATTACCCGTCCGGTAACTGTCGAGACACCCGGCGGGGTACTGCCAAGATTTGTAAATTTGGAAACTATTATCGTATCGCTTATGCTCTGGAGCGATGATATCACATCTAGCATGATTGTAGCGACCGTCTTGGAGTGTCCCCAGTGCGTCGAGGAGAACCACGCGGAGTTCACTGGAAAGCTCGTGGACGGCGACGGCGTCTGGCGGATGCGGTGCTGTGGCACGCTCGCCGACGGTCCGCACCCCGAAACGGCCTGAGTCGAGTCGCCAACGGCGATTCGCCGAGCGTCGGCGAGCGCGGCTTTCGGGACCGAGTAGAGCGAACTTTTTCACCTCGGCCGCGTTATACCCCGACCAGTGACAGTCGTCGTCGCCACCGAGAACTTCGAGCTGTACCACGGCGTGGTCAACGAGTTGCGCGACCGAGGAGTGACCTTCACCACGGTCGAACCGGGCGACCCGCTCCCGGACCGGGCGACGGTGCTGATTCGCGCCGAGGACGACGAGCGGTTCGAGGCCGACGCCGACGAGCGCGACGGGACCGACGCCCCGAACGTCGAAACCGTCGTCGCGGACCCCGAGAACCCCCGGCGCGCGGTGGACGAGGCGCTGGCTCGCCTGCGCGGGGGCGAGGGCCGGACTATCGTCGGTATCGACCCCGGCACGCGACCCGGCATCGCGGTCCTCTCGGGCGACGTGGTGGTCGCGGCGTTCCACGTCCCGCTGGCCGACGTGGCCGAGACGGTGCGCCGCGAGGTGGCCGACGCCGTGGACCCCGTGGTCCGCATCGGCGACGGCGCGCGCTTGCAGGGCGCGCAACTCGTCCGCGAGTTGGAGGAGGTGACGGTCGAACTGGTGGACGAGACCGGGACGACGCCCTACCTCGGTACCGGCGCGCGGGGGATGGGCGACGTGCTGGCCGCGGTGAACATCGCCCGACTGGAGGGCGAGCGCGTCGAGGGCCGGGAGATAGAGCCGACCGCCGGGGAGTTACAGGTCATCCAGAACAAATCCCGCGAGCGAGCGGACGACAACCGCGAGATAGACGAGGAGCTAGCGAGGCGGGTCGCGGCGGGCGACCTGACGCTCGACGAGGCGATGGACGAGCATCGGGACGGCGACGACGGCTGAAAGAAACTTCTAGCTGTCTTTGACGCGTATTTCTCTATCCGAAGAAATTCGCTAGCAGTCTCGACCGGCCAGCTACCGGTCTCGCGCCGCGCGTTCCGCGCGGTCCATCACCTCGCGCACGGCGACGCCCGCTTCCGTCGCCACCGCCGCGCAGTCGTCGTACTCCGCGCTCACGTCGTAGACCTCGCCGTCGTCGTCGTCGCTGGCGAGTTTGACCGCGACCTCGTAGCTGTCGCCGCCGACTTCGACCGTGACCTCCTCGAACTCCCGGTCGGCTATCCAGCGGTGGGTTGCACCGGTCTGGCGAATCCCGAGCGTGCCGGTCTCCTCGGCGAGTCGGCGCGCGACCGATTCGGCGTCCTCGGGCTTGCAGATGACCTTCACGAGGTGGCCCGGCCGGGACTTCTTCATCGTCAGCGGGACGACGGACACGTCGCGCGCGCCGACTTCGGCGAGCGACTCCTGTAGGCCGCCCAGAATCTCGGGTGGCGCGTCGTCCAGATTCGTTTCGAGGACCGCGATGTCGTCGTAGACCAACGACCCGCCGTTCTCCGCCCCGCTCGCGGTTTCACCGCTCGCACCTTCCGCGGCGCTTCGCGCCGCGCTATCGCCCAGCATCGCCCGGAGGACGTTCGGATGGTCGGGGAAGTCGTACCCGCCCGCGCCGTACCCGGACTCCTCGACTCGCAAGGACGGGAGCGACGCGACGCCCTCGGCGAAGTGGGCCAGAATCGCCGCGCCGGTCGGCGTCAGCAGTTCCGCCTCCACGGGTCCGCCCCGGAGCGACCAGTCGGCGCGCTCGGCGATTTCGACCACGGCGGGCGTCGGCACCGGGTAGACGCCGTGGCTCATCTCGACCTCGCCGCCGCCCGTCGAGAGCGGCGTCGTCACGACCCGCTCGGGAGACAGGTCGTCCACGAGGAGCGCCGCCCCGACCACGTCGGCGATGGCGTCGTCCGCGCCGACCTCGTGGAAGTGCGTCGCGTCGAGGTCGGTGCCGTGGACGCTGGCCTCCGCCTCGCCGAGGAGTTCGAAGATGGCGAGGGCGTCCTCCGCGACGCCCTCGGGGAGGGGCATCTCCTCGACTATCTCGACCACTTCGGGGTAGGTCCGGAGCGGGCCGGAGCCTTCGGCGTGGGTGTGGTCGTGCTGGTGCGAATCGCGGTCGTCGTGCGGGTGGTCGTAGTCGTCGTGAGAATGGTCGTCGTGTGAATGGTCGTGCGAGTGATTTTCGTCGGCGTGCGAGTGGTGGTGTGTGTGGTCGCCGTCGTCTCCGTCGCCGTGGGTCGTCTCGTCGTCCAGCAGAACCGAGACCGTGGTCGAGGAGATGCCGTTCTTGTCGGTCGCGCCGACCTCGTAGCGTATCGGCAGGGCCTCCTCGACCGGCGCGAGCGCGTCGCGGTCCGCTCCCGCCGCGAGGAGGGCCGCGAGGAGCATGTCGCCACTCGCGCCCATTCGACCGTCGAATGCGAGCGTCTGCATGGAGTAGCGTGGGTCGCTCGCGGCGAAAAAGCCCCCGGTTGTCGGCGTCGGGAGACGGAGACTACTCGGCGCGTCGGAGCGCGACGAGCGCCGCTCCGACCAGCGCGAGGAGGCCCGTGACGAGCGAGAATCCGGGGATGCTCCCGTCTTGGGTGGTCGTCGCCGTCGCCGTTGTCGTCTCGTCGCTGACGGCCTGCTTCGTCGTCTCGGCGGTCGGCGGCGACCGAACTACGCCGGTCGCCTCGCGCTGTACCTCGTCGTTCGCTCGGACCGCGATCTGGAACTCGGTCGCGTTCTCGCCCTCGCTCGGCAGGTCCGAGAAGTCGAACGACGCTCGGAAGCGACCGCCGTCGGCGACGGTCGTCTGCCGGGACTTGAGGAACTGCACGCCTTCGGTCCCTTTCACGGTCACTTGTATCTCTGTACCGGGTTCGATGTCGAGTTGGCCCGCAATCGTCTGGTTGACGGCCGGTGCGACGACGACACCCCCGTCGATGTCGGCGACGTGCCCGGCGTACTGGCTCGAAGCGGTCGTCTCCGTTTCGGTGTTCGCGTCGGACGACCCCGACTCCGCGAGCGAGAGCGTCGCAACGTCGGTCTTCTCCTCGAGGCTGGCGTTTCCGGGCGCGACGGCGAGGTCGTAGGTCCCGGCGTCGAGACCGCTCTGTTCGCCGAGGTCGGTCTCGTCTGTCACCGACACGGAGTCGGCGTCGGCGGCGACGGCGAACGCGCCGCCGCTACCTGCCTTCGCGGTGTCGTACTGGAGGACGACGTTCCCGTCGCCGTTTCCGTCCCGAAGTGTGACGGTCGCGATGTAGTTGACGGCCTCGGAGCCGATTCGGACGGTCGCCGTCTCGGTGTCCGAGAGGGTGACGGCGATTTCGGCCGTCTCACCGGCCTCGGTCGTGACGACGCTCTCGCCGAACTCCGCGTCCGGCGACGCGCCGAGGACCGGCGCAGTAGTCGATACCAACAGGAGGGCCGCGAGTATCAGGGCGCGGTATCTCACTTTCATCTTCCGCTCGAGGATACACGGGCTTGTTCAAAACCCGTTGCGGAAGCTACAATAGCGATTTAAGGTTCGACGGACGGGTCAGTCGCCGAGGAGTCCGCCGGTCCGGTCGGTCGTCGCTCTCCCCGCGGCCCGCCCCGAGTGTTCCGCGGTCCGCCACAAAGTACACGGGAAGGCCAAACGGCTTTGTAGCGCGAACTCGTATGCAAAGCCATAGCATGCGCCCCGTTGCGACGACCGCGTCGGCCGTGTCAGTGGACGAATCCCCCGGTAGCAAAGGACTTATCCTTCGCGGGCGCGCATCGACAAACAATCCCCGTATTACTGAATCATGAATGAAGTCCAATTAGAGGTGGCAAAGGCGTACCCGAACGACTCGGGTCGCGGTATCGCCCGTCTCGACCCGGACACGCTGTTGCATCTGAAGCTCAGTCCGGGCGACATCATCGAAATCGAAGGCGGTGACACCACCGCCGCGAAGGTCTGGCGCGCGGACCGCCAAGACTGGAACACCGACACCGTCCGCATCGACGGCTTCACCCGGCAGAACGCCGACGTGGGCATCGGCGAGCGCGTCGAGATTCGGAAGGCCGAGGCCGAGAAGGCCGACAAACTGGTCCTCGCGCCGCCCGAGGAGGCCAGCGTCCAGTTCGGTTCCGACGCGGCCGGGATGGTCAAGCGCCAGATTCTCAAGCGCCCGGTGGTCGAGCGCGACATCGTCCCCGTGATGTCCTCGACCAACCACCCGTTCATGCGGTCGCCCGGACAGGCGATTCCGCTCATCGCGGTCGAGACAGACCCCGACGGCGTCTGTCTCATCACGGAAGACACCGAAGTCGAGTTGCGCGAGGAGCCGATTTCGGGCTTCGAGAAGACCGGCGGCGGCATCACCTACGAGGACATCGGCGGTCTCGAAAACGAGATTCAGCGCGTCCGGGAGATGGTCGAACTCCCGATGAAGCACCCGCAAATCTTCAAGAAGTTGGGCATCGAGCCGCCGCAGGGCGTCCTGCTTCACGGCCCGCCCGGTACGGGGAAGACGCTACTCGCCAAAGCGGTCGCTAACGAGACCTCCGCGAGTTTCTTCTCCATCGCGGGTCCCGAAATCATCTCGAAGTACTACGGCGAGTCCGAACAACAGCTCCGGGAGATATTCGAGGACGCCACCGAGGAGTCTCCCTCTATCATCTTCATCGACGAGTTGGACTCCATCGCGCCGAAGCGCGAGGACGTGACCGGCGAGGTCGAGCGCCGCGTGGTCGCCCAGTTGCTGACCATGATGGACGGTCTCGAATCGCGCGGGCAGGTCATCGTCATCGCCGCGACGAACCGCGTGGACTCGGTTGACCCCGCCTTGCGGCGTCCCGGCCGCTTCGACCGCGAAATCGAAATCGGCGTGCCCGACGAGACGGGCCGCGAGGAGATTCTCCAGATTCACACCCGCGGGATGCCCCTCAGCGACGACGTGAACCTCGGGAACCTCGCCAACGACACCCACGGCTTCGTCGGCGCGGACATCGAGAGTCTGACGAAAGAAGCCGCGATGAAGGCCCTGCGCCGGTACCTCCCGGAAATCGACTTGGACGAGGAGGACATCCCGCCGAGCCTCATCGACCGGATGATAGTCAAACGGCAGGACTTCAACGGCGCGCTCAACGAGGTCGAACCCTCCGCGATGCGGGAAGTCCTCGTGGAACTGCCCAAGATTTCGTGGGACGACGTGGGCGGTCTCGAACAGGCCCAACAGGAGGTCAAAGAGAGCGTCGAGTGGCCCCTCTCGTCGCCCGAGAAGTTCCAGCGCATGGGCATCAACCCGCCCAGCGGCGTCCTGCTCTACGGCCCGCCCGGCACGGGCAAGACCCTGATGGCGAAGGCGGTCGCCAACGAGACCAACGCGAACTTCATCTCGGTCCGCGGCCCGCAACTGCTGTCGAAGTGGGTCGGCGAGTCCGAGAAGGCCATCCGCCAGACGTTCCGGAAGGCCCGGCAGGTCTCCCCGACGGTCATCTTCTTCGACGAGTTGGACAGCCTCGCGCCCTCGCGCAGTCAGGAGATGGGCAGTAACGTCTCCGAGCGCGTGGTCAACCAACTGCTGACGGAACTCGACGGACTGGAGGAGAAGGGCGACGTGATGGTCATCGGCGCGACCAACCGCCCGGACATGATCGACCCGGCGCTCATCCGCTCGGGCCGGTTCGACCGCCTCGTCATGATCGGCCAACCCGACGAGGAGGGCCGCGAGCAGATTCTGAAGATACACACGGGCGACACGCCGCTGTCGGCCGACGTGAGCCTCCGGGAAATCGCCGAAATCACCGACGGGTACGTGGGGAGCGACCTCGAATCCATCGCCCGCGAGGCCGCCATCGAGGCGCTCCGCGAGGACGACGACGCCACCGAGGTCGAGATGAGCCACTTCCGGAAGGCGATGGAGAACGTCCGCCCGACCATCACCGAGGACCTGCTGGACTACTACGAGCAGATGAAAGACGAGTTCAAGGGCGGGTCGTCCAGTCCGACGCAAGGTCGGCGCGGCGGGCGGATCGGCTTCCAATGAAACTTTTACTGCGCTCGTAGATTCGCCTCCGGCGAATCTTCTCGCTGGTAAAACTTTCATGAAAAACACGTCGTCACCCCCTCAGAAGCGCCTGCGGCGCTTCTTCGAGGGGTCTTCGGTCCGCTCGCTCGTCGCGTCGCGCGGCGCTTCGCGCCGCGTCGCTCCTCGCTCGCGGTCGATTGCGCTGGTCGGTAGAACGTGTCGGACGTGCTTTTCCGGCGGACGGTCGAGGATGGCTCTCGCTCGTGGAACGTCGGGGGTGCGTCGCGGTCGTGACTGTAATTTCGACACCCGTGATAAACGTTGGGGTCAGACGCTGGTCCTGCGAGTGTGTTCCCTTCTTTATGGTGGCCTGAACAGTATCTCGAAACGTGATGAAGGTAGACACTCAGCGCCGTCGGCTCCTCGGACTCGGGGCGACGGGCGCGCTCGCGGCTCTCTCGGGCTGTAGCGGCGCGACGCCGTTCGTCGGGAAACGGACGAAGAACACTCGCAAGTTCGACGCCGCGTCGGTCGATTCGCTCTCGGTGGACGGGACGAACGGCGAGATTCGCGTCCGGCCGACCAACGACGACCAGATTCGCGTCGAGACGGTCAAGCAGTCGGGGTCGGTGTTCGTGGACTTGGACGACGTGAGCGTCGAGATGGGCGTCGAGAACGGTCAGCTCACCGTACAGACGCGCGAGACCGGCGACGGGTCGTGGCTCGGCGGCGAGCCATCGGTGAAGGTACACGTCCAACTCCCCTCCGGCGTAGATATCGGACGACTCCGGACCGAGAACGGCACCGTGGACGTTCGGGGCGTCGAGACCGACGCGACGCTCGTCACCGAGAACGGCCGGGTCGAGGCCCACGACATCGACGGCTTCGTCGCCGCAGAGAGCGAGAACGGGAGCGTGACCATCCACGGCGTCGAAGGTATCGACGACGTGCGCACCGAGAACGGGAGCGTCGAGGTCGAGATTCCGGCGATTCGGGACGACACCACCGTCCGGAGCGAGAACGGGAGCGTGACCGCGAAGGTCGCGCGCGACTTGGACGCGGCGCTCGTCGCGAAGACCGACAACGGCGACGTGGACTTCCGGCTTCCGTCGTTCGAGGCCGACCTACGGACCGAGAACGTGGTTCAGGGGACGCTCGGCGACGGCGGCCCGGAACTCCGGTTCGTCACCGAGAACGGCAGTATCGACGTTTCGGAACTCTGATTTTTCCGCGAAAAGATTTCTCGGCTCAGTTCTCCCGAGAAACGGTTTCTCGGCTCAGTTCTCCCGAGAAATGGTTTCTCGGCTCAGTCCCCGTCGGCGAACTCCTCGGTCGCGTCCGACGGCCCGATATCGAGGAGGGCCTCGGTAATCGTACCGGAGAGTCGCGCGAGGGCGTTCAGGACGTGGAGCGACGCGACGGCGACCACGACGCCGAGGAGGGCGACGCCGACCGCTTCGCCGAACGTGTCCACGACGAGTTGCCCCGATTCGAACGGTCCGACCGTGAGAGTCCCGACTCGAAGCCCGACGTAGAAGTTCGACGAGTAGGTCAGCGGCGCGGCCAGAAGCGACCCGGCCAGCGACCCCAGCGTCGCGAGCGCCGCGAACGAGACGATACCGAGTCCGAACTTGACGACGAGGTAGGCCGCGTCGAGCCACGTCCGGGCGTCGGTCACGAGGCGCTTGGTCGCCGCGAGGACTCCGCCGGAGGCGTCCAGCGAGTGGGTCCGAACGTCGGTCCCGAGCAGGCGGTTGCTCAACTCGGCCTCGAAGCGCGCGAGTAGCGTCGCGCCCGCGAGCGTCGCCAGCAGTATCGGAATCCCGAACCACGTGATGGCGAGACCGACGCCGAGCGAGAGGCCAGCGGTCAGCCCAACGAAGTACGCCAACCCGAGCGGGAAGGCGAGCGCGAGGTACACCAGATTGCGGTACGTCTGTGCGCGAACGGGGACGCCGACGAGCGTCGTCGCGGCGTCTCGAACGGTAGTCGTCATCTCTCCTACGTCGGAAGAGAACGGATACCTCCGTAAACGGGGTCGGCGAGTCGCTGGCGCGGCGACTCGGGAAAACAGTTTTATAGGGAGAATCGGACACCTCGCGGCGACCTGCCCGGAGATGTCACGGGTACGAAACGTATATGCCGCTGCGTACCCCGGTTCGGAACGATGCCCTCCAGACGGAAGCTCCTCGAACGAGTCGGCGGCGTCGCCGTCGCCGGGACGCTCGTCGGCGGTGCGGCCCACCTCGACGTTGGGGTCGTCCGCACGAAACTCGGCGGCAACTTCGGCGGTGACTTCGACCTCGAATCGCCGGACAGCGACCAGTTCGATCTGATGGACGACGCGCAGTTCGTCCCGCCGGACGAGTTTTCGAGCTACGCCGACCGAACCCGCGAGGAGTACGGCGACGCCGCGCTCCCGTGGACCGACCCCGAGTCGTTCCCCGGCGAGTTCGTCGGCACCTACGCCCGACAGGAAGACGTGGTACCTGACCACCGATTCGCCGTGCAGGACGCCGCGGTCCTCGCGCATCGACTGGACGACGGTGGGACGGCCGATAAGAACGCCGACGCGCGCTACCAACTCCGACTCTGGAGCGCCGGTCGGCTCCTCGACAGAGCTTACGAGGTGGACCCGTGGGGCGTCTACCGGGAGGCCCCGGCGTTCACGTGGCTCACCCACGAAGTCGAAACCGACCGCGACGACCAACTCTCGACGGACCGCAGGCTCGCTACCGACGGCGGTTCGGTAATTGCCGCGGACGCGGCGGTGACGGTCCCGGACGGAGAGTATCGAATCGGCATCGAGGACGACACTCGCTATCGGACGGGGTGGGAGGGCTTCCACCGCGGAGAGATTCCGCTCGTCGGGGCCTGCGAGGTATCGTTCGCCGAGGAGGAGGAACACGCCCTCGACTGGACGCTCTCGAACGGCGTCGGGATTCGGACTCCTTTCTAATCTCCGCGGAGCGACCAGAGAATCGCCGCCAGACCGAGGTTGTACGTCGAGACGACGGCCAGCAAGGTCAGCGCGTCCGACCACGCCAGCGTCGGCGCGACTAGCGACTGGACGGCGAACGGAATCGCGGTGAAACACGCGATACCGACCGCGAGGAGGCCCATCGTCGCGCTCCCATGGCGGCGGTACCCCCGGTAGGCCTGATACGAGACGAACAGCCCGACGAGCGCCGGGAGCGCCGCCGCCAGCGTGGTGATGTCAGGGTTCATAGATGGCGTACAGGATGGCCGCGAGACCGAGCAGTTCGGAGGCGGTCGTCGCGAGCGACCGCGCCGCGGGCGATACGTCCAGTAGGTTGGCGAACGCGAGGCGCAGGAAGATGGGACCGGTCACCAACAGCGCGAGACCGACCGCGAGGACCAGCATCGGACCGGTCCCGTTCCGGCGGTACCCCTCGAAGAGCTTGTACACCACGACGAGCGACAGGCCCGCCGCGAGCAGGAGTCCCGCGAGCGCCAGTAGGACGACGAGCTGGGAGCCGCCGACCGCGGTCTGGAGGACGACCGGTTCGGCTCCGCCGACCGCCGTCCCGAGAGCCGCGAGGTCCGACACCCCGGTCGCGCTCGCCGTCGGGAGTAGGGTACCGAGCGTCATTTGAACCCCTCGTAGAGTCTAGTGAAGCGGTCGACCGCGTCCTCGTCGCGGTCCACGTCGATGTCGATTCCCTCCTCGGTCAACTCGACCGTGACGCGCTGGAGACACGCGCCGTAGACCTCGTAGTGGTGGCCGTCCGGGTCGAGTCGCTGTTCGGCGTCCAGTAGCCGCTGGTCTTCGAGGCGCTCGACCCGCCGGTAGATGGTCGAGGGCGAGGCGTCGCAGACCTCCGCGAGCGCCTCGGCGGACTTCGGTTCGCGGTAGGTCGCCACGAGAATCGTGCGGGCGTACTCGTCGTCGAGCAACTCGAACATCTCCGCGGGTTCCGTCTCGCTCACGGCGAGGTCCTCCCCGACCGTCGGCGTCGTGCGAAACCGGGCCGGTCTCCTCGCTCCACGAAATCGGGGCGCAGACGCGCCGCTCCGGGCGCGGGTCGAGTCCGCGAGCGACCGCCGAGCGAGTCGAGCCAACGTTGCATTCCCGTCCGGGAGTCGATTCGTAGGCTGTCGTGTAAAATACTACGGACGCTCGCCGAGCGTGCAAATGTCCGAAAATTTATTATGGCCGCCGAAGAATATCGGCGTATCTCGATGGCGACCGACACCCTCTCCAGACGTTCCGCCAGCCGACTCTGGGGCGTCTTCGGCGTTCCATTTCGGCTCCAGACGTACCGGAATCTGCTGTATCTGGCGCTCGCGTTCCCGCTCGGATTGGCGTACTTTATCTTTCTATTGGTCGGCCTCTCACTCGGCGTCGGCCTCGCCATCACCGTCGTCGGCATCCCGATTCTGCTCGCGGTGCTGGCCATCTCGACGGGACTGGCCAGCGTCGAGCGCGAGATAGCAACCGTTCTCCTCGGGGTCGAAGTCGAGTCGCCGGGGTGGGTCGTGACCGACGAGGGGACCATTATCGACCGCGCGAAGCGTCTCGTCACCGACCTCGGGACGTGGAAGGCGTTGGCCTACCTCGGGTCGAAGCTGGTCATCGGCATCACCGCGTTCGTGGCCGTCACGACGCTGCTCGTGACCGCCGTGAGCATGCTCGCGGTCCCGCTGGTCTACGACCAACCCGGCGTCTACGTGGGTCTCGTGACCGACGCGCCGATTCAGTTCCACCCCTCGCTGTACGTCGTCTGGCGGAACCTGCTGGTCGGCGTCGAGACGGTGGTCAACATCGAGTCGTGGCAGGTCCGGACGCTCCCGGCCGCGCTCGGCGTCGCCGGATTCGGCCTCCTGTTGGGAATCGTCTCGCTCCACCTCCTCAACGGTCTCGCACGCTTTTCGGCGTGGTACACGAAGTTCATGCTCGGCACGAACGGACAACTCCCGTCGCTGTCGCGGTGAGAAACCGGCTTCGAGCCGGCCGAGTTTTCCACCTCCGTCCAGCAGTCCGACCGCGAGCGAGGAGCGACGCGGCGCGGCGCGCCGCGCAATGCGACGAGCGAGCGGACCGAGGAACCCTCAAAGAAGCGCCGGAGGCGCTTCTGAGGGGGTGACGAAGCGTTTTTGGTCGAGCTTTTGCAAGAGAGAAGATTCGCCTCCGGCGAATCTTCGACCGCTGGAAAAGGTCGTTCCTAGTAGATAAGCTCGTCGTCGTTCTCGACCATGTAGAGGGTCCGAGCCGCGATGTTGACCGCGTGGTCGCCGATGCGTTCGAGGTCTCGGACCGTCAGCAAGAGCCGCGACACGTCTTGGAGCAACTGTTCGATTTCCTCCTCGGTGTTGTTCTCCAGTTCGGTCTCGATGAGGTCCCGGACCACGATTTCGCTGGCGCGCTCACAGCGCGCGTCGAGTTCGTCGTCGCGCTCGGCGATGCCGTAACAGCCGTCGGTGTCCTCGTCGGCGTACGCCATCATCGAGTCCTCTATCATGTCGAGGGTGAGCGTGCCGAGTTCTTGGATGTCCACCTCGGGGAACACGTCGTGGTTGGCTTCGAGGGTGTACTCGCCGAGGTTGGTCGCGAGGTCGCCGATTCGTTCGAGGTCGGTGATAATCTTGAACGACGCCGCGACCATCCGGAGGTCGGAGGCGACCGGCTGTTGGAGCGCCAGCAGGTCGATACACTCCTGTTCGAGGTCGAGGTAGAGTTGGTTGACCTCCTCGTCGCCGTCGATGACCTCCCACGCGAGGTCGGTGTCCTTCTGTTCGAGGGCGTCTAAGCCCATCCGGAGCCGTTCCATCACGACCTCGCTCATGTAGAGGACGTTCTCGCGGAGGTCGATGAGTTGCTGTTGATAGTCCTCTCGGGGCATATCTACGAATGCGCGTGTCCTCGTGTTGTACCTTTCGCCCGCGCCATCTGACGGACCCACTTTCGCCCGCGGTATCGGACTGGACTACTCGATGAGTCGGTCGTCGTTCTCGACCATGTAGAGGGTGCGGGCCGCGATGTTGACCGCGTGGTCGCCGACGCGCTCTAAGTCCCGAATCGTCAGCAGGACCTTCGACACGTCTTGGAGGAGGTGTTCGACCGCCTCGGAGTCGGCACCGTCGGGGAGTTCGGTCTCGATGAGGTCCCGGACGACGAGTTCGCTGGCGCGCTCGCATCGCCGGTCGAGGTCGGCGTCGCGCTCGGCTAGCTCCTCGCAGGCCGCGGCGTCGGCGTCGTCGTAGGCCGCCACGGCGTCGGTGACCATCCCGGCGGCGGCCTCCCCGAGGTCCCGGAGGTTCACGCCGTCGAACACCTCGCGGTCGCCGTACAGCGCGTACTCGCCGAGGTTAGTCGCGAGGTCGCCGACGCGTTCGAGGTCGGTGATAATCTTGAACGACGCGGCGACGAGTCGTAAGTCCGAGGCGACCGGTTGCTGGAGCGCCACCAACCCGATGCAGTCCCGTTCGAGGTCTAGATAGCGACGATTTATCTCGTCGTCGCCGTCGATGACCTCCCACGCGAGGTCGTGGTCTTGGTGGTCCAGCGCGAGGAGGGCCATCCGAAGTCGCGCGACGACCTCCTCGCCCATCCCGACCACGTCCTCGCGGAGGGTTTCGAGTTGGTCTTGATAGCCGGTTCGAGGCATGCGGAGTCGTGACTCCTTCGTTCGCTGTCGTGATGAGTCTGTCGTGCGTCGCGGCGAGCCGATGGCGTCGGTCGATGATGGCCGGATTTCCACCGTGTCCGGCCGCGACAGTCGGAGAACGTCGTTATCCGAACTTGCCGGTGATGTAGTCCTCGACGCGCTGGCTGTTGGGATTCTCGAAGATTTGGTCGGTCTCGCCGTACTCGACCAACTCGCCGCCGGTCAGGAAGACCGCGGTCTGGTCGCTAATCCGGGCCGCCTGCTGCATGTTGTGGGTGACGACGACCACGGTGTAATCCTTCGAGAGTTCCTCGATGAGGTCCTCGATTTTGGCGGTGGCGATGGGGTCGAGCGCCGAGGCCGGTTCGTCCATCAGGATGACCTCGGGGTCCACCGCGAGACACCGACCGATGCAGAGGCGCTGTTGCTGGCCGCCCGACAGGCCGAGCGCATTGTCGTCCAGTCGGTCGCTGACCTCGTCCCAGAGCGCGGCCTGCTTGAGCGACCGCTCGACGATTTCGTCCTCTTTCTCCTCGTCGGCGCGGCCCAGTAGTTTGTCCAACAAGCCGTCGTTGATGTCGCCGTGCTTGCGCGGGCCGTAGGCGATGTTGTCTCGAATCGACTTCGGGAAGGGGTTGGGTGCCTGAAAGACCATCCCGACGCGCTTGCGCAGTTCTACGAGATTCACGCCGTCTTGGTATATCTCCTTCCCGTCGAGTTCGACCGACCCATCGACGCGCGCCGAGTTGATGCGGTCGTTCATCCGGTTGAGACACCGGAGGAAGGTAGACTTCCCACAGCCCGAGGGGCCGATGAGCGCGGTGACGCTGTTCTCGGGCACGTCCATCGACACCGACTGGATGGCGTGGTCGTCGCCGTAGAACACGTCCAAGTTATCGACCGAGATTTTGGGCGCACCCTCGAAGTCGTACTCGGTCCACTCGTCTTCGAGTTGCTCTTGGCTCTCGCCGCTGACGGTCATCGGTTGGCTCGCGGACTGTTCGTCGGTCTGGCCGCTCTCTTGGAATTCTGCGTTGCTCATTGTTCGAGTTTCCTCCGGAAGTAGATTCGAGACACGATACCGACCGCGTAGAACGACAGGACGACCATCAGGAGTACGAGCGCCGTCGCCCAGCCGAACTTCGGCTCGTCGCTGACCACGCCAGCCGTGATGGTCCCGTAGAGCTTGTACGGGAGCGCGGGCGGCGCGGTGAGGAGCGCCGAGTTCGAGATGAACGGCGGGGCCGCGGTGAACTCGAAGGAGCCGAGGACGTTTATCGGCGACATGGCCTGTAGGTTCCCGTTCATCACGAGGAGAAGCGGCGCGGTCTCGCCCGCGATGCGGCCGACCCCCAAAATGACGCCGGTGATGACGCCGGGCATCGAGGCCGGGAGGACCACGCTCTTGATGGTCTCCCACTGGCTGACGCCGAGCGCGGCGCTGGCGTCGCGGTACTCCTTGGGCACCGTCTTGATGGCCTCCCGACTGGTGATGAGGACCAGCGGGAGGAGCATGAACCCGAGGACCAACTGCCCGGCCAGCAGCGAGTCGGTGTTGCCGAGTCGCGGCACGAGGAAGGCGTAGCCGAACAGCCCGTAGACGATGCTCGGCGTACTCCACAGCCCGTTGGTGGCGATTTCGACCGCGCGGGTGAACCCGCCCTGTTCGGCGTACTCGGTGAGGAACACCGCCGCGCCGACGCCGAGCGGGACCGCGAACAGCACCGCGCCGAACACGACCCAGAAGGTCCCGACGATGGCCGGGAGGACGCCGTTGATGGTCTCGGAACCCAGCGAGTAGCCGTTCATCGTGAACGGCCAGTGGAACCAGAGGCCGGGAATCTCGAAGATGAGATACTCGTCCAAGACGGGCACGTGGAACCAGACGGCAGGTTCGCTGAACAGCCCGAGTTTGATGTCCTGCATCATGTAGCCCAGTCCCTTCTGGGCGACGAACAGGACGAGCAACAGGAGGACGCCCAGCATCCCGAAGGCGTTGAGTCCGACCAGCATGTACGCACCGGCCTGTCGCCCTCGCGTCCCGTAGCCCTCGTAGGCCTTCGCGGCCGACCACGAGAGTATCAGGCCGGTGAAGACCGCGAGCGCGGGCACCACGACCGGTGCCATGAACACCGCCGAGAAGTTCTGCGGGTCCCACTGCCACTCGACGGTGAGGACGTTGGCGAGCAACAGGAGGCCGGTGACGACGCCCAGCGCGCCAGCCGGGAGCGTCGAACCGAGGTCCTCGCGGGTGAACATCGTGACGGCGGCGACCCCGAGACCGACGAGGAGACCCACGAAGACACCGCCGAGGAAGCCGAGTCCGAACATCTGGGAGGCGACCAGTCCGCCAGCGACGAAGCCGACGAGACCGAACAGACCGCCCGTGACGACGCCAGCAGACCGGTCGGGCGAGGTATCGACGAGTCCGGTACGGGACGCCGCGCCGAGCGCGAGGACGCCGAGACCGCCCAGCGTCAGGAACGCCCCGAAGAGGTCGAACAGTTCGACGCCCAGAAGCGTCCCCTCCACGTCGGTCCACTGGAAGAGCGACGCGAAGCCGAGGAGAACGGTCAGAATGCCGATTCCCACCACGGAAGAGGCGACTCGCTCGGCGGTCGACGACTCGTCGGTCACCAGCGCGCTGTTCTCGTAGCTCATCGTTGTCCTCCGAGTTTCTGCTCCATGTGTGCCTCGACGAGTTGCGACGCGATACTGAGTCCGAGGACCGTCACGAACAGCACCACGCCCGCCGCGAACAGCGCGGCCATCTGGTCACCGCTGGCGATGCCGTACTGGCTGGCGATGAGGCTCGTCAGCGTCTCGGTCCCCTGAAACACGTCGTACAGCGGTTGGGGAAGGACCTGCGAGTGGGGGAGCATCACGGTCACGGCCATCGTCTCGCCGACGGCGCGGCCGACGCCGAGCAGGACCGCGGCCGAGACGCCCGAGAACGACGCCGGGATGGTGACGCTCTTGATGGTCTGCCAGTCGGTCGCGCCGAGCGCCAGCGACCCGCTCTTCATCGACTCGGGCACGCTGTCGATGGCGTCCTCCGCGACCGAGACGACCGTCGGGAGCGCCATCACGCCGATTATGAGTCCGGCGGCGAACAGGCTCCCGAAGTTCGCCAGCCCGAACTCCTCGGACATGTACGTGTTGATGATGACGTAGCCGATGTAGCCGTAGACGATGGAGGGGACGCCCGCGAGGATTTCGACGCCGGGCTTGACGACTTCCCGAAGCCAGCGGGGCGCGATTTCGCTGATGAAGAGCGCGCCCGCGACGCCCAGCGGCGCGGCGATGGCCATCGCCAACAGGGTCGTGACCAGCGTCCCCCAGATCATCGGGACCAGCGAGAAGACGCCCTCGCTCGTACTCCAGAACGGTTGCTCGAAGCGAGTCACGATGTCGAGTCCCATCAACTGGAACGCCGGAACCGAGCGCACGAGGAGATACACCGTGATGAGACCGAGGATGACGAGCGTGGAACCCGTCATCAGGAACATCAGGAGCTTCGCGGTGTTGGCCTGATGGGCGACCCACCCGTAGAGGACGACCGCGAGGAACGCCCCGAGCGGGAAGACCGTCAGCGCGGGCGCGAACAGGAACGCCCCGAGCGTGGCCAGTATCGCGACCAGCGCCGCGGCGTCCACGAACTGCGCGCCCCGGTCCATGTCCTCGACGCTCGTTCGGACCGAACTGACGCGCGCGTCGATGCTCCCTATCATTCTGGGTCCGGGAGTTTCTGTAACTCTTCTTTCTGGCGTGACGAGGTGAGCGTGGCGTAGCCCGCCGGTTTCACGTAGTTCTCCTGCCCGAAGTCGTGGATTATCATCCGGAGGAACGCCGCCTCCTTCTCGGAGGTGCCGCCGTAGGTGTAACAGTGGAGGTCACGCGAGAGGGGGTAGCTCTCGTCGGCGAGGTTCTTGCCGGGTTCGTACACTGTCCCGTCGAACTCCAAGCTGACGGCGGGCGTCTCGCTGGTGACGAACGCGAGCGCCATGTACGCGATGGCGTTGGTCGATTTGCCGACGACCGTCTCGACGTTCTGGTTCTGGCCCTTGCGAACGTCCACGCCCGACATGTCCGCGTCGGGACTGCCGAGCATGTTCGCCCGGAAGGCGGTGTCGGTGCCCGACCCCTCCGCGCGGCCGACCGCCTGAATCTCCTTGTCCGGACCGTCGTAGGCGTCTATCTCCGACCAGTTCGTGATGTCGCCTTGGTAGATTTGCTGGACCTGCTCGGCGGTCAACTGCGTCACGCCCGCCTCGTAGATTTCCCGGCTCACGACGATGGGTTGGGCGTCCACGCCGACGACGTGGTTCTTGAACTCGTCTAACTCCTCTTCGCCGAGGTTCGTCAGCTCGGCGGCGACCGGCGCGCTCGAATTGCCGAGGTCGAGCAGGCCCTTTTCGAGCTTTTCGAGTCCGGTGCCGGAGTGGCTCAGTTTGACCGAGATGCTGAACGGCGGACTCGACCCCGACCCCTCGAAACCGTACTTGCTGGCCCAGTAGTTGGCCAGTCGCTCGTCGGTGTCGATTCCGTACTCGCTCGGCCCCCAGTACTCCTCGTCGTCGGCCGGTGGGTTCGAGTTCCACACCGACCCCGCGTCGCTCGTTATCGGATACACGGTGGACGAACCGCCGACCTTCAGCGGTTCGACCGACGAATCGTCCGACGATTCGTCCTGTGTCGGTTCTCCTCGGTCGCCCGGTGGAGTGGGACTCGTGGAAATGCATCCAGCCAGTGATGCGATGGCAGTGCCCCCACCGAGGAGAACCGTTCGACGGTCGATAGAGGGTCGTTCCCGCATTGGACGGGATTTGCCTGAGACGAAGTAAATACCCTACTATTATATCTATATAGAAGTACTTACCCATCCATAATCAGGTTTATGCCAGACGGATTCGAGGGCGGAAGCATCGAGAAAACGGCTCAAAGGGGCAGAGAGGCCGCATCGCCGACGTGAATGCGACCGAGACGTACCACCGCGTGTTCACGAATATCCGGGACGTTTCGGCGAGCTGACCACCCTGTATATAGATTTGAATAGATTTATTGTGCATCGACCCACGATTCGTCACATGGAGACGCGGAAAGTCCAAGTCACGGGCGGTTCGACGTTCACCGTCTCGATTCCGAAGGGATGGGCGACCGAGAACGGTATCGAGGCAGGTGACCGCGTCGAGTTCCACCCGGAGGGCGACTCGCTGTTGCTCTCGCCGCGGACGGCCGAGGACACGGTCGAGGGCACCGTGGACATCACCGACCTCGAAGGGGCCGAACTCATGCGGACGGTGTTCACGCTGTACGTCAGCGGGTTCGACATCATCAACCTCGAAGCGACTCGCGTGACCCCCGACCAGCGCCGGACGGTCCGGGACGCCACGCAGGGACTCGTGGGATTGGAAGTCATCGAGGAGACCGGCGACCGAGTGGTCCTACAGGACCTGTTGGACTCGTCGGAACTGTCGATTCACAACGCCATCACCCGGATGCGACTGGTCTCGATTACGATGCTACAGGACGCGGTGACGGCGCTGGTCGAGAACGACGACGACCTCGCTACCGACGTTATCGAGCGCGACGACGACGTGGACCGCCTCTGGTTCATGATTTCGCGGGTGTTCCGGTCGGCGCTCCGCAACCCGAGTACCGCCGCCGACATCGGCCTCCCGCGCGAGACGTGTTTCGACTACCACTCCAGCGCCCGCCAGTTGGAGCGGGTCGCCGACCACGCCGCGAAGATCGGCAACCACGCGCTGGAACTCGGCGAGATTCCCGACGAGGTCGCCGCGGCCCTCGAAGACCTCCACGCCGAGTCGGCCGACATCGTGGAGATGGCGATGGACGCCCTGCTGGAAGACGACGGGTCGGAGGCGACCCGACTCGGGAACAACGCCCGCGAACACGTCCGCGAGATAGACCAACACACCCGCGAGGTGGACGACCTCATCCGCGACATGGACGCCGAGCGCGCCCAACAGCTCAGTCTCGTCGTGGACTCACTGTCCCGGAGCGCCGACTACGGGGGCAACATCGCCGAGACCGCCCTCCAGAAGGCCGCGCCGCGACCCGAGAACTAAGCTCGCCGGTTCTCCGCCGTCTTCTCTTCCTGTAATCCGACGCGCGCGTAGTAACAACCCTGAAGGACGAACGCGAGGAGACCCAGAACCGAAATCCAGCCGGTCGCCTCACCGGTCCAGAGGTGATAGCTCTGGAGACCGGCGAGTCCGAATCCCCCGGCGCTCAGCAGTAAATACGGCGTTCGCTCCGGTGTGTACTCGAATCGCATCCGGGTTATCGCGGCGTCGATTCGGTCTCCTCGGAGCCGAACAGCCAGTACACCGCCAGACCCACCACCGCCTCCAGCGGACCGACGAAGACGGTACCGACCAAAAACAGCAAGTAAACGACTACGCCCGAGTAATCGACCGCGTTCGAGTCGTCTGTCATCAGGACGAGCTACCGGGGCGGGAATATTCAGTTCTTCGATACGTTCGGGGCGAATCGCCGGTTCCGGTCGCCGACTCCTCGCGCTCCGGCCCGAAAATGGAGGGCGGTCAGAGTTCGCCGAGCTTTCGGAGGAGTTGCCCCTCGTACTCGCGGTCGCTCTCGACGCCCTTCATCTCCAAGACGTTGCGCTCTAACTTGTCGCGGGCGACGCTGAACGCCTGTTCGGCACCGTACCCCTCGCCCGACCCGGCGACCTGTCCGCGATTGGTCCGGAGGCGAATCTTACACTGGATGAGCGGCGTGCCCCGAAGCTTCTCCTTGTGTTCGTGGAAGCGCACGTGCGCGTGACGAACCTGCATCTTCTGGTACTTGTCCGAAATCTCCGCGATGGACTCCCGAATCGAGTCCCGTGTGAGGGTGTCGAGTAGGTTGACGTTGGTAATCTGCACGTCCATCACGTCCTCCTCGGTGTACGACAGCGCGCGAAGCACGTCGGTCTTGGTAACGATACCACCGACCACGCGGTCGTCGTCCTCGGGCGTGACGACGAGACCCGAGTAGTCGCTGTCGAGCATGCGCTCGACCGCGTCGCGGACGCTCTCGTTCAGCGTCGTGGTCGAAGCCGGACTCGACATCACGTCGTACACCGGCAGGTCCAGCAGTCGGTCGCCCTCGCCCGACCGGTCGCCACGGGTCGTCTTCTCGACGTTTCGAGTCGCGAACTCCACTACGTCGTGGGTCGTGACGACGCCGGTCAGGAAGCCGTCGTCGTCCACGACCGGCAGTCGCGAGACGCCGTGTTCGCGAAGTCGGTTGATAGCCTGCCCGAGGGTGGCGTCCTCCGCGATGGAGACGACGTTCTCGGTGTATATCTGTTCGACCGTCAGCGTGTCGAGGTTCTCCAGCACCGCCTCGAGGATGAGGTCTTGGTCGACGACGCCCCAGAGGTTGCCCGACTCGAAGACGGGGGCGACTTTCGTGCCGCCCTCGACCAGTGCGCGTGCCACGTCGCGAACGTTGTCGGTTCGCTCGACCTTCGGTGCGGATTTGGTGAGTGTATCGACTTTGGTGTGGTCCTCGATGTGAGAGCGAAGCAGTTGCTTCTGTGTGATAACGCCCTCGTAGCCGCCTGCGCGAGTCACGATGATTCCTTTCGGGTTCTTCTCCTCGAAGATGGAGCGGGCCTTCCCGACGTTCGATTCGGCCTCCAACTCGATGTAGTCCGTCGTTGCGATATCAGCGATGTCCATCGTCATCCCGAACGTAGGCCACCAGTAATAATGAAACTTGGCCGGGTTACAGATTACTGAGAATTGGACCGTCCGCCCTCCCGTGATGAAGGCCCTCCTCCGGGTCGAATTCTCCGGGGTCGAACCCGCCGCCGGACAGTCTCACCGTGACTTTTTGCCGTTAGCGCCCGTATCGTCGGCAGTGATACCCGACATCGGCGCGGTGTTCGGCGAGTATACGTACCTCGCGAGCGAGGTCGCCTTCGGAACCGTCGCAGTAGGGCTCCTCTATCGAGTCGGGGCGCTGGTTCAAGCCGCCCGCACTATCGCGGCGTTGTATCCAATCGCCTATTTGTGGGACTGGTACACACTCCATATCGGCGTCTTCGCTATCGAACTTCGGACAGGAATCGACCTACTGGGTATTCCAATCGAAGAACACATCTTCATGGTGGTCGTTCCGGCCTTCGTCCTCGGCCTCCACGAGACGCTTCGGGAGCGGGAGCGTTCGGAAGCGTCTCAACCCGTCGAAAACCGCCAGTAAGTGGCGGTTACCGCAAGAGGGGAACGGGATGAAACAGCGGCGCAACTGTTCGTAAGCAACGATTGTCAGTAGGTAAATGGTGAATAACAAAGGCTAATCCGGGCGATGTGTTCTATCCATGCTGGGTTACGAGCAAGGGGTGGCATATTAATGAGCACCATTGGTGACTCATCCGGAACCGGAAGTACCGAACCGGAGGAGACTCCGGACCAGCAGGACTCCGCTGTCGCGACACAGCAGGTCTCTGACATCGTCGAATCCGAGAGCGAGGAGGACGAAGTTTCCGAACCGAAACTCTCTCGCGACCTCGTCTTCGACGTTCTGAAGAACCGACGACGACGATACGCCCTCCACTACCTCAGGCGTGCGGACGAAACGGTCCAGTTGTCCGAACTCGCCGAGCAGGTCGCGGCGTGGGAGAACGACATCGAGGTCGATGCGATTTCTGCGGCGGAACGCAAGCGCGTGTACACCGCCCTCTACCAGTCGCACCTCCCGAAACTGGACGACGCGGGCATCGTCGATTACAACCAGAACCGCGGCATCGTGGAGCTTTCGACCGCCGCCGAACAACTCGACGTGTATCTGGACCTCGAATCCCAACCCGACATCCCGTGGTGTAACTGGTACCTCGGACTCGCGGTCGGGGGACTGGGACTGCTGACGGGCGCGTGGCTCGGTCTGCCGCCGTTTTCGCTGGTCGCCGACGTTCTCCTCGCGACCGCGGTCGTCGCCGCCTACGGCGCGGTCGCGGTCACGCACACGTACTACGCCCGCCACGCGAGCGGCGCTGGCGAGACGCCCCCAGAAGTACAGGAGTCCTGACGATGGACGAGGCGGTGCGGTCCGGAGACGGTGCGCTCGGACGCGACTCCCCGAGGGAGGCGTTCGCCCCCGCCGGGTCCCAGACGCTCGTTCGCACGCCCACCGACGCCGACCCGCTCGCCGCCCTCCCGACGCGCGCGACCGACACGCTACTGGTGGTTTCGGCACGCGACCACCCGAAGCGCCTCGAAACGCGACTCGAACGCGCCGGTCTCGACCCCGCGAACGCGGGCGTCGTACCGGTCGTCCCCACGACTTGCGACTACGACGGTGCCCTCTGGGCGACCGACCCCGTGCATCCCAACGACTTGACCGGCGTCGCCATGCGCTTCTCCGACGCGATTGCCCACGTCGAGTCCGGGTCGGGGTGGGTCCTCCTCGACGCGCTCGGCGTCCTCCTGATGTACGCCGACGCCGACCGGCTCTGTCAGTTTTTCCAGACGCTGACCAACCGGGTGCGGGCGCGGGAGGTCCGCGGCGTCTACGGCGCGAACCCCGACGCGATTCCGGACGAAACCTTCGAGCGACTTCGGTCGATGTGCGACGACGAGTACGACCTCGGATAGCGGCGGGTTCCCGCGGTCCGGTCCTCGACGGCGGTTTCAGGCGCTCCCTGCGGGGCTTTCAGGGAGTCTTTTCTGAGGTGAAACGGAGGTTGGGTCGTCCGATTAGTAGCTTGCCCGCAGGAAATATAGTGACGAACGAGCGGACAAGCAATAATAAACAAGATGGACGAACTCCACTATTCACCAGCAGGAACGAACGACCCACGAAACAGACGCTCCGCCACTACGTGAACCGGGCGGTCCTCCTCTACAAGTACGTGGGGGAGTGTCCGCATGGCAAGGACCTGAACGACTGCCGGGCGGCCCGGAAGACGTACAAAGCCTACGAATGCCCGTCGGCGGTTAGCCCGCACCCCATTCGGCGGTCGGCAATTAACGACTACCTCGACCGTGGCGTCCCGAAACACGTCGTCACGGAGCGCATGAACGTGAGCAAGCGGGTTCTCGACCAGCACTACTACGAGCAGAGTCACAAACAAGCCGCCGAGAACAAGAAACGCCACCTCGACAATCTGTAGCCTGAACAGGGTCTTCCCATCCTGATCCGATTTTCGATAACTGCGCGATTGAGGCTACAAGATGGAAAGACTGAACGCTGGTGTCAATCTCCTTCTACCGATGTAGTGGGTTTTTGATAGACCGCTATCAAGCTTCCAACCTCTGTATTCCGAACCCTTGACTCCGAAGTAACTCGGTACTTCTCAAAATTCTTCACCTGCCGAAGGTGAGTGTACCTATCTTCTCGGTCCTGTATTTTGATGTGTAGTTGTCCGTCGTCCTGCTCTTCTACTTTCTTAACTTCTCCTCGTCTGCTTACTCGTCCGGGACTTTGACGGCCATCATACAGCACTTCCGCCTCCTTACCAACTTCAATCTCAGTAGGGTCGATACGGGGAATGCCGTCATGGGTTTTCTCCGGGACGTAGCCCTCTGTATCCGTTGCCATTCCTATCGGAACCAAGGGTTCTCACGTAAAGAAGAACAGGGATGAAGTAAAAATAATGAAGAAGACAGAAAGACACCTAAGAAGTCATAATACATTAACAATATCTGTCATGCCTGATGTGATAGCTATCACAGCCATCTTGACCGCTACCTCCTCGCTAATCATCTTAGCCTTCTGGATTAGCTTCTCTACTCGTCCTTTGTCCGGGTTCTCTCCCGAAAGCTCTTCATCAAGCTTGTCCAAAAGCTCTCGCATTTCCTCTTTTTCATCTTTAGAACGTGGGAGCGAATTGATTAACTCGATGGTAGATTCGACAGTAACGTCCTGTGAAACAGTCTGTTCTACCGACTGGTCATTATCGACTTTAACGACCACCATGCGGTTTTCATCATCGTTCTCTTCCGCTTCGGGAAGGTCGTAGCCTATCGCGTTCGCCATACGTGCGCAACGATTTCGAATCTCAAAGAGAGCAGAAGGTCTCCGTAGTGATGGAGAATCAGAGGTTTGCGTGCTTGTTCTCCTTCTATTGTTTGAAACGTAATCTGGTCGAGATGGGGCAAAGATTTCACCAGTATTTGATGACCCACCATCCCGAGCTTCTACCTCGTCAGTATTATTAACTATAGAGTTATGGGGGAACTCTTCTTTAAGATTTTGAAGAACTTCGTTGAAGTTCTCTGTTAGCGGCTCAATAGCCGCCTTATCGTTTTCCTCGTGGGCTTCAGTTGAGCGAACATAAAGACGGCCAAGTTCCGAAATCCAGTAGTCTCTTTCCATAGATTGAGGTAAGGTGAAGATAGGTTAAATTTCTATCCTCACTCAGTGAGTAACTCACTTCCATGCTTCTGACAGCAAGGGAGTTAACGAAAAGTAGAATGCAGGTATTTCTTATTCGTCGGGATCCTGTTGTAGAAGCGAGATACCGTCAAGCGGTAGCTCGTGTTCGTCGGCGGTGTCCATCACGTCCGTCAAGAATCCTGCAGTAATCTCTTCGGGTGAGACGCCTTCGAGTAGGAGACGAGCGTCCGGCATCTCTTAAGCCTCCCTCTCGCTGGTCTGTCCGTAGCAAGAGAAGCATGGCAGGTCACTATTGTCCGGGCCGGGGCACCACGCTTTGCCGTCGAGACACCTTGCCTCGACTTCTTTTAGAATCTCACCGTCGGCACTCTCAGTCGGAGCATCAAGACAGAGTTACTACTACTGTCCGTTGAGCTTCTGTTTGCGACTCTCAACGCGAAAATACGGCGGAGAAAGTCCGGTCAACGCGACCGGAGGGAGCGTAGTGGGTTTGGGCAGATTTGAACTGCCGACCTCCTCCATGTCAAGGAGGTGTCATAACCAACTAGACCACAAACCCATTTTGGTGCGGTCTTCGTCGGACGCATTTCTCCCTTTCTCGGGGATACAATTGAAGCTTTCGGATTCGGTCGCAGTCTAGCGGTTTCTGACAGAGCGTCTGACGGGCAGACGCTCACCCGCGTCACACTTCCTGTCTTTCACCCCGTGATGCGATGGCATGGGACACGTACAGATACACGAGGAGCTATCCGTCCTAGAATCCGACGCTCGTGGAGGGGCTCCTCGGGATGGGACTTGTGGGGCAAATCACGGCCGATCACGTGTTCGAGGCGCTGGATATGACCTTCTTCGGGAGCGTCCACTGCCCCGGACTCCCGCAAGTCACGGCGTACGAGGAGGGCGACACGACGGCGACCTGTACGACCACGCCGAGGAGATCCGCGTCGAACGCGAACAACTCGCCCACTAGATGACCGAACCGGGCGACGACGGGTCGCGGGCCGCGCCAGCGGGCATGTATCAGTAGCTGAGATTCGGACAGGTATAGAAGTCTCTAGAAGACATTTTCATTTAGAAGAAACAGGAAAAGATGGGTAGACTGCACTGCAACAGCAAACTGCACCGCAACCTGCACCGCGACCGCGAACCGCGCTGAAGCCGAAACCGAGGAGCCGACCGCCACGGCACCGCCACTGCACCGCACAGCGCCGCAATCGCACCGCAACAGCCTCACACCTCCCCAACCTCCTCGCTTCGCTCGTCCCTCGCGCGGCAGGGCGCGACCCGCAAGCGGTCGCACCGTCGGACAAACCGCATCCGACGAGCCGTGCGCTCGCATCCGCTCACGGTTGCACCGTTCGCTCATCGCGGCGCTCCGCGCCGCGCAACCGCTCGCGCAGACGCCCGCACGCGCCGGGTCGAACTCATCAGTCGAGCGCGTCCGACCGAGGTCCCCGCGCCTCGCTTCCCCGACACCTTTAAGTCGATGTACGATTGTGTTCATTGTAAGACGAAGAAGTACATTGGTGATTCAGAATGCAGGACTACATCGAACGCGTCACCGACGGCGAGAATCTCACGCTCGACGAAGCGCGCGAGGCGGCGACCGCGGTCTTCGAGGAGGCGACTGAGGCCCAAATCGGCGCCCTCCTCGCGGCGCTCCGCGCGAAGGGCGAGACGGAGACCGAAATCGCCGGGTTCGCCCAAGGCATGCGCGACGCCGCGCGCACCATCGACCCCGACCGCTCGCCGCTGGTGGACACCTGCGGCACGGGCGGCGACGACTACGACACCATCAACGTCTCGACCACGAGCGCCATCGTCGCCAGCGGCGCGGGCGTCCCGGTCGCCAAACACGGCAACTACTCGGTCTCCTCGTCGTCGGGGAGCGCCGACGTGCTGGAGGTCGCGGGCGTCGAAATCGACGCCGAACCACCGGCGGTCGAGGAGGCCATCGAAGACGACGGCATCGGGTTCATGCTCGCGCCCGTCTTCCACCCCGCGATGAAGGCCGTCATCGGCCCGCGGCAGGAACTGGGCATGCGCACGGTCTTCAACGTCCTCGGTCCGCTCACCAACCCGGCGGGAGCTGACGCGCAGGTCGTCGGCGTCTACGACCCCGACCTCGTGCCCGTCCTCGCTCGCGCGCTCGCCCAGATGAGCGTCGAGCGCGCGCTCGTCGTCCACGGCTCCGGCATGGACGAGATCGCCATCCACGACGAGACCACGGTTGCGGAGGTCCGGGGCGACGACATCGAGGAGTACACGCTCACCCCCGAGGACCTCGGTCTCTCTCGACACGAGGTGAGCGCGGTCTCCGGCGGCACCCCCGAGGAGAACGCCGAGGACATGCGCGGCATCGTGGAGGGCGAGGTGACCGGCGCGAAGCGCGACATCATCCTCGCCAACGCCGGAGCGGCCATCTACGTCGCGGGCGAGGCCGACTCGCTCGAAGACGGCGCGCAACTCGCCGCGAAGGCCATCGACGACGGCGGCGCGGCCGACAAGTTCGAGGAGCTACGGACGACCGTGACAGCATGACGCGCGTGAAAATTTGCGGGCTCACCTCCACCGACGACCTCCGCGTCGCGGTCGAGGCGGGTGCCGACGCGGTCGGCCTGCTGGTGGACGTGCCCGTCGATTCCCCTCGCGAAATCGACCCGCAGCGCGCGGTCGAAATCGCCGACGCGGTGCCGCCGTTCGTCACCAGCGTCCTCGTGACGATGCCCGACGCCCCCGAGCGCACGGTCGAACTCGTCCGGACCATCGAACCCGACGCCGTGCAGATTCACGGCGACGCGGGCGTCGGCGACCTCGCGTACCTGACCTCCAGCGTCGAGGCGAAGGTCATCAAGGTCGTGGACGCCGCCGACCCGGAGGCGGCCCGGCGCTACGACGACGTGGCCGACGCGCTCCTCGTGGACTCGGTGGACGACGACGGCGCGGGCGGCACCGGCGAGACCCACGACTGGGGCCGGACTGCCGAAGTCGTCTCGACGCTCGACTCTCCGGTCGTCCTCGCTGGCGGCCTCACCCCCACCAACGTCGCCGACGCCGTGCAGGCGGTCGAACCCTTCGCCGTGGACGTGGCGAGCGGCGTGGACCGCGACGAGGAGTCCGACGACCCGTCGGCCGCCGACGAGACGCACGCGCCGACCGGCCGCAAGGACCCGGACGCCGTCGCCGACTTCGTGGCGAACGCGAAACGAACCCACTCGACTCCGGCACCATGACGCCGGGTTCCGACGCGCCGACGCTCGGGTCCGGTGGCGAGACGCCGGGGCGCGAACAGTTCGTGGACCTCGCGGGCCGCGACGACCCCACCGTCGTCCGCCTCGCGGTCGAACTCGACGCGGACGCGACGCCGCTGTCGGCCTACGCGGCGCTCACCGGCCGTTCGACCGAGGCCGACCGGTCGGACTACGCCTTCCTGCTCGAAAGCGCCGAGAAGACCGCATCGAGCGACCCGGACGGCGCATTTTCGCCGGACACGTCGGGCGACCGCCACGCCCGCTACTCCTACGTCGGCTACGACCCCGACGCGGTGGTGACGGTTGACGCCGATGACGTGACAGTCGAGTCGCTCGGCGGCCGGGCCGCGAAGTACGTCTCCGCCGACCGCGGGGGCGACACGCTCGACGTACTCCGCGACGCCATGCCCGACGCTGAACAGCGCGGGTTCCCCAACGAGGAGCGCCAGCACTTCGAGGGCGGATTGGTCGGCTTTCTGGCCTACGACGCGGTGTACGACCTCTGGTTAGACGAAGTGGGCGTCGAGCGCCCCGACTCGCGGTTCCCCGACGCGCAGTTCGTCCTCAACACCAAGACCGTCGCGTTCGACCACCGCGCTGGGACCGTCTCGCTGGTCTTCACGCCGCTCGTGGGTCCGGACGACGACGCCGGATCGGTCTACGACGACCTCCAGCGCGAGGCCGAGCGCGTCGCCGACCTCCTCGGTGCGGCCGACCCGCCGGAGACCGGCGGGTTCGTCCGCGAGTCGTCCGCGGCCGGACCCCGCGACGAGTACGAGGAGGCCGTCCGAACCGCGAAGGAACACGTCCTCGACGGCGACATCTATCAGGGCGTCATCTCCCGGACGCGCGAGCTTCGGGGCGACGTTGACCCGCTGGGGTTCTACGAGGCACTTCGGGACGTGAACCCCTCGCCGTACATGTATCTCCTCGGCTACGACGACCTGACCGTGGTCGGCGCGAGTCCCGAGACGCTGGTCTCGGTTCGCGGCCGCGAGGTGATGGCCAACCCCATCGCGGGCACCTGCTCGCGCGGGTCGAGTCCGGTCGAGGACCGCCGCCTCGCGGGCGAGATGCTCGCCGACGGGAAGGAGCGGTCCGAACACACCATGCTGGTGGACCTCGCGCGAAACGACGTGCGTCGGGTCAGCGACCCCGGTAGCGTGCAGGTCGAAGAGTTCATGAACGTCCTCAAGTACAGCCACGTCCAGCACATCGAGAGTACCGTGACGGGCCGCCTCGCCGCGGACGCCGACCCCTTCGACGCGACCCGCGCGTCGTTCCCCGCCGGGACGCTCTCGGGCGCGCCCAAGATTCGCGCGATGGAAATCATCGACGACCTCGAACGGACTCCTCGGGGCCTCTACGGCGGCGGCGTCGGTTACTACTCGTGGTCGGGCGACGCCGACTTCGCCATCGTCATCCGGACCGCGACGGTCGAATCAGATTCAGACGCCACTCCTCGCGACCGCATCACCGTGCAGGCTGGCGCGGGTATCGTCGCCGACAGCGAACCCGCCGCCGAGTACGACGAGACCGAGAAGAAGATGGACGGGGTGCTGACCGCCCTCGAACGCATCGAGGAGTCCGAGTCGTCGGAGACGCCAGACGCAGACCCCGACACGCCGGAGGTGGGACGATGACCGGGACTCTCGACGGCGGTGAGACTCGACCCGACGCTACCGACCTGCAGGTCCTCTTCGTGGACAACTTCGACTCGTTCACGTACAACCTCGTGGAGTACACGAGCGAACACGCCGAGACCGAGGTCGTCCGGAACACCGCCACGCTGACGGACGTGCGCGAGGCCGACCCCGACGCCATCGTGGTCTCGCCCGGACCGGGCCATCCGAAGAACGACCGTGACGTGGGCGTCACCCTCGACGTGTTCCGCGAGGTCAGCCCCGAGGTGCCCACGCTCGGGGTCTGTCTCGGACTGGAAGCCGCGGTCTACGCCTACGGCGGGTCGGTCGGTCGTGCGCCCGAACCGATTCACGGCAAGGCGTTTCCGGTCTCCCACGACGAGCGCGGCGTGTACGCCGGACTGGAGCAAGGGTTCCGCGCGGGACGCTACCACTCGCTGGTGGCGACCGAAGTCCCCGACTGCTTCGAGGTGACCGCGACGACCGACCACGACGGAGAGGAGCTGGTGATGGGCGTGCGCCACCGCGAGCATCCCATCGAGTGCGTCCAGTTCCACCCCGAGAGCGTGCTGACGGCCGTCGGCCACGACGTGATTCGGAACTTCCTCGACGGCGTCGAGTAGACCCATCGCTGGCGGCTCGGTAGTGTCGTGATTTGGCTCAGCCTTCTCAGGGTATCCGGACTGGCGGTCGTACGGTCATCGACACTGTTGACTGACTCGTCAACTCCCTCGGTACGACCGCGCGGAGCGTCCGGGGGAACGTCGTCCCGGCTTCGGATTTAAATTTTAGCGTACTACAGTAAGACGCCAGCCGTGTAGAGTCCGCCGACGACCACGATGGCGACCAGCAGGAGTTTCCACGCGACGCTCAGGAGGACGCGTCCAACCAGTACGATAGCCGCGAGCGCGACGAGTCCGACCAACAGTTGCCCGAGCGGGTCGGCGAGCAGTCCGGACGCGAGTGGTCCGGCGGCGAGTGCGAGATTCATACTAAAATCAACGTTCGCACCGGACCGTAAACGTATCGCCCTTTCAACATCGGCTCCTCGCGCCGAATCGTGTGATACCGCCGACGTAGGGAATGATTACTGAAGTACAATTCCGCTGTCTGACTACTTCCACCGCGGTCTGCATACTCTTATTAGGGTCCGGACGCTACAATTGAGCGACCACCCGAGAGCCGTGAATCCGTCCCATCTGCGTCGGCGCGACGGACGCTCGCGGCATCGTACAATTTGAAACAGAGGCATCGCAGTCCAAATAAACTTGGATTAGTGAAAGAAATGCTTATTTGGGAGGCCTCAGAATGAAAGCGCCGTCACGAATGATACGAACTACGCCACTCGCAGGAGCGGGAATCGCCGGACAGAAGCCCGAGGTGACCGACGCATGAGCGGTGCGGGCGAACTGACGGCCGACGAACTCACGCTCCCCATCAAGCGGACAGAGGGCGAGACCCTCCAAGACCGACTCACCGGAAACGCGTACCACAACATCCTCCCGGCGCGCTATCTCCGGAAGAACGCCGACGGAAATCTCATCGAGGAGCAAGAGGATCTCTTCCCCCGCGTGGCCGAGAACATCGCCTTGGCCGAAGCCGTCTACGAGGCCGAGAAGCGCGACGAGGAAGTCACGGTCACGCCCGACCAACTCAAGCCCGACCACCCCCGGCGCGACGAACTCGCCGCGGAGGTCTTCGGCAAGGGCACTGCGGCCGACGACGACGCGGAAACAGCTCTCTCGATCTACAACGTCAACAAGTTCTCCTACGAGACGGTCGTCCCGGAACTTCCCGACGGGATTCGAGACCACGTAGAGGAGGTACGCGACGAGTTCGAGACCCTGATGGAGGACCTCTCCTTCATGCCGAACTCGCCCACCCTGATGAACGCGGGCGACGAACTCCAACAGCTCTCGGCCTGCTTCGTTGACTCCCCGGACGACGACATCACCAACATCCACCAGACCGCAAAGGAGGCCGCGGAGGTCTTCCAGAGCGGCGGCGGCATGGGCTACGCTTTCTGGCGGCTCCGGCCCTACGGTGACGCGGTGGGAAGCACGGGCGGCATCGCCTCGGGTCCCATCACGTTCATGCGGACCTACGACCAGATGTGCGAGACCATCGCGCAGGGCGGTGCCCGGCGCGGTGCCCAGATGGGCGTCATGCGCGTCTCTCACCCCGACGTTATCCAGTTCATCCACGCGAAGAACAAGGACGTGAGCCTCGCGCACAGCCTCCGACTGAACGACCCCGACGACTACACGCACAACTCGTTCAAGGACGCGCTGGAGGAGGCCCGCGAACTCATCGACGACGAGGGCCGCGTGCCCAAGCACCTCCGAAACGCCGCCGAGGGTCATCTCTCGAACTTCAACATCTCGGTCGGCATCACCGACGACTTCATGGAAGCGGTCCAGAACGGCGAGGAGTTCACGTTCACGAACCCCCGGACCGAGGAGCCACACGTCGCCACCGAACACACCAAGGAACTCTACGAGATGTTCGGTCTCGGCGACCACGTCGAAGTCGGCGAGGAGCTGTCGATTCCGGCCGAACTCGTCTGGGACCGTATCGTGGACGGTGCCCACGAGAACGGCGAACCCGGCGTCATCTACCTCGAACGCGTCAACAAGGAACACTCCTTCGACGTGGAGGAGCATCCCGACCACCGGATTCTGGCGACCAACCCCTGCGGCGAACAGCCGCTCGAAGAGTACGAGGCCTGCAACCTCGGCCACATCAATCTCTCGACGCTCGCGGACACCGATGCACCCGACTGGCGGATCTGGTACGACGAACACGGCGACGAGTACGACGACTTCCAGCAGGCCGTGGACGCCTTCCTCGCCGACGCGATGGCGTGGGACGAGTTCGACCACCGCATCGAGTACGGCACCCGGTTCTTGGAGAACGTCGTCACGATGTCGGACTTCCCGGTCGAGAAGATAGAGCAGAAGGTCCGGGAGATGCGCAAAATCGGGCTCGGCGTCATGGGACTCGCTCAACTCTACATCCAGTTGGGCGTCGAGTACGGGAGCGACGCCGGAAACGAAATCGCGCGCCAGTTGATGCGCTACATCAACCACGAGTCGAAGTGGACCTCCCACGAACTCGCCGAGGAGCGCGGCGCGTTCGACGAGTGGGACAACAGCAAGTACGCGAACCCGACCGAGTACCGCGAGTGGTTCGAGAAGCAGACCGGCCTGAGCGCCGACGACTGGGAGGACGGCTTCGCCATCCGGAACCACAACACGACGACCATCGCGCCGACCGGCACGACTTCGATGGTCGGCAACACCACGGGCGGTTGCGAACCCATCTACAACGTCGCCTACTACAAGAACGTCTCCGACGACGTGCAGGGCGACGAGATGCTCGTGGAGTTCGACGACTACTTCCTCCGCGTGCTGGAGGACAACGACATCGACGTGGAAGAAGTCAAGCGAGAGGCCCAAGACCAGATGGCCGAAAACGAGTTCGACGGCGTCGAAGGTCTCGACACCGTGCCGGACGCCATCGGCGAACTGTTCGTCGTGACCTCCGACCTCTCGGGCAAGGACCACGCCGCGGTCCAGTGTGCCTGTCAGGAGGGCGTGGACTCGGCTATCTCGAAGACCTGTAACTTCCCGAACGACGCCAGCAAGGCGGACATGCGGGAGGTCTACGAGTACATCTACGACAACGGCGGGAAGGGCGTGACCGTCTACCGCGACGGCACCCGCTCCAAGCAGGTCCTCACGACCCGCGCGGACAACAAGGAGTTCGCCGACGAGAGCGAGGCCGCCGCCCAACTGGTCGAGCAGATTCAGGAGGTCTTCGGCGGCATCGACGGCTTCCTCGACAACGACGAGGTGCAGGCAGCCTTGGACCGGGAAGTCGAGTCGCTACTGGAAGTCGCCGACGGCGAGGAGGGCGACAGTCCCTACGCCAGCAAGCGCCCGCGGCCCGACGTACTCCACGGTATCACCCAGCGCATCGACACCGGGTACGGAAAGCTCTACGTCAACATCAACGAAGACGACCGAGGCCGACCCTTCGAGCTGTTCGCCAACATCGGCAACTCGGGCGGCTTCACCGCCTCCTTCACCGAGGCGCTGGCCAAGACCATCTCGACCGCGCTCCGGTCGGGCGTGGACCCCGAGGAGATTACCGACGAGCTACAGGGCATCCGGAGTCCGAAGGTCGCGTGGGACAAGGGCGAGCAGATAAACTCCATCCCGGACGCCATCGGCACCGCGATGCGCCGGTACCTCGACGGCGAAGTCGAGAAGGCCTACCCCCAGCAGAAGAACCTCACCGAGGTCGAGGACGAAGTGGAGTCCGGCGGCGTCGCGACCGACGCTGGCCCGAACGTAGACGCCGACACCGGCCCCGAAACCGACGGCGGTGCCGTCGCTACCTCGGGCAAGGAAGCCGACCAGCAGGACATCATCGAATCCGGGGAGAGCCCCGAGTGTCCCGACTGCGGGTCGCTGTCGCTGTACTACTCGGAAGGCTGCAAGACCTGCGAATCCTGCGGCTGGAGCGAGTGCTGACGCCGACACGAATCGGAACCGATACCGACATGAATCGGAACTGACGCCGACGCGACTCGGCGCTGACGCCGAGTCGGTCGGAACGGATGACTCCTTTTTTGCGGCCGAGAGCCAGAGCGATTAGGTAGGTCGATAGCATACCCCTTCCGGCGATGGATTCGATTCGAGGGGCCGGACTCGTGGAGGTGACGGTTCGGAACCCGAGAGCCGAGGGCGAGCGGGCGACCGAGCGAGACCGGACGACCGACCGCTCCGACCGGGAGACGCGTCGATGCGAGACGTGACGGACGCGACGACCCCGACCGTCCGCGGTCTCGCGCTGGTCCTCGCCGGAGCGGGCCTCCTCGTCGTGGCGTTCACCGCGAGTTGGGCGGTCGCTCCCGGCACCGAGACCGTCTCCGGGCAGGTAGACTCGAACGACACGCTGTTGGTCGGCGTGCAGGGGCCGGGACCGAACGGCAACGTCACCGCCCTCGACGGCCACGGCGACGTGCGGTGGGCCATCGGCGGCATCATCAGCTACCAGAACGTCCAACGGCTCGACAACGGGTCCGTGCTAGCGACGTTCGCCGCGGGCGGCTACGACGAGTGCGGGCGGTACGAATCGCCCTGCAAGCGGACGGGCGTCCGCATCATCGACACGAACGCAGACTCCGCAGGCGTCTCGGACGCCGACTCCCGCACCGACTCCGCGGGCGTCTCGACCGCCGACTCGGTGGGCGTCTCGACCGCCGACTCGGTGGGCGTCTCGAACACCGATTCCGCGGAGGTCGCCGGACCGACCCCCGAGGTCGTCTGGGAGTGGAGCTACCCGGTCCGGACCCGCGAGGACAGCGAGGTCCACGACGCCGAGATGCTCCCCTCGGGGAACCTCCTCGTCGCGGACATGGAGTACGAGAGCATCTTCGTGCTGAACCCCGAGACGCGAGAGCGCGTCTGGACGTGGAACGCCAGCCAGCACTACGACGCCCCGGCCGACCCGACGACGACCGACTGGCTCCACCTCAACGACGCCGACCGCATCGGCGACGGCCGGTTTCTGGTCTCGATTCGCAACCGGAACCAACTCCTCGTGGTCGAGCGCGGGCGAGGAGTCGTCGACGTAATCAACGACGAGGGCGACCCCGACGTGCTGAACCGTCAGCACAACCCCCACTGGCTCGGCGACGGCGCTCTCCTCGTCGCCGACTCGGAGAACCACCGCGCGGTCGAACTCCACGAGAACGAGACGACCGGCGAGTGGGGGGTCGCGTGGTCGGTATCGACGGTCGGCAGAATCGACCTCGACTGGCCGCGGGACGCCGACCGACTGCCGAACGGCCACACCCTAATCACGGACAGTCGGAACAACCGCGTGGTCGAAATCGAGGAGAACGGGAGCGTGGTGGCGAGCTATGCGGTCCCGTCGCTCCCCTACGAGGCCGACCGCCTGCCGTACAGCGAGCCACCCGCGGCGGCCGTCTCGCCCTACGGTCCGGGACGCGGTGACGACGGCGGCGTCTTCGACCACCGGGTGCCGCTCCTCTCGACGCTACTGGCGGGCGCTCGCCACGTCGTCGCGCTCCCCTACTGGGTGTCGGAGGTTCACTTGCTCGCGGTCGGCATCGCGCTCGCGCTCTGGATTCGGGGCGGCTACCTGCTGGTCCGCGGGCGAGGGTCCGAGGAGTGACCCGGAAGAGAGCGACTCGGAAGCGAGTGGCCCGGAGAGAAACAGTCTTGGCGCTCGCTCCCGGTCGTTGGGACATGAGCGACTCGGCCGAGCGAGGAGACGAGAGTGAGAGAGGGCGAGGTGACGGCGACGACGGGTCCGGCGAGCAGGGCGGGCGGCCGTGTCCCATCTGCGAGACGCCGATGTACTCCCGGCACTGCAAGTACGTCTGTCCCCAGCACGGCATCATCATGGACTGCGCCGACACCTTTTATTAAAAATCTGTCATTTTTTGGAGCGACCGACTACTTCATCGTGACCCACGTCAGGAACGCGATGGCGACCAGTTGAAGGCCGCGAAGCACCAGCACGGCCTGCTGGACGGTCGGGTCGCCCGAGTAGAGCATCTTCATGCTGAAGAAGAAGTAGATGGCGACGACGTTTTCGGCGAGCATGACGCTCCCAAACGCGACCAGTCCCAACAGCAGGGAGGTCCGGAACTTCCGGTAGTTGCGGACCCAGACGGTCGTGAGCAGTCCCAGCAGGAGGATGTTCACGACCGCGATACCGCTGGCGAACTGTATCGTACTCATGCTGTGGTCTCCTCGTGGGTCTGTCTGTTCGGTGTCATTCGAGGTGTTCCATGATTTCTTCGAACGCTTCGCGGTGCTGTTCGAACTGGTCGGTGAGGAAGTAGAGCTTCCCGTACTCGTTGTCGCCCGCTTCGACGACGCCATGGTCTTCGAGCATGTCGAGGTGGTGGCGCACCGTCTTGTACCGCACGTCGAGGGCGTCGGCGAGTTGGTTGGCGTTGCGGGGGCGCTCGGAGAGTTCGCGGATGAGCCGCGCGCGGTTCTCGCCGCCGCGGGTCGCCGTGAGCAGGTACCAGAGCGCCTTGTCCATCTGCTGTCTCTCGCTTGTCAGGCACGATGCTTATATTTACGGCTCTACCTGCTTCGAGACCCACCCGGTCGCGCCGCTCGGGAAGGGCTTGCTCTCCTCGCTCGGTTGGAGGTCCCCCTCGCCGTCGGTCGCGCGAACGACGACCTCGTGGGCGTCGCTGGCCTCGTAAGTGTACTCCCACTGTCGCCACGCGTCCTCGGCGGCGTTCGTCGCGTCGGCTTCGGCGTCCGCGGTGGCCTCGCCGGGGCTTGCGGGTAGCGGTTCCGAGAGCGTCGCTTCGTTCCACGAATCCCCGCCGTCGGTCGAGACCTCCACCGTCTGGATTCCTCGTGTGCCCGCGTAGGCGTGGCCGCCGACCTGCATCTCGGTCCCGCTACCGGCCGAATCGTCGGTCCCCTCGTCCAGCCGATTCACGGCGTGGAGTTTGGCGACGGTGTTGACGGGACCGGTACCGTGCCACCCGCGCTTCTCCCAGTAGCCCTTCGCTTCCTCCTCCAGCACCTCGATTTCAGTTATCCACTTGACGTTTATCTCGCCCCAGTGGCCCGGAATCAGCGCGCGGACCGGGTAGCCGTGCCCGCGCGGGAGCGGTTCGCCGTTCATCCCGAACGCGAGAAAACCATCTTCGAGCGCCGAGAGGGGGAACTCCTCGAAGTAGTCGTCGGCCGCGCGGAACATGACACAGCAGTTCTCGCCCGCGTCGATGCCCGCCGACTCCAGCAGGTCCATCACGGGCACGCCGGTCCAGAGCGCGGTGTCCATCTTCTTGCCGTTCAGGCCCTCGCCGACGCATCGCAACGTGACGAACCGGTGTTCGACCGACTCCGAGAGACCGGTCAGGTCTTCGTAGTCGAACTCGGCATCCTCCTCGACCGCACCCGTCACGCCGAGCGTCCACTCGTCGCGGTCCGGCGTGGGGTCCACGTTGTTGATGTCCACCTGATAGAACTGCTCGCTGACGAGCGGTTCGATGCCCTCGACATCGAGGGACTTGTCGGCGGCCTCGTCCAGCAGGGACTGGACGCCGGTCGAGACCTCGCCGTCGGTCTCGGGCACCTCACCGCCCTCGCCGGAGCCGAGGAGCGCGCCGACACCGCTCACCGCGACCGCGCCAGCGACGGCTTGGAGGACGCGCCGCCGGGCCGACGACGGGCGAACGTCGGAACGTTCGGCGGTCTCCTCGCCGGTCCCGCCGGTACCGACGGAAGCGAGCGCGACCACGAGTCCCGCGCCGCCACCGGCCGCGAGCGTGGACGCGACCGACCCCGTGAGCGCCAGCGCGACGGCGACGCAGGCCACGGGGGCGACGGCGACGGCCGGGACTTCGAAGCGGTCTGCGAGGAGGGCCGCGGCCGCGGTCGCCACCGCGAACAGGCCGACCGTGAGCGCGAGCGCCAGCAGGAACCCGAGTTGACTCCCGACGCTACCGAGCGTCTGGATGGACCACGCGACCACCGCGTCGGGCGTCGCGGCGACGACGACCTCGCTAATCGGCGCGGCGACGAATGCTGGCGTCCGGCCGACCGCGGCGTAGGAGCCAGCGACCGCCGCGACGCCCACCGCGGCCGCGACGAGACTCGACGCCAACGGACCCGTCGAACCGTGTCGGTCGAGACCGCCCGAGTCGGCGGGGTCGATTCCGTCCGGGTCGGGTCGGTCGCTTCCGTCCGGGTCGGGTCGGTCGCTTCCGTCCGGGTCGGGTCGGTCGGTCACGGTCGCCTCCTCGCGACGTAGAGCGCCGCGACCAGCGCGACGAGCGCCGCGCCGACGCCGAATCCGGGCACGAAGGCGCTCGACCCGGTCTCGGTCGCGTCGGTGGTGTCGGCCATCTCGCTGGTGTCGCTCATCGACTCATCGTTCATACTCTCGGTCGTCTCGGACATCGACTCGTCGCTCGTCCCGGTCGTGGTCTCGCCCATCGAATCGTCGGACATCGAGTCGTTCGCGCACGTCGTCGTCTCCGAGGCCATCGAGTCGGTGGTCTCGTTCGCCATGCCGCCCATCGACTCGGTGGTCCCGTTCATCGACTCGTTACTCATCATCGCCGTCGTCTCGCTCATCGACTCGTTGCTCATCATCGCCGTCGTCTCGCTCATCGACTCGTTGCTCATCATCGCCGTCGTCTCGCTCATCGACTCGTTGTCCATCATCTCGCTACTCTGCGGGCCGCACTGGGTCGTCTGCTGGGCCGTAATCGGCGCGACACAGACGGTGAGTACGACCACTGCCACGGTAATCAGCGTTGCGAAACGCATGATTCTACCGGCGAGAGCCACCCTAAAAGGAATTTTTCGAACTCCGACCCACTTCGTTCCCGGTTCCCTCCGACTCCGTTCCAAATTCGTTCCAAATTCGAACGGACTGTCGCTATCGCCGGACGCTCACGGCGCGGTAGGCCGGACCGGCGAGGAGTGCCACCGCCACCGCGCCCGCCGCCGCGATGAGTTCCCAGTTTATCGCGGTCAGTCCGGTAGTCGAGAGGTGGTCGAGCGAACCGCCCGCGAGGACGGCCGCGACAGTCCACGGCACCTCGCCGACCGCGGTTCCGACGACGAACGCGCCGGTCGAGACGCCCGAGAGGCCCGCCGCCGCCGAGACCGGGTCGGAGGGCGCGGGCGCGAGTCGAGAGGCGACCATCCCCCGCAGGTCGCCCGTGGCCTCGAAGAACCGCTCGCCCGAGTCGCCGAGGCGCGCGACCAGCCCGGACCCCCAACCGGTTCGCTCTCCCGACCCCGTGCCGACGTAGCGCGCCGCGAGGAACGGCAGGAGCGCGCTCCCCGTCGTGCCAGCGAGCGCAATCGGGAACCCCCAGACCGGGCCGTAGGCGTAGCCCGCCAGAATCGCGACGAGCGTGGTCGGCCACGCGAACAGCGGCCGGACGAGGTAGACCGCGACCAACAGCGCACCGAAGACGACCGGCCGGTCGGCGAGGTCCCGCGCGACCGCGAACAGGTGGTTCGGTCCCGCGAGGAGACTGCCGACTGCGACGACCGCGACGAGGGCGAGTCCGGCGACTTGGCGGCGCGCGAAGTCGGCCATCGTGGCGTGGTTGCAGACCGGCCGGTATCTGCTTTCGGGTTCGAGTCAAGGTGTTCCGAACCGGACTCCGGACCGCCGCGCTTCGCGCAAGTTTTAATCCCTCTCGCGGGCGAATCCGAGGTGATGGCCGACGACGAGCCACCGGAGCGCGCCGCCGACGACGAGCGAGCAGACGGAAACGAGGCGAGCGACGGCTCCGACCCCGTAGCGGTCGGCGTCGAACTCCTCTCGAAGCTCGAAGACCCCGAGCTATCGGTCGCGGAGGCCGTAGACCGCATCGAGACCGTCACCACCCATCCGACGACGACCCGGAAGATTCTGGACGAGGCCGAGAAGCGCGGGGTCATCGAGCGCGAGAACGGCATCGTCACGACCACTGGCGGCGGCTACGTCAGCTTCCAGAGCGAGGTCGTCACGAAAGAGGGCGAGTTCTCCTGTCGGCGGTGCGGCGCGAACATCTCGACGGGTCACTTCATCAAGCTCGACGCGGGAGAACACGGCGCGTTCGGCCCGGAGTGCATCCGGAAGGTCACGGGCCGCGACTGAGGATTTCGGCGGAGTCGGTCGAGATTCGGTCGCGAGGACGACCGACCTACCGACCGCGACTCAGTTCTTCGATGAGTTGCTGGAGCGTGCGCTGTTGCTCGGCCAGCAGTTCGTTCTGTCGCTCGACGGCCTCGGTCAGCGCCGCCAGTTGCTCGTCGGTCGCGTCCCGCTCCAACTCCGAACTCGCCGGTTCGAAGCCCGAGTCTGCGAATCCGCTCGCTTCGGCGTCGTCGGTCGCGTCCGCGGGTTCGCTGTCGGTCGCCGCGGCCGCCGCGGTCGCGTCGGCGGGGTCGGCGGCGTCCGCGCTCGTGGCGTCGGTGACGGTCGTCCGGCCCTCGGTCGCCGTCTCGTCGGGCGTCCCTTCGAGGACCTGTCCCGCGTCGTCGCGCGGGGTCTCCTCGTGCGAGGAGTTCGTCTCGCTGGCGGCGTCGTTGCGGTCGTCCGACCGGGCCGTCTCCGTGCCTGCGCTCGCGTCCGCACCTGCCTCTGGGCCTGCACTCGTTTCCGGGTTCGCACTCGCTTCCGCGCCCGCCCCGGCTTCCGGTTCCGAACTCGCCTCCGCGGCGCGCGCGGCGGCCTCGCTCGCTTCGGCCGTGGTGACGCTCTCGTCGGGTCGGTCGCCGGTCGTCACGCTCGCGTCCTCCTCGATGATGGCACCGTCGTCGTCCAGTTCCGGCGGGTTGGCGTCGATGGGGTCCACGCCGCCGCCAGCCAGCGGGTCGGCGTCGCTCTCGGCCGCGTCGTCGCCGTCGTCCGCGGCGGCTTTCTCGGCCTCGGCTTGCTCGTCGGGGTCGGCGTGCGCGCGGGCGAACTCGTCGTAGGAACTCAGCCCGTGGTGGTCCAACAGCGCGCGCTCGATGCGCTCGCGGACCTCGCGGGTCTGGTCGCTCGGCGTCTTGATGCGTTGGGGGCGGCCGTCGGTCTCGATGATGATCTGTGACGAGACGCTTCCCTCCTCCACGTCGAGGGCGGTCACGTCGTCGAAGTGGAACTCCTCGTAGTCCTCGTCCCAGACCGCCGCGCCGACGTGCTTGACGACGCGCTCGCTGGTGATGACCAGCGTAAGTTCGCTGAACTGGTAGGTCTGCTTGACCGTCTCGTCGGGTCCGGTCACGTCCGCGGCGTTCAACACGCCCGCCAGCACGGGGTGGAGCGCCTCGTAGAGGCGGTTGCTCGGGATTTTGAACTTCTCCTCGCCGTCGATGCCGTAGTCGAGGCCGATGGACGACTTGCGCCGCCCCTCGGAGATTTCGATGCGCTCGGCGTCGTGGGGGTACTCCTCGACGGACTCGTCGCTCAGGAGTCCGTCGGCGCGGTAGATGAGGGTCCGCGTGCGAGTCACGTAGAGGCCGTCCTCGCCGCCGAGGGCGACCTGCGCCGCGACCTGTTCGCCGTCGAGCCGGGACTGTACGATTCCGGGAACGCTCATGCAGTGGTATGATTAGCCCCCCGGCTTAAATCCGCCGGGTAAGTGCCGCGGGGTTTCGGGTCGAAAGAAGGTCGGTCCGGCGACCGACAGAGTTTTTCTGGTTTGGACTCTCTATCGTTCGTCCTCGGCCGACCGGACCGACGGGACTCCTCCCGAAATCACCGTGCCTCGGCCTCCCGAACCCGAGTAAGATGAGAACTTTAAAGAGTAACACCCCCCTACGGAGAACTGAGCCCGGGTGGCTTAGCTGGACATAGCGCCGCACTCATAGGGTTACTGAGATTCGGTGCTCAGGCCTTGGAAGCCTCCCATGCCCGAGAGGCCCGCCGAGCCTCGTACCTGGGTCATGCGGAGATCGAGGGTTCGGAGCCCTCCCCGGGCACTTCTACAATTTCTACGATTCGTTAGTCTCCTCGCCGATTCTCCACAACTCCTCCTGCGGGTCGGTCAGCCACTCGGTCCCGTCGGCCGTGACCGCGACCATCTCCTCCTGTCCGAGATACCCCCACTCCGTCTCGACGCCCAACTCGACGGTGTAAATCTCGCCCGCTCGAATCTCGCCCTGCGGGGCGGTTCCGTAGCGGTCCCAGCGCGGCCCGAGGAGCGTCCCGCCGTCGTGGGCGTTCCGGCCGACCTGATGGCCGAAGGCGTGGTCGTACTCCGGCCAGCCGCGGTCGGTCAGCGTCTCGCGGGCGGCGGTGTCCACTTCGTGGCCCGGCACGCCCGGTTCGATTCGCTCCCGGCCAGCCTCGATGGCGGCGCGCACGTCGGCGAAGGCCGCGTCGAGGTCGGCGGGTGGGTCAGGCCACTCGTCCGACGGCCGGTACCAGAGCCGTTGCATGTCGGCGCTGTACCCGTCCTGCTTCACCCCGAAATCGACGTGCAAGACTTCCCCCGCCGGGAGGGTCCGGTCGCCCGGCAGAGTGTGGCCGATGTCGCTCTCGCCGCCCGCGTGGACCGTCGGACAGTAGTCCCAACTCCACGCGCTCCCGAGGTCGCGCTCGTCCATGCGCGCGTGGAGCCAGTCGGCCACGTCGGCTTCCATCCAGTCGGGGTCCCACCGTTCGCGCACGTCACCGAGCAGTTCTTGCGTCGTCGCGACTGCCTGCTCGACGCGCTCGCGTTCGGTGGGTGACTTGACCCCCCGGACTGCCGAGACGACCTCCTCGGCGCTGGTCAACGACTCCTCGTAGTCGCTCCCGTCGAGGATGTCGCGCAGTCGCAGGAACATTCCGTGAGTCAGGCCGTCGGCGGTGTTGTCGTCGCGCGAGTAGTTCACCGCGATTTCGTCGGGGTCCTCCTCGCGGAGAAGTTCGAGGAGTGGCTCCCCGAGCGACTCGTCGTACGGAATTACGTCGTGGGGTAACTCGCTGGCGTTCGGCGCGTCGTGACGGCCGAGGACGACCGCCGACCGGCCCGTCTTCGAGACCACGATAGCGGTCGGCCACACCACGTCGAACCCGAGCAGGAAGGGGAGGTTCGGTTCGGAGATTTCGGTCGTCTCGCGGCAGAAGGTGAGCCAGCAGTCGATGTTCCGCTCGGCCAGCACTTCGGCGGCTTGTTCGGTTTTCTCGGCGACGAGGTCGGTGTCCATGGTCACTGCGTGGCGGTTCGGAGTGTCAGCAAAAGAGTATTCCGGCGGCTACTCGTACTCGTCGTCGAGAGTAGGAATTTCCTCGGCGTCGATGTCTCCGTCGAGGTACCGCTCGCCGAGCGGACTGATGGTGTAGATGTCGCTCCCGAGGTGTTCGACCAGTCCGTGGGCGGCCAGCGTCCGACAGCGGTCGGCGACCTGCTCGCGCGTGAGCGGTAACTGCGCGGCGACGGCGCTAAACGTGTCCTTGCGCTCGGTGCGCAGGAGCGCGAGCAAGTGGTCGTCCTCGGGATGCATCCACTCTGCTCGCTCGCTCATATCGGTTCATTTCTCGCGCTGTCCCTTCACCTTTTATCGCCGTCGTCGCTCGCGTCGGCAGACCGACGAACGCCCGTCGGGTAGTCGAGCGGCGACGGTTACTACTCACCTAACGTCACTGAATCGGACCCCAACCGCAGTGCGAATCGCGCGTCTGTGTCGCCTGTTCGCACACAGGCAACGCCTGATTACCCTCGGCTGGTCATCGGTATGCCCACATTTCTGAACGCAGCTCTTTCGAGAGAAAATCGTTGAGAAACGGTTTTAAATTTTATCGAGCTATTAGAGCCTGTTTTGAAAAGTACTCTCCAGCACGTTTTTCGATGAACTATTCTGAAATCGCACTAACGCTCGTCGCGTTATATGACCCTCCCTGTGTAACGAGTTGTTGAGGTCGAGATGTCCCCATGACCGAATCCACCCTCCAGAACGAAAGCAACTCGACTATCGGCTCCCCTGCGGAGGCCGGTGAAGGAACCGCAGGGCGCACGAAACTCGCGACCCTGTACGACCACTACCGAGACCACGCGCTCACGACGCCGTTCGAAGTCGTCGGCTTCTGGTCGGCCATCGCCCTGCCGTTCCTCTACGTGCCGCTGCTGTTCAACGGCATCTCGTCGCAGGGCGAACTGCTCACCTTCGTCGGCCTGCTGGCGCTGAATCTCGCGGCCCTCCTCGCGGGACACAGCCACAAGCAGGACTGACGACCTTCGGCCCTCCACTCGCCGCCCCCGCGTTCTCGTCTGCTTGTGTCTCTCGGGTCTTTTCCCGCGTCTCCTCTCCTTTCGCTCTCGGGTCTGCGCTCCTTCGTCCTCCCCGTCTCCTCCCGCAACCGTTTCGTTTCTGTCCCGTCGTTCCGAGCGAAAGGACGACTTTAACCGGTCGGTCGGGCAACGTCGGAGCATGGAACTGGACACGGTGTCGCTCGGTCCGACTGGCACGACTGTCAGCGAAATCGCGTTCGGCACGTGGCGGTTCGGTCGAGAGAACGACGACGGCGAGGTCGAAATCGGCGAGAAGCGCGCCCGCAAGCTCCTCGACGCCTACGCCGACGCTGGCGGGAACTTCATCGACACCGCCGACATGTACGGCGACGGTCGGAGCGAGGAGTACATCGGCAACTGGCTGTCCGACCGCGAGCGCGAGGACTACGTCGTCGCCTCGAAGATATACTGGCCGACCCGCGACGGCCCGAACGGACAGGGACTCTCGCGCAAGCACCTGCGGAACAACATCGACGAGATTCTGGACCGCCTCGGGACCGACTACGTGGACGTGCTGTACATCCATCGGTGGGACGACGAGACGCCCGCCGAGGAGTTCGTGCGCACGCTGGACGAGTTCGTCCGCGACGGGAAGGTCAACTACCTCGGGGCCTCGACGCTCGAACCGAACGCGTGGAAGGTCGCCAAGGCGAACGAACTGGCCGACAAGCGCGGCTACGAGCCGTTCAAGCTCGCTCAGCCCCGGTACAACCTCGCCAACCGCGAGATAGAGGGGAACTACCTCGAAATGTGCGCCGACTACGACATCGGCGTCGTGCCGTGGAGTCCGCTCGCTGGCGGCTTCCTGACCGGCAAGTACAGTCGCGGCGAGAAACCTCCGAAGGGAACTCGCGGCGCGACCGACCAGCAGTTCCGCGACTCGTATCTCACCGACGAGAACTTCGACGCGCTAGAGGCCGTCGAAGCCGTCGCCGAGGAGGTCGGCGCGAGTCCGGCGCAGGTGAGCCTCGCGTGGCTGACCGACCACGAGCAGGTCACGGCACCCATCGTCGGCGCGCGCACGGTCGAGCAGTTGAACGAGAACCTCGCGGCGACGGACATCGACCTCACGGCCGGGCAGTTCCAGCGGCTCGCCGAGGCGAAGTAGCCCGCTTCGTTCGGGATTCAGCGTTCTCGGAGGTACAGCGGCACCAACAGTGCGAGTCCGAGGAGCGAGACCGCCGGGTGCGACAGCAGGTCTACGTCGAAAAAGTAGAGCGCGCTGTTGGCGGCCACGACGACGACTCCGACCGCGAAGAGGACGCTCGCGGCCCGCGACCGGAGTCGGCCCGACCGGTCTCCGGTCTCGTCTCGCTCGGGCGCGAACCCGGTGAACTCGTTGCCCCGTTCGGTCATTGTCGGGGGTGTTCGGCGGCTCCTCAAAGTCCTTCTGGTCGGGGCGACCCGGTCGGCGGGCGGCGAGTGCGACAGGCGGCGAGTGCGACGGGCGGCGACACTGACGCTCTCGACGGTCAGCGCCGAGTCACGACGGCTCGGAGCTTCGGAAGTTCGCGGGCCAGCGCCTCGCGTTTGACCAGACAGAACCCCGCGAAGATGACGAGGAAGCCCGCGACGGTCGTGAGGTCGATGATTTCGTCGAGGAACCACCAGCCGGAGACGGCCGCAAAGACGGGCGCGACGTACGAGACGAGGTTGATTTCGATGGGACCGAGCCGCTCCAGCAGGTCGAAGTAGACCAGAAAGCCGAGCGCGCTCGCCGCGATGGAGAGGTACGCCATCGCCCAGATGGCCTCGGGCGTCCACCGCACCGCGGCCAGCGACTCGCTCGGGCGGGCGACGCTGATAGCGTGCATCAAGAGTGCGCCCAGCACCATCGACCACGCCTCCATCGTCTCGATAGGTAACTCGGCGTCGATACGGCGGGTCAGGACGCTCCCCAAGGCGAACGACGCGGCCGCGGCCAGCACCAGCGCCTGTCCGACCACGCCCGAGGTCACGAGGTTGTTCGGGTCCGGATTGCTCAGGACGACGACGCCGACGAGTCCCAACAGCAGGCCAGCGATGCCCGTCGGAGTCAGTCGCTCGCTCGGGAGAAAGAGTCGCGCGCACCCGGTCGTCAGCACTGGATTCAGGCTGATGATGACCGCCGCGACGGCGCTGGTCGTGTACTGCTCGCCGACGAACAGGAAGGCGTGATAGCCCGCTATCAGCAGGGTCGCGCCGACCGCGACCAGTTGCCACTCGCCGCGAGTTCGCGGCCGCCAGCGGTCGGTCGCGTAGACGGCGTAGGCCAGCATCAGCACGCCCGCGATGTCGTAGCGAATCGCGGCGAAGAGGACCGGCGGGAAGTAGTCGAGTCCGGCCTTGATGGCCATGAACGCGGACCCCCACACCGCGGCCAGCGCGACGAACAGCGCGACGTTCCGGTATCTGCTCACGCTCTCACTGACCGCTCTCGGTGCCTGAACGTTTCGATGGGCGTCGGGGTTGCCGGTTGCGAGGGTGGCGACGCTCGAATGCGCTCGCTGGCATGGCCGACCGTAGACACTCGGGGATACGAACCACCGAAATGCGCTCGGCCCGGCCGACGACGGTTTGGGTGGACTGAAAGGGGCCGCCCGGTCGCGCAACGCTTGGTCGCTTCGGCGACCCCTATCCGACGCAACTACGTCCGTCGGATATGTCGCCGAGCGACCGCGACCGGGCGGGGGCTTTCTACGACGTATTCGCTGTGTTCTCGACTGCCGTTCGCTCAAAAGCGTCGACACGGGAAACCGATTCGTCCGGGGTCGATTACAGCCCAGCGTCAGTCCTCCGGCGTTCGTCGCGGACCGCCCGAAGCACGTCTTGGCGGGCCACGATACCGAGGAGCCTGCCCTCGTCGTCCACGACCGGCAGGCGGTTGATGTCCCGCTCGTCGTCGGCCAGCAGGTCGAGGATGCGGTCGAAGTCGGTGTCGGGTTCGACCGTCACGACCTCCTCGGTCATGACGGTGCGGACGGGCTTGCTCGCGTGTTTCAGCAGGCCGAGTTCGGTGTCGAGGTCGTCCCACGAGAGGTCGATGGCGTACTCCAGCGTCTCCAAGAACGGCGGGAAGCCGACCGGAATCCAGAGCGTCCGGTCGCTCGGCTGGAAGATGTGGACGAGGTCGTGCTGGGTCACGATGCCGACCACGCGCTCGTCGTCGTCCACGACGGGGAAGCCGTTGAAGTCCGCCTGTGCGAGTCGCGTCAGTACGTCGCTGATGTCGTCCTCCTCGTGGACCGTCTCTACCTCGTCGGTCATCAGGTCGCTGGCGTTCATACCCGAAACTGCGTCACCGCAGGCCGTATCGTTTCCGGTTGGGCGACAGGTCCGTCTCGTCTCCGGTTGGGTGAGAAGTCGGTCTTCTCGTTCGTCGGCCGGGTGGACAAATGGACGAGCAGATAGAAGGGAAGATAACTGTAGCAGTCTCTAACTGGTATGAAGCGACGCTTAGGAAATGTATAATCACTCCAATAGCGGGCTGGCCGCCCGTCTTCATCCGCGACGGTGGTGTGCGAAGACGTACCGCGTCGGGCGAACGTTCAAATACGAGACCGCGACCAACTCGGCGCGTGTCCGTCGCTGGTCGCAGTCCCGTCCGTCGTCGCCCTCTCTCCAGCCGTCACCGTCGTCGCCCCATTTGCCGAGTCTCACCGGTCGTCACGAGTCTCGTCGTACTCGTTCGGCGAGGTTTCGAACAACGCTTACGCCGTTTCCGGTCGTTCTCGTGGCTATGGACGAGAAACATCGGTACGTCTGCGAGGCGTGCGGCGAGTCGTTCGACTCCGAGGAGGCCCTTCGCAGACACGTCTACGCGGTCGGACTGGTGGAGTAGGCCGTTCCGCGAGTCGGGTCCGTGGTCGGGTGCGACCGGACGGTCGTCGCCCCACGCTCGGGGGAAGCCCCCGCCGGGCGACGAGCGGTGTCTCCTCGGTCGCCAGCGAGCGCCGATAGCGGCAGGGCTGTCCAGAAGCGTCGTTCCGGCGGGTCCGTCACGGACGGCGATGCCGTCGAGTGGCGGCCCGGCAGATAGCCGCGGCGTCGCCGCGAATACCGGCTTGCTCGGCCAGCGACTGCTCTCGTCGGCCACGAGGAGCGACCGGCGACTGCTCTCGTCGGGGCGACCCCGCCGTCAGTCGCTGGCCCGCGAGTCGGTCGCGGTCCGGTCGGCCCGCGAGGGCGGCGGAATCTGGGCCTCGCTGGAGGTCGCTCGCTCCGGCAGGAGACACCGGTCGGGTTCGTGGTTGACGTGGGCGAACTCCTCGGGCGCGTTCGCCAGCGCGTGGGCCGGGTTCCGGTCGCTTTCGAGGACCGCGGCCCGGAGTTCGCCGAACCGACAGACCCGCGCTCGAATCCCGCGCCAGTGATGTCTGCCCGCGGGTGGAACCGATAGTTCCCGCGGTGGCGTGTGGTCAGTCCGACGAGTCGCCAGCGCCGCGCTGTTGACGTTGGCCGCGAGGTCGTCGTGGTCCACGACGACGCCGACCCGCGCACCGGTCGGCGCGCGCGCCGCCAGTACGTCGAGTCCGAGGTGGAGCGCCCGGTACTCGGCCACGTTGTTGTCCGTGACCGACTCGTCGGGGACCGAGAGGCGAGCAACCCGCTCGCCGTCTCGCGTTTCGATGATTGCACCCAGTCCGCCCTCGTCGCGCTGGAGGTTGTAGGAACCGTCGGTGGCGACGTAGAAATCGCGGTGATGCGTCCGCGGCGGGTGGGCGATGTGCGGCGTGGGCGATTCGTCGAACAGTGCCCGGAGTGGGGAGGAACGGCCGTGAACGGCCATATCACATCTATCGGTCGGGTGTAACTTAAACTTACGGCCGCCGACCACCGGACGGCAGAGTGACCCGCGAGAGCGGCGAATGGTGTGTGTCACCACAGCATATTTATGCCGGAACGACTCTTTACTCGATATGGCGCACGACGAAGGTACGTCTCGACGGAAGTTTCTGACAGTTGCCGGTGCCGCTGCCGCGTCCGCTTCGGTGGCGGGGTGTACGGGTGGCGGCGGTGGACAGGAAACGACGACGACGGAGACGGACACGACAACGGAGACGACCGGCGGAGGGACCGAGACCGAAACGGAGACGACCGAATCGGGTGGTGAGGGCGAGGAGTTCGCCGTCACCATCACGCAGGGCCAGATGCCGACGACGCTGGACCCGCAGAACCACCGTTCGACCCCGACGGACAACGTGGTCCTCCACGCCTACGAGGGCCTCCTCGGGCGCGACCAGAAGGGGAAGATAGTCGAGAAGCTCGCGACCGGCTACGAACGCCAAGAGCCGGGTCGGGTCCGTTTCACCATCCGAGAGGGAGTCACGTTCCACAACGGCGACCAGTTGACGCCCGAAGACGTGGCGTTCAGCATCAATCGCGTCGTGAACGAGGACGTGAGCATCGCCAGCCCGCAGTCCGACCAACTCGCTGGCGTCACGGGCGCGGAAGTCGTGGATGGCCAGCGCGCGGTCGACGTGATGTCCGACGGCATCAACCCCATCGTCTTCTCGCTGTTCGCGACGTACTGCGACGTGATGCAGAAGTCGTGGGTGCAGGAGCGTTCGAAGTCCGAAATCGCTCAACAGATGAACGGCACCGGACCGTTCGCCCTCGAGGAGTACCAGTCGGACGTGAAAGTCGAGTTCACCAACTACGAGGACTACTGGCGGGACCCCGCCGCGGTCACGTCGCTGACGTTCCGCGCGGCCAAGGAGTCGAGTACGCGGGTGAACCAACTGCTCGAAGGCGAGTCCGACGTTATCGTCAACGTGCCGCCCCAAGACATCCCGCGCATTAGAAACTCCGGGGAGACACAACTCAGCGCGGCACCGAGTACGCGCATCATCTACAACGCGATGAAGTACAACGTCGAACCGTTCTCCAGCCCGCAGTTCCGCCGGGCGATGAACCACGCGGTGAACCTCGATAGCATCATCGAGAACGTCCTGTCGGGCTTCGCGGACCCGACCGGTCAGCCGACGCTGGAGGGCTTCTTCGGCTACAACTCCGACGTGAACCCCTACCCCTACGACAAGGCTCAGGCCGAGCAACTGGTCGAGGAGAGCGGCCACGCCGGGGCCTCGATCACGCTCCACACGCCGGTCGGTCGCTACCTCAAGGACGTTGAAATCGCCCAAGCGGTCGCCAACCAGATCGACCAGCTCTCGAACGTCTCGTGTTCGGTCAAACAGCGGGAGTTCGCGACGCTGGCGGGTGAACTCACCGACGGAAATCTGGAGACGAGTCCGGACTTCTACCTCATCGGCTGGGGTAACGCGACGTTCGACGCGAGCCAGACCATCATCCCGCTGTTGACCACCGACGGCGCGCTCAGTTCTTACAGCAACGACGAGGTCGACAGCATGATGCAGCAGGCCCAGAGTCAGGGCGACGAGAGCCAGCGCGAACAGACGCTACAGGAGGTCAACCAACTGCTCCACGACCAAGCGCCGTGGATATACCTCAACCGCCAGTACAGCGTCTACGGCGTCCGCCAACGCGTCCAGTGGCAGGCCCGCCGCGACGAACGCATCGACGCCTACGCGATGGCACCGGCCGAAGGCCAGTAAGCCTCGACCAATGTTTTCGTTTCGATGGAGTGATGCTTGATGTCGATGGGGAGATTCCTACTCAAACGTAGCGCCCAAGGAATACTGGTCGTCTGGGGCGTCGTAACCGTCGTGTTCGGTCTGCGATACATCACGCCGGGCAACCCCGTGACGTTCGTGGCTCCGCTGGACGCCAGCCAAGAGTTACGCCAGCAGATAGCGACCGAGTTGGGTCTCAACAGACCCTTCTACGTCCAGTACTTCGACTACATCTTCAACCTGTTACAGGGCGACATGGGCTACTCCTACATTCGGGGCGTCGAGGCGAGCGGCCTCATCTTCGCTCGCCTCCCGGCCACCCTCGAACTCGCGGTGGCCGCGAGCATCGTCGCCGTGGTCATCTCGATTCCGCTGGGCGTCATCTCCGCGACCCGCCGACACGAACCGGCCGACTACGCCGCGACGAGTTTCTCGCTGGTCGGCATCTCGACGCCGAACTTCTGGCTCGGCATCATGCTCGTGTTGATTCTGTCGGTCCAGTTCGGATTGTTCCCGACGAGTCGTCGGGGAATCGGCCTTCTCCCGGCGCTGGAGATGCTGGTGACGCAGTTCCAAATCTCGGGGCTGGTGACGTGGCTCGCCCACATCACGCTCCCGGCCATCACGCTCGGGACGTACTTCACCGCGCTCATCACGCGACTCACCCGAAGCGGGATGCTGGACGAACTCGGCAAGCCCTACGTCCGCTCGTCGCGAGCGAAGGGCCTGCCCGAGACGCTGGTCCGGTACAAGCACGCGCTCCGGAATACGCTGATTCCGGTCATCACCGTGCTGGGCCTGCAACTCGGGACGCTCATCGGCGGCGCGGTCATCACCGAAGCCGTCTTCGCGTGGCCCGGACTGGGCACCCTGCTCATCAACGCCATCACCGCGCGTGACTGGCCGCTGATTCAGGGGTCGCTCATCGTCATCGGCACCGGCTTCGTCGTCATCAACATCTTCGTGGACGCGCTGTACGCCTACATCAACCCGCAGGTGGTTCACTAATGGCCGGACCTATCGAGAGACTCGTAGACGCGTTCTGGAACGGACTCAAGCGGGGCGTCTCGCCCCGGACCGTCCGGAACCTCAGGAAGGAACTTCGCCAGAGCGCGCTGGCGAAGGTCGGTATCGTCGTCGTGGTCGCAATCGTGTTGGTGGCGCTGTTCGCACCCCTGCTCGCGCCCCACAACCCCACGAATCAGCACCTCGACGAGTCCCAACTCCCGCCGCTCGGGTTCAGCAAGACATCGACCCAGACCAGTTCCGAGATGGTCAACGGCTCCATCGAGGTCGTCAACGAGACGGTCACGGTCTCGGCGACGCCGAAGTACCCGCTCGGCACCGACTCGCTGGGCAGGGACATGCTCTCGCGAGTCATCTACGGCGCGCGAACCTCCCTGCTGGTCGGTCTCCTCGGGACGGTCATCGCCGCGACCGTCGGCGTGACCGTGGGCCTGTCCGCTGGCTACTACGGCGGGAAGGTAGACGACGCGCTGATGCGGAGCGCCGACATCATGCTCGCGTTCCCGTCGCTGGTCTTGGCGGTCGCGCTGGTCGGCCTGTTTGGTCGGGCGGTGGTCAGATTACCGGACCCGCTCGTGCAGGCCGGTCTCGCGCCGAGCATGCCCGAGACGTTCGCGCTACCGGGGACGGTTATCATCGTCGTCGGACTGGTCAACTGGGTGTGGTTCGCGCGGGTCGCCCGCGGCGAGGCGCTCTCCATCGAGGGCCAAGAGTACGTCAAGGCCGCCCGCTCGGTGGGCGCGAACGACGGGTTCATCCTTCGCAAGCACATCCTGCCCAACAGCGTGACACCGATTCTCGTGCTGGCGACCATCCAAATCGCGGCCATCATCCTGCTGGAATCCGCGCTGTCGTTCCTCGGCTTCTCGGGGACCAGCCTCTCGTGGGGCTTCGACATCGCGCAGGGCCGTGACTACCTCGCGTCGTCGTGGTGGATTTCGACGGTTCCGGGGGTCGCCATCGTGCTGACGGTCATCGGAATTAACCTCGTCGGCGACTGGCTCCGCGACGCCTTGGACCCCGGTATCGAGGGCGAAGGAGGTGGCGTCTGATGACCGACGACCTCCTTCGCGTCCGGGACCTCTCGACCCGGTTCTTCACCGAAGACGGACAGGTCAACGCGGTCGAGTCCGTGGACTTCGACGTGCGAGACGGCGAGGTCTTCGGCATCGTCGGCGAGTCGGGGTCTGGCAAGAGCGTGACCGCGCTCTCGGTCATCGACCTCGTGGAGTCGCCGGGCCGCATCACCAGCGGCGAGGTTTGGTACCGCAATTCGGACCTCGCCGAGGAGGTCCGGGACGACACCCCCGAGGCCGTGGACGGCGACTTCGTGGACGTGCGCCGGGTGCCCGAGAACGTCCGGCGGGCGCTCCGCGGGCCGTCGTTCAGCACCATCTTTCAAGACCCGATGAGCAGTCTGAACCCCTCGCTCACGGTCGGCGAGCAGATAGCCGAGGCGGTCGAGGTCCAGCGCCGCGCGCGCTCGAACCCGCGTTCGACCCGGTCGCGCACGCAGGGCTACGGTCTGGCCGACTTCCTCAGTAGCACGGTCCTGCCGTCCCGGAGCTACGTCAGCGACGAGAGTCGCGCGGAGGCCATCGAACTCCTCGAACAGGTCGGGATTCCGGACCCCGCCGAGCGCGCCGACGAGTACCCCCACGAGTTCTCGGGCGGGATGCTCCAGCGCGCGATGATAGCCCAAGCCCTCGCGGGCGAACCGGACCTCCTCATCGCCGACGAGCCGACGACCGCGCTCGACGTGACGATTCAGGCCCAGATTCTCGACCTCCTGCGGGACTTGCAGGACGAGACCGGGATGAGCATCATGATGATTACCCACAACCTCGGCGTCATCGCCCGAATGTGCGACCGCGTCGGCGTGATGTACGCCGGGGAGGTGGTCGAACGGGGCACGCTCGGGGACGTGTTCGACGACCCAGTTCATCCCTACACGCAGGGGCTACTTGGGTCGATTCCGGACTTGGACGACCCCGCGCCCCGACTTCAGCCCATCGAGGGCAACGTGCCGGACCTCTACGACGAGGAGATGGACAACCGCTGTTACTTCGCGGACCGCTGTCCGAAAGCCATGGAGGAGTGCCTACACAAGCCACCCGAGTTCGACACCGAGACGGGCGACGCACGGACCGACTTCCACGACCGCAACGCGAGCGACCACGGCGCGAAGTGCTACCTCGCCCAACACGAGTACGACCCCTCGCAGGCGCTTCCGGAGGGGTACTTCGAGAGCGACGAGGCGGGAAGCGCCTCGGAACCCGCGAGCGGCGACGCCGCGAGCGAAAACGAGGAGGTGAGCGCGGATGACTGACTCGCTCGTCCGCGTCGAAGACCTCCGCAAGTACTACTTCGAGCAGGACAACTTGACCGACCGACTCCTCGGGCGGGAGCCAGAGAGCGTGCAGGCCGTGGACGGCGTGAGCTTCGAGGTCCGCGAGGGCGAGACGCTGGGGCTGGTCGGCGAGTCTGGCTGTGGCAAGTCCACCACGGGCGAGACCCTGCTCAAGCTCCGCGAGCCGACCGACGGCGCGATGTACTTCGACGGCGAGAACGTCTTCGAGAAAGACGACCTCACGGAGTTCCGCGAGCGCGCGCAGGTCGTCTTCCAAGACCCCTTCTCCAGCCTCGACCCGCGGATGACAGCAGGCGAAATCGTCCGCGAACCCCTCGACGTTCACGGCATCGGGACGAAGGCCGAGCGCCGCGAGAAGGTCGCACAACTGATGGAGCGGGTCGGACTCTCCGCCGGACAGGTGGACCGCTACCCCCACGAGTTCTCGGGCGGCCAGCGCCAGCGCATCGGCATCGCGCGGGCCTTGGCGCTCGAACCGGACTTCATCGTGTGCGACGAACCCGTGTCGGCGCTGGACGTGTCGGTACAGGCCCAGATTCTGAACCTCTTGGAAGACCTCCAAGAGGAGTTCGGGCTGACGTATCTGTTCATCGCCCACGACCTGAGCGTGGTCCGGCACATCTCCGACCGAGTGGCGGTGATGTACCTCGGCGAAATCGTGGAGGTCGGCCCCGTAGAGGAGATATTCGAGAACCCCGGCCACCCCTACACCGAGGCACTGCTAGAGAGCGTCCCGCGGGCCGACACCAGCGAGCAGGGCCGACAGGTCGATACCCTCTCTGGCGACGTGCCATCTCCGCGCGACCCGCCGAGTGGCTGTCGGTTCCACACGCGGTGTCCCTACGCCCGCGAAGTCTGCGCCCAGTCGGACCCGGACGACTACGACGCCGACGGAGCGGACCACCGCGCGGCTTGCTTCCGACGGGTCGAAACTCACGACTACTGGAACAGCCCGCCGCTCGAAACCGACGACCCGACCGCCGAACAGGCCGCAGACGACTGACCGCTTCTCGCCGCCTTTTTCGGCCGTTCGCGCGTCCCGGCATGAATAGTCGGGCACTATCCTTATTTCCGTCAGTACTTGTCGAACCACGGAACGACGCGTCACGCGGCGCTCTGACACGGTCCGCGACGAGACGGTCCGAGAGCCACTCGAAGCGACGATGCGCCGTGTCCGTTTCCAGACTAGATATGAGTCAGGACCAGAACAGGGCGTCGGTTTCCCCACCGAACGTCTCCGAGACTGACGTACTACCGATAGACAGCGAGAGCGAGTCCCTCGACGCAATTTTCCGGGCGCTCTCGGACCACCGACGGCGATGCGTCTGTCACTACCTCGCCGAACGCGACGAGCCGATACACGTGGACGAACTCGCGGAGTTGCTCGCCGCCTCGATGACCGCGAAGACGCGAGCGGTCCTCACGTCGGCCGAGATAGAGAAGACCCGCGCGGAACTCCTCCAGATGCATCTCCCGAAACTGACCGAAGTCGGAATCGTCGCTCACGACGCAGACGAGAGCGTCGTCCGACTGACGGACTCGCCGGGCGTCACCGAGTGTCTGCGGGCGGCCACGAGCGTGGACTTGCAGTAGCCGCGGCTCTTTCTCCGAAGTGACTGTTCGGCGCGGGAGTAGTCACTACGCGGGGCCGGGTCTGATTCGTGTTCGGCACCGTTATCCGTCCAGCGTTCCTTTTGAGAAGCATGGCAGACGACCTAACCGCGACCCTGCACACGACTCACGGCGACATCGAAGTCCGACTGTTCGACGAGCGCGCTCCTCGAACCGTCGAGAACTTCGTCAATCTTGCGGAACACGACCCCGCCGCGAACGACGAGCCCGCACCGGACACGACGACGTGGGAGGACCCCCAGTCCGGCGAGGTCCGAGGAGACTCGCTGTACAGCGACGTGCCCTTCCACCGAATCATCGGCGACTTCATGATTCAGGGCGGCGACCCGACCGGCACCGGTCGCGGCGGTCCCGGCTACGAGTTCGAAGACGAGTTCCACGACGAACTCCGCCACGACGACGCGGGTATCCTCTCGATGGCCAACAGCGGTCCCGACACCAACGGCTCGCAGTTCTTCATCACCCTCGACGCCCAACCGCATCTGGACGACCGCCACGCGGTCTTCGGCGAGGTCATCGAGGGGATGGATGTAGTCGAGGAGATCGGCTCGGTCCCGACCGACCACAACGACAGCCCGAACGAGGATGTGGCCCTCGAACGCGTCGAGATTCACGACTAAGCGCCCGCTTTTTCGCTCAGCCCTCTCGGGGTAGTCGGACTGGCAGTCCCGAGGTGAGGGGTCGGCGACCTCGACCCCGACGACACTGCTGACTGACCCGCCAGCTATCTGCCCGTGACTGCGCGAAACGTCCGAGCGGGATTCGTTCCGGTCTCGGATATAAATCCTCGGCGACGAGACGGGCGTCGCGGTCTCCGGGTTAACCACCGCCGCGACGCCGACCGAATTTTCCCGGCGGATGAGAAAAATCACCGAGTGGGGACGCACGTACCGAAACCCACTTCGGTACGAACGGTCAAACGTCTCCTGCGCGAGGGTTGCCGAGCGGCCAAAGGCGGCGGGCTTAAGACCCGCTCTCGTAGGAGTCCATGGGTTCGAATCCCATCCCTCGCATCTTGCTCGGCGCGCGACACCGCGAGTGCCTCGTGCGCTCGCGAGTTCAGCGCGCCGTCGCAATCGGTCCGGATGGATTCGAAGTAGACCGGTCGCACGCCCGCGCAGGCCGACGGCCGAGCAGGAACGTCTGGGCGTGGTTCGAATCCCATCCCTCGCATACGACCTTTTTATTGCGAGCGCGGTCGCTGTCGGCGACCGCGCTCGATAAAAAGCTCGACCAAAAAGCACTGCGCTCCTCCCGTTGGTCGTCACTTGGCCCGCTCGCTCACTCCCTGCGGTCGTTCGCTCGCGGTAAACTGCTAGTGCCGAAAAGACGAGAGTCGAAACCCCCATCTTCCCGAATCCACTACTGCGAGCCAATGACCGACGAGTCCGTCGAACGCGCGTTCCGAGAGCATCCCGACTTCGAGAAAACCGGTGAAGGAGAGTTCGAGACACCCCAGAAGGCGTTCCCCGGCGTCGTCACTGCGAGCGAGGAGGCCGCTGGGGACGACGCCCGCCGCTACGAGGTTGAGGTCCGAACGCCCATGCTCGACGCCGTGGTCGAGGGCGAGGAGGTCGCCGCGGTAGTCGAAGACGGCTGGTTCGAGACGCTGGAACTCCGACTGGACGACGCCCACACCGTCGCCAGCGCCGACGCCGAACCGCCCGAGGTCGAGCGCGAGGGCGAGGAGGTCGTCGTGACCGCCGCCTTGGAGACGGCCGACCCCGACCGGGCCGCCGAGGACGCGCTGGCGATAGTCGAGTACGTCGAAGGGACGTGGGTCCAAGGCATCATTCCCGGCTACGACTACACCGGACCGGCCGCGAGCCTGCGCGAGCGCGCGAGACAGAATTACGACGAGGGTGGCGGTCCGGGTGGTGCGGACGGGTCGGGCGGCGCGGGTGGTGCTGGCGGACCGGGCGGTCGGCCGCGCTGAGGTCGAGCGTCGGGACGCGGCGAGGGCGGTCAGTCCATCGCGATGTACGTTTGGGTGTCCTCGACGCCCTGAACACCCTGAATCCCGTCGGCCGCGATCTCCTTGACCTCGGGCGTCGAGTCCACGTCGAGTTTCGCGATGATGTCCACGTCGCCCGCGACGATGTGGGCGTCTACCACGCCGTCGAGGTCCATAATCGCACTCTTGAGTCTGTCCGCCTCGCCCGTGTTCGCCTTGACCATGACGTACGCTGTAACCATGTCAGTTGCCTCCAGTCATTGCTTGCGCGCTCGCTCTGCTGGCGTCGCCGACCAGAATCTGTCGCACGTCCTCCAGCACGTCGAAGTCCGCGAGGACGGCGAGTCGGTCCCCGGCCTCCAGCGAGTCGTCGGCGAGCGGGATGTCCATCGGCTCGTCGGCCTTCCCGAACGCCAAGATGCGGGCGTCGGCCGGAAGCGAGAGTTCGCTGATGGAGTAGCCTTTCACCGGCGATTCGTCGGTGATGGTGAGTTCGACCACCTGTAGGCTCTGGGCGATATCGGCGATTGCGCGGATGTTGCCCCCAAGCATGGCGTTCTTCGCGCCGATGGCACCCAACCGCTCGGGGTAGACCACCTCGTCTACGTCGCTGGCGAACTTCCGGTAGATGTCCTCGCGGTAGTCCTCGTCGATTCGCAGAATCGTCCGACAGCCGTAGTGTTTGCCGACCATGCACGCCGCGAAGTTGACGTTGAGGTCGCCCGTCAGCGCGCCGAGTGCGTCCGCCGACCGGAGGTCCGCTTGCTCCAGAATATCCTCGCGGCCGCCGTCGCCTTCGACGACCTCGAAGCCGTCGTTGCGGGCGCGTTCGACCTTGTTGGCGTCACGCTCGACCAGCGTAACCTCGTGGCCCTCCTCCCGCAGGACGCGGGCCGTCCGGAGGCCTACCCGACCCGAGCCAATGATAACGAATCGCATGGTACTCCGTACGCGACACTGCTTGAATAACTTTTCTCCCTCCCAAACGCTTTTCTTCTGTGGTACTGAATCACACAGTACGATGGTTCACGCCTTTATTATGGTGAAAACCGCCGCCGGGCGCTCCGAGGACGTGCTGACGGCGGTCCGCGAACTGGACGGTATCTCCGAGGCCCACGTCGTCGCTGGCGAGTTCGACGTTATCGTAGAAGCGGAGGCCGACGAGGTGTACGACGTACTTCAGACCGCCTCGTCGGACATCTCGGGGATGGACGGCGTCGCGGACACGAAGACGTACATGGCGCTCGACTGAACGGTCGAACGCGCTTTCCTCAGTGGTCTAACTCCTGCACGTCGTGGTCCGCGAGGAGGGAGTCGAGGTACGCCTTCTGCTCGCGGAGGTTCGGCGGCAGGGTCTCGTACACCCGGTCGAACACGTCGTGGGGGTCGCCCGGTTCGACCGACTCGGCGCGCTCGACTGCCTCGTCCAGTTGCTCGTCGGCCTCGGCTTGGACCTCCTCCACGAACTCGTCGTCGAGTACGCCCTGCTCGCGCAGGTACTCCTCGTAGCGTTCGACGGGGTCGGCGGTCCGCCAGTCGGGTAGGTCCTTCGCGGCCTCCTCGTACTGGCTCGGGTCGTCGCTGGTCGTGTGAGCGCCCTGCCGGTAGGTCAGACTCTCCACGAGGACCGGTTCGCCCTCCCGCGCCGAGTCCAGCGCCTCGGCGACGGTCTCACGGACCGCGAGCGGGTCGTTGCCGTCCACCTGCACGCCCTCGAAACCGTAGGCTCCGGCCTTCTGGGCGATGGTGTCGCTGGCGGTCTGGCGGTGTCGCGGCAGGCTAATCGCCCACTCGTTGTTCTCGCAGAAGAAGACGGTCGGCGAGTCGAAGACGCCCGCGAAGTTGAGTCCTTCGTGGAAGTCACCCTCCGAGGTCGCTCCGTCGCCGAAGTAACAGAGGACGGCCGGATTCTGCGCGTCGCCGCCGTCGGCCGCCGCACCCTCGGCCTCTACATCGTCGGCGTCGGCTTGCTCGGCCTCGGTCTCCTCGCCCTTCACGGCGCGCTCGTAGTTCATCGCCATCCCGACGCCCGCGGCGTGGGGAATCTGAGTGGCGATGGGGACCGCCTGCGGGAAGTTGGGCACGTCGTGGTCCGAGTGGTACTCGGGCATCCCGCGCCGGAACAGCAGGATGTCGCTTATCGGTACGTCGCGGGCTATCTGCATCGCGTTCGACCGGTAGGTCGGAAAGAGCCAGTCGTCGTCGGCCATCGCCATCGCGGCACCGACCTGCGAGCCCTCCTGTCCGCGGTAGGGCGGCCAACTGCTCATCCAGCCTCTGCGCTGGAGCGCCAGCGCACGCTCGTCGAAGGCCCGCGCCCGGACCAGTTCTCGGTACGTCTCCCGCGCCTCCTCGGGCGAGAAGGGCGTCTCCGAGAGGTCCCGTTCGCCGATGATACGGTTCATGCGCCGCGGTTCGTGCGCCCCTCGCATAGTGGTTCCGGAAGCGGGTGGCCTCGTCTCCCACGGGGGTCGAAATCCATCCCAAACGACCTTACCGTCCGCTGGTGTACCGGGAAGGAAATGAGCGTCATCGCGGAACTGTCCGTTCCCGTCGAGGACTTCCCGCTCGGTCGCGCACTCGCAACCACGCCGGACATGCAGATCGAACTGGAGCGCATCGTCCCCACCGACACCGGGGCGCTCCCGTTCTTCTGGGTCTCGGGCGACGACGTGGACGCGTTCGTGGCGGAACTGGAGCGCGAGGAGGACGTAGACACCGTCTGTGTACTCGACCGGTTCGAGGACGGCGCGCTCATCCGGGCGGTGTGGACCGCGACGCCCGGCCTCGTGGAGGGCATTCTCCAGTCGGAGGCTACCTTGCTGGAAGTGATGCGCTACGACGACGTATGGCGGTTCCGACTCCGGTCGCCCGACCGCGAGGGGGTCGCCGCCTTGCAACGCTACTGTGCCGACAACGACATCGACCTGCGTCTCGACCGCATCAACGACCTCGGCGAGGTGGAGACCGGCCAGCGGTACGGTCTGACCGACGACCAGCGCCGGACCATCGTGAGAGCCTTCGAGGAGGGCTACTTCGACGACCCGCGGGGGACAACACTCGAAGCGTTGGGGACGGAGTTCGACATCTCGTCGCGGGCGGTCTCGAAACGACTGCGGCGCGGACTTCGGAACCTCGTGGACGCGACGCTGATACGCGACGACTTATAAACCCGTTCAGCATCGAACCGGACCGAGTAGGCCCACGGGGTGCGAACCAAAATACGTACTCCGAGGAGGCGCGCACTCCGCGAGTTCGAATCCATCCATGAGCGAGAAGCAATCGTCCGTCAGTTCGAAGCCGTCGTTCACCTACGAACTCCACACCGACCAGACGCCCAGCGAGGGCGTCGTCGCCGCCGTTTCGACGGCCTCGGGGATCGACCCGGCGACGATGGAACCGCTCGCGGGGACCATCGACCCGGACGCCGTGGACGCGATGTTCGCGGACCACTACGACGGCACGCCGCGGGGAACCGGCCACGTCCAGTTCGCGTACGCTGGCTACGAAGTCGTCGTGAGTAGCGACGGCCTCGTCTCGCTCCTCGAAGACGAGTAGTCTCGGGTCGTCTCGCGGTCGGTCTCGTCCCCGTTTTCGCAGTTCGGTTCCGTCCCTGCTCTCGCCCCGCGGTCTCCTCGTCCCGCGCTCCGGTCTACCGGGTCCCGTCGCGCTCCGACGCGCTCCGGTTCCCCAACGATTATCGCCTCTCCGACGCAGGTCACTGCTATGACAGCGGCGGCAGACTACATCTTCACGAACGCGGAGGTACGCGCGCTGGACGACGACGACACCGTGGCGGAGGCGGTGGCGGTTCGCGACGGCGAAATCGTCCGCGTCGGCAAGGCCTACGAACTCGACTTCCTGAACGGCGTCGAGACCGAGGGGGTAGACCTCGGCGGGCGCGTCCTCCTCCCCGGTTTCATCGACGCTCACACCCACCTCTCGCACGTCGGGCGCTCGCTGGTCTACGCCGACCTCGCGGCGGCCGACTCGCCCGACGACAGCGTGGCCCTGCTGGCTGAGTCCGGGGAGTCCGGGGAGTCCGCCGATTCGGACGGGGGAGGCGCGAGCGACGCCGAGGGAGACGACTGGATTCTGGGCTTCGGCTACGACGAGAGTACGTGGGACGAGTCGCGCTACCTGACCCGCGAGGACTTGGACCGCGTCTCGACCGAGCGCCCGGTCGCGGCGTTCCGCGAGGACATGCACATCGCGGCGGTCAACTCGACGGCGCTCGACCGCTACGTCGCCGAGATGCCCGAGGAGGACGTGCGGACCGACGAGGGCGACCCGACCGGCGTCATCGTGGAGGAGGCCGTGGACGTAATCTACGAGGCCATCGAACCCGACGCCGACGAGATGCGGACGCTCCTCGACGCGGCCCAGCGCGAGGCCCACCGGAAGGGCGTCACGGGCGTCCACGACATGGTGCGCCAGTCCCGCGCTCCGGCGGTCTACCGCCGGATGGAACTCGACGGCGACCTCGCGCTCCGGGTCCGCATCAACTACTGGTCGGACCACCTCGACGCCGTGGTCGAGACGGGCCTGCGGACCAACCACGGGAGCGAGTTCGTCCGGACCGGCGGCATCAAGACGTTTACCGACGGGAGTTTCGGCGGTCGGACGGCGAAGCTCTCGGAGCCGTACGCCGACGCCGAGAGCGCGTCTGGCGATACGGACGGCGACGAAGCGGCAACCGGTCAGTGGGTCGTCGCGCCCGAGGAGTTACGCGAACTCGTGGCCGAGGCCGACGCCGCCGACCTCCAGTTGACCGCCCACGCCATCGGCGACGAGGCCGTCGAGGAGGTCCTGTCCGCCTACGACGAGACCGCCGACCCGACCTCCTCGCGCCACCGCGTCGAACACGCCGAGTTGGTCGGTGACGAGAGCGTCGAGCGATTCGCCGAGAGCGGCGTCGTCGCGTCGGTCCAGCCCAACTTCCTGAAGTGGGCGCAGGAGGGCGGCCTCTACGACGACCGCCTCGGCTCCGAGCGGCGCAAGCGGTCGAACCGCTACGCGGACCTGCTTGAGGCTGGCGTGCCGCTGGCGTTCGGGAGCGACTGCATGCCGATGGACCCGCTGTTCGGCGTCCACCAGACGGTCAACGCGCCCGAGGAGCGCCAGCGACTCTCGGTCACCGAGGCGCTCCGGGCGTACACCCGCGGGGCGGCCTACGCCGGGTTCGACGAGGAGCGACTGGGCACCGTAGAGGTCGGCAAGAAGGCCGACTTCGTGGTCTTGGAGCGGTCGCCGTGGGACCATCCCGAGGACATCGAGAACATCGACGTGGCGCTGACGGTCGTGGACGGCGACGTGGTGTACGACGGACGGGACTGAGTTCGGTCGGTCCCGCGCGGACGGTCGTCGTGCGGTCGGTTGCCGTGCAGTCGGTCACTCTGCGGTCGGTCGGCACGCGGTCGGTCTCGACGCTGGTGGGGTCTCCTCTTCTCGACGCGACGCTCGACCGTCGCTTCCCGTCACGTAGTGGCTACCACCCCATGATATGTAGCGGTTATTCGAGTTCGGACGAGAAGTTCGTCGGCTATCGCTCTCTACGAAACGCGTACAAACTAGCTCACGATTCACGCTGGCCCTATGAAGAGAAAATATTTTCAATACTGGCGACCGAAGTCCGTCACAATCGTAGGTGGCTGACTGTGCCAAAAATGGAAACGGCGGACATCGAAACCGACCTGAGTCTCTTCAAGTACGACAACCTCGAACAGTTGCCCGACGCGTATCGGGAACTGGACGAAGACGAGCGAACTGACCGCATCGAGGCCGCCAAGCGGGAGTTGGGCGACGACCTCGTGATACTAGGCCACAACTACCAGCGCCGGGAAATCGTGGACCACGCCGACTTCGTGGGCGACTCCTACCAGTTGAGCGTCGAGGCCGCAAATGCGGACGCGGAGTACGTGGTCTTCGGCGGGGTGACGTTCATGGCCGAGTCCGCGGACATCATCACCGACGACGACCAGACGGTCATCCTGCCCTCGATGGAAGCCTCGTGTCCGATGGCGGGGATGGCCGAGGCCCTGCAAGTGGACGCCGCGTGGGCCGAAATTACCGAGGCCGCACCCGACGCCGAGATAATCCCCATCACGTACATGAACTCCTACGCCGACCTGAAGGCGTTCTGCGCCGAACAGGGCGGCGCGGTCTGTACCTCCTCGAACGCTCACGAGGTCTTCGAGTGGGCCTTCGAGCAGGGCGACAAAGTACTCTTCCTGCCCGACAAGCACCTCGGCGAAAACACGGCTCACCGACTCGGGATGGAGGACAGCATCGCCGAATGGGACCCGTGGGACCCCGAGGGGAAGGACGCCGAGGAGGTCGCGAAAAGCGACATCGTCCTGTGGGACGGCTACTGTCAGGTCCACGAGCGATTCCGCGTGGACCATATCGAGCAGATTCGTGACGACCACCCCGACGCGAACGTCGTGGTCCACCCCGAGTGTCGCCGCGAGGTCGTGGAGGCCGCCGACAAAGCAGGTTCGACCGCGACGATTACGCAGACCGTCGAGGAGGCCGACCCCGGCGAGACGTGGGCCATCGGCACCGAGATTCACCTCACGAACCACCTCCAGCGGTGGCACCCCGAGGTCGAGGTCCTGCCGCTCTGTGGCGACGCGTGCATGGACTGCAACGCGATGCGCCAGATAGACCCCAACTACCTGACGTGGGTGCTGGAGGAACTGGTCGCCGGGCGCGAGCGTAACGTCATCGAGGTCGCGCCCCGCGAGGCCGAACTGGCGAACGCGGCGATGGAGCGCATGCTGGAAATCTAATCATGACCGACGAGACGAACCCTCTCCCCGACTCGACCGAAACGGACGTTCTCGTCGTCGGAAGCGGCGTCGCTGGCTGTGCGGCCGCGCTCTCGGCCGCCCGCGAAGGGAGCGACGTGCTGGTCGTCACGAAGGCGACTCGCCCCGAGGAGACCACCTCCCACTGGGCGCAGGGCGGGGTCGCCACGACGCGCTCGGACCCCGAGACGTTCGCGGCCGACATCCGCGAGGCGAGCGCCGACACCGCCGACCCCGAGGCCGTCGAGGTGTTGGTCGAGAACGCGCGCGAGGCCGTCGCGGACGTGCTGGTCGAGACACTGGACGTGCCCTTCGACCGCGAGGGGTCGGAGTTCGACTTCGGTATCGAAGCGGCCCACTCGGAACCCCGCATCCTCCACGTGGACGCCAGCACGGGCAAGCACGTCCTCGGGCCGTTCCTGAGCCACCTCGCGGACCACGACCGCGTGACCATTCGGGAGGACACCGCCGCGCTCGACCTGATTACTCACGAGGGTCGGGTCCACGGTGCAGTCGTGGAGTCGGACGGCGACACCGGCCCCGTCTTCGCCGACGCGACCCTCCTCGCTACCGGCGGCATCGGCGCGTGCTACCGCGACTCCACGAACCCCGAGACCGCGACCGGCGACGGGATAGCGATGGCCGCGCTGGCGGGCGCGGACGTGGAAGACATGGCCTACGTGCAGTTCCACCCGACCGCCTACGCGGGTGGCGAGGCGCGGAGCGCCTCGAAGCGGAGCGGTGAAACCGCGGAGCGCGAGGAGCCGTTCCTCGTCAGCGAGGCCGTGCGCGGAGCGGGCGCGCTCCTCCGGAACGGCGACGGCGAGCGGTTCATGCCCGACTACCACGACGACGCCGAGTTGGCTCCTCGGGACGTGGTGGCTCGCGCCGTCGCCGACGAGCGCGAGGAGACCGGCGAAGTCCTGCTCGACGTGTCCCCGCTCGACTTCGAGTCCGAGTTCCCGGACCTCGCGGCGAAGTGCGACGAGCGTGGGGTGGACTGGACCGAAGGCATCCCGGTCGAACCGAGCGAACACTTCCTCTGTGGCGGCATCGCGGTGGACGACCGCGGTCGCACGGAGTTGGACCGCCTGTTCGCGGTCGGCGAGTGCGCCCGAACCGGCGTCCACGGCGCGAACCGCCTCGCCTCCACCAGCCTGCTCGAAGGGCTGGTCTGGGGCCTGCGCGCCGGGGAATCGGCGGCAGAGGTCGCGGCTCGGGGCCTCGACCACGAGCGCGTCGAAGCGCCCGACCTCCGCGACAGCGACCCCGACCTGCCCGCCGGGTTCGCCCGCGAGAAGTTCGTCCGCCTGCGCCGCGTGATGGACGAGAACGTCGGCATCCGGCGGACGCCCGAGGGCCTGCGGCGAGCGACCGCGGTCCTCCGGCGACTCAAGGGCGAGGTGGACGCCTACACCCGAACCCGGACCGACCGGAGCCTCTACGAACTCCGGAACGCCAGCGTGGTCGCCCTGCTGGTCGCCCGGCAAGCGATGGACGCCGACCCCGTTGGATGCCACGCCCTCGCGGCGGAATCGGAGGAAGCGGCGACCGACGACGCGGACCCCGAGGAGGCCCCGAATGCGAGTGACTGACCGCAAAATCGAGGCGTGGCTCCACGAGGACGTGGGCCACCGCGACGTGACCAACCACGTCCCCGGCGAGACGACGGGGCGACTCGTCGCCAAGGAGTCGGGCGTCGCGGCCGGACTCGACGCCGCGAGCGCGGTCTTCGACTACCTCGGCGTGGACTGCGAGACCACCGTCGCGGCGGGCGACCGAATCGAGGAGGGCGATACGCTACTGGAAGTCGCGGGCGAGACGGCGTCGCTCCTCCGGGGCGAGCGCGTAGCCGTGAACGTCGCGGGGCACTCCTCGGGCGTCGCCACCGCGACCCGGCGGGCCGTGGACCTCGCGCGCGAGGTCAGCGACGACGTGGCGATAGCGGGCACCCGCAAGACCACGCCCGGCCTGCGCGGCGTCGAGAAGCGCGCCGTCGCGGCGGGCGGCGGCGACACCCACCGCCTCACCCTCTCGGGGATGGTGATGGTCAAGGACAACCACGTCGCCGAGATGGGACTGGAGGAGGCGGTCGGGCACTTCCGCGACGAGAAGTCGTTCGCGACCAAAATCGAGGTCGAAGTCGAGCGCCCGGCCGACGCGCCCAGAGCGGCCGAGGCGGGGGCCGACATCGTGCTGTTGGACAACATGACGCCGGAAGAAGTCGAGGAGGGCATCGAGGCGTTGCCCGACGGCGTGCTGGCGGAGGCCAGCGGCGGCATCGGTTTCGCGGACGTGCCCGACTATGCGGCGACCGGCGTGGACGTGATTTCGATGGGCGCGCTGACCCACTCGGCGGACTCGCTGGACCTGTCGTTCCGAACCGAAGAGTAGATTGAGGTGTGTGTAGATCCGTTTGAGACGTAATTTTGTTTCTTTTGGTTGGGTGTAGGATTGTTTACGACGGTGGAGGCGGGCGGATGGGTTCGGTTTTGGTTCGTCGTTCCGGAGCGGGCCGCGAACAATCTCGAAGCCGATTCCGAGGCGTCACCACCCTGCACCGCGACCCACCGCGACCGCAAACAGCTCTGAAGCCGATAAAAAGGAGTCACCGCAACCGCACAGCACTGCAACCGCGGGCCACACCCTCCCCAACCGATTGCGCTACTCGGTCTCCGCTTCGCTCCGACCTGCGATGTCTGCGAACCGCGTTCGCAGATCAGCGAGACGCGTCGCGTCTCGCAAGCCTCATCCCTCGCGCGGTGGGCGCGTCGCCGTCGGCGACGCGCCCGCACGCGCCAGCGTTGAACGGTCGGGTTCGCAGACTCCGTCTCCGAAGGTCGAAACCGCTACTCCAGCAGATTCCGGCCGGTCATCGCGGCGGGTTGTTCGACCCCGATGAGCGAGAGCAAGGTCGGGGCGATATCACAGAGCGACCCGCCCTCGCGGACGCGCTTGCCGCCGTCGTCGCCCTCGGGCGACAGGTAGACGAACGGGACCGGATTGTAGGTGTGGGCGGTGTGAGGGTTCTCGGGCGTGCCCATGTCGTCGGCGTTGCCGTGGTCGGCGGTGACGAGCGCGTGCCCACCGGCCTCCTCGACCGCCGCGACGAGGCGGCCCAGTTGTGCGTCCACGGCCTCGACTGCCTCGACCGCGGCGTCGAAGTCGCCCGTGTGACCCACCATGTCCGGGTTCGCGTAGTTCAGCACCAGTACGTCGGGGTCGTCGGACTCGATGGTCTCGACGGCGGTGTCGGTGACTTCCGCGGCGCTCATCTCCGGTTGCTGGTCGTAGGTCGGCACGTCGGGCGACTCGACGATTTTGCGCGTCTCGCCGTCGAACTCGACCTCCCGGCCGCCGTTCAGGAAGTAGGTGACGTGGGCGTACTTCTCCGATTCGGCGATGCGCAGTTGCGTGAGGCCGTTCTCCGCCAGCACCTCGCCGAGCGTGTCCTCGGGCTGGTGGGGCGGGAACGCGACCGGCAGGTCGAACTCCGCGTCGTACTGAGTCATCGTCGCCAGCAGTATCTCGGGGGGCGAGGTGTCGAACGCCCACACCGGGTCGATGTCCGCGAGCATCCGCGTGAGCTGTCTGGCGCGGTCCGACCGGAAGTTGAAGAACACCGCGGCGTCGCCGGATTCGAGGGCGGGACCGCCCGAGACGAGCGTCGGTTCCACGAACTCGTCGGTCGTCTCGCGCTCGTAACTCTGCTCGACCGCTTCGACCGCCGAGGAGGCCTCGTACTCCGCCTCCCGGTTCACGATGGCGTCGTAGGCGCGCTTGGTGCGCTCCCAGTTCTGGTCGCGGTCCATCGCGTAGTACCGCCCCGAGACGGTCGCCACGTCGCCGGTCTCCTCGCGGTCGATGACCGTCTGCAACTCGCTCAAGAACCCCGCGCCGCTCTCGGGCGCGGTGTCCCGCCCGTCGGTGAACGCGTGCGTGACCGCATCGACGCCCTGCTCGGCGGCCAACTCGATGAGCGCGTAGAGGTGGTGCTGGTCGGAGTGGACGCCGCCCTCGCTCACGAGGCCCATGAAGTGGACCCGGCCGTCGTTCTCGTCGGCGTAGTCGAACGCCGACGCGACGGCCTCGTTGTCGCCCAACTCGCCGTTCCGGATGGCGTCCTCGATGCGGGTGTACTCCTGTTTGACCACCCGGCCCGCGCCGATGTTGAGGTGGCCGACCTCGCTGTTGCCCATCTGGCCGTCGGGCAGGCCGACCCGCCGCCCGGTCACGTTCAGCGTGCCGTAGGCTCCCTCCTCGGCGTACCGGTCGAAGTTCGGCGTCTCGGCGGCTTCGATGGCGTTGCGTCCTCCGTCTTCACTTCCCAGTCCCCACCCGTCGAGAACGATGAGCGCGGCCTTCATGCGCGAAGGCAGGGCGTCGTATCCTAACTACTCTTCGGCTTCGGCAACGACGAAACGGGGTTCAGGAAGTGGGAGCGACCCGGAACCATCCACTCGGGAACGACTCGGAACCATCCACTCGGGAACGACTCGGAACCATCCACTCCGGCGCGTGCGGGCGCGGCGTGGATGCGCCGCGCCCACCGCGCGAGGGAACAAGGACCGCAGCGCAGCGAGGACCGCAGGAGGTTGGGGAGGTGTGAGGCCGATGCGGTGCTGTGCGGGGGTTGCGGTGCGGCAGACTCCTCTGCTCAAGCCTAAAGCTAGCTTCTCGCCACCTCGACCGAATCGAAGCGACCAATCACAGAAGCAGAACCGAAACCGAGTCGAACCCAACCCTTTTTGCCGGAAAGGCGAGAACCAGTTTCCCATGACCCTCGACCCGGTGCATTTCGACGGCATCGCGGGGTTGGCCGACCACATCGACTACGACGCCGAGGACCGAGACCACCGGGACGCCGCCGAGGACGTGTGGGAACACTACCTCGACCCGCTGTACGGCGACGCGGCCGAGCCGATTCTCGAAGCGCTCGGCGACCAGTCGCGCCGCCGGGCGAACTGCGAGGAGATCGCCCTCGAAGAGCCGCCCTTCCCGACGACCCACGGCCTCGACGCCGGGACGCTGAACCCCCGGCCGTTCAAGAACGGACTAGTTCTCGACGTGGCCCACGCCGCGATGAGCGCCACGCCCTCGGAGTTGGACCTCCACGACTGCCGGACCGTCGTGAAGGCGCTCCACTCGAACGACACCTCGAAGACGTTCGGCACCGACTGGGAGGCGTACGGCGAGGGGAGCAAGCGCCGCATCGTCCATACCCACCTCCCGGAGAACCAGTACGAGGAGGACGTGGTTCACGCGCTGGCGCTCTACCTCGCCGAGAGCAGTCACGCCTTGGAACACGCCGACCGCGTGAGCGACTTCCTGCTCCTCGACGGTCCCATCTACCCGAAAGGCGTCCTCCGGTGGTACGCCCGGAGTTCGGTCCTGACCGACCTCTTCGAGGACTCCGAACACGTCTCGCGCATCCTCGAAAACTACGTCGAACTGGTCGAGACGTTCGCCGAGCGCGGGGTGCCTCTCGCCGGGTTCGTCAAGAACGTCTCCGCGAAGTCCGTCGTCCGGACGCTCAAGCGCGAGACCGACTTCGGCCCGGTGCCGTGGGCCCACGACGCGGGCCTGTTCGCCCAGATTCTCGAACGCCGTGAACTCGTGGGCGGGGAGTTCGAGCGGTTGACCGACGACCTGACGCTGACCAACTGGTTCGAGTCGCGCGCGGGCCTCGACGGCTTCTTCGACGACCCCGACAACCCGCACCTCGACCGGAGCCTCGACCCCGAGGAGTACAAGGTCACCTTCTGTATGGTGTACGACCCGCGCCGGGACCTCGTGTTCAAAATCGAGGCCCCGAAGGTCTTCACCAAAGACGAGGCGACGCGAGAACGAATCGAACGTCAGATTCTCCAAGAAGTCGCGCTCCAGCGCGGCCCTCCTCGCGCAATCGCGAAGGCCGACGACCTCGCGGCCATCGACCGCGGGAGCGTCGGGTCGCTCGTCAAGTCCTTCGAGAACTCGCTGGACACCGAACTCGACGAGAACTACAACGCGGTCCGCTGGGGACGGGACTACTGAGCGGCGACCGACGCAGCGAAAAACCGAATCTATCGGGGTTCCGCGGTCTCGACATCCTGCTTCTCGACGGTAATCTCCACGTCGTCGGCTTCGATGCCGATGCGCGCGAACTGCGTCCGGATGTGGTCCTCGGCGGCCTCGGTCGCCTGCTCGCGGGTGTCGAACCCGCGGGGCATCGGCGACTCGAACGCGACGTTGACCTCCTCGCCGTCTACCTTCTGGACCGTGCCGCCGCTCTCGACCTGATAGAACTCGTCGCAGACCCACACGTAGGGGGCGTCCTCGTCGGGTGCGCCCTTGAACCGCGGCGCGCGCTCCCCTCGCTCGTACAGCGTGCCGGTGAGGGTGGTGCCCCCTGCTTCGCCACGGATGAGTAGCATGACCCGAACGTACGTCACGAGAATGTAAAAGGGACCCGTTCGCGGGAAGTCTTCGCACGCGCGAGGCCGCGGTGGCCGGAGACCGGACGCGTGTAGGCGGGAAGGACCCGCGCCGGAGGGAAACCTGTTTGTCCCATGCGCCCATTGCCGGGAAACGATGACCGACCTCGGCGACTTCAGCAGGTCCAACGAAGACGACGACTCGGCGAGCGCCGAGTCGAGTCCCTCCGAGACCGGCGACTTCGACGCGAACTCCTCCGATAGCTCCACCGCCGACGGCGACACTTCGGGCGATGCCGACCGCGACAGCCCGGACGACGACTTCGACGTGGGCGACTTCGAGACCGGCACGTCGAGCGGAGCCACGCGCGACGACGACCGATTCGACGCCGTGTCCACCGACCCGCGGGGTACCGACACCGGCATCGGGACGCTCTCGGCGGCCGAGGGCCTCCGAATCGGCGAGGACGAGGACGAGACCCACCTCCAAGCCTACGTCACCGCCGACAACCGCGAGGAGGTCCGGGTCGGCAAGTACCTCCTCGTGCCCTACCCCGACGGCGAGAAGTTGTTCGCGCGCGTCGCCGCGCTCGAATACCGACAGGAGTACCGCGTGGACGACGCGACCGAGATTCACTCGAAGCGCGCGATGCGCCGCGACGACATCGAGGAGACCGACTACAAGCTGATGGCGGACCTCGAACCGGTCGCCATCCTGTACGAGGACGGCGGAGGCGGCGAGAGACGAGACGGCGCGGACGCCGACCTCAAGCGTCGGATGACCGACCGCGTGCCCAAGCCCAAGTCTGTCGTCCGCGAGGCCAGCGACAAGGCCGAGATCAAGACCGGGCTGAAGATGCCCGAGGACGGCGTGTTCCTCGGGCACCTCTCGGTCGGCGGTGAGAAAGTCCAGACCGCCGCGGAACCCCCGACCATCGACTATCGGCTCAAGGACGACTACGCCGACGGCGACCCGCTGGTCTTCCGGCACACGCTGGTCGCGGGCGGGACCGGTTCGGGGAAGACCCACGGCGCGAAGAACGTCCTCCGGCAGTTCCTCGCCGACGAGCGACGCTACGAGATGGAGGACGGCGCGGAGCGACGCGCCGCGGTCGTGCAGTTCGACCCCCAAGACGAGTACGCCCAGATGCACGACGACAACCCCGACGTGACCCGCGCCGACGAGCGCACGTGGGAGGCCGAGAACGTCGCCCACGGCGGCCACGACGACACCGTGGCGTTCGTGCCGAAGGTCGGGAACAGCTCCTACGCCGCCGACCACCACCGCGCCGAGCAGGTGGAGTTCACGATTCCGTTCTCGATGGTCCGGAATCGACCGTGGCTGGTCGCGGGCGCGAGCCTCAACGACAACCAGTACAACGCGCTGACGATGCTCATCAAGCGGTTTTTCGACCAGTTCGGCGACTCGGGGACCTACCGGGAGTTCGTGGACTACATCGACGACCCCGCCTTGCGGGAGGAACTCGACGAGTCGGGTCGGGTCCACGAAGCCACCTACGACGCGGTCAAGCGCCGTGTCATCGGCTCGGCGTTTACCGACGTGTTCGACCAAGACGCCCGGCCCATCACCGACCAGATTCGGTCGTTCGTCACGCCCGGCCAGTTGACCGTGGTCCCGACCTACCACGTCAACGACTCGCGGGCCACGGAGGTCGTCGTCCTCGCGCTCGCCAGCCTGCTGGTGGACGAGAAACTGTCGAACTCGCCGCGCTACGACCGCGTGAAGGAGACGCCGCTGGTCGTCGGGATGGACGAGGCCCACAACTTCCTGACCGACGCCGACAGCGTGCAGGCCCGGAAGGTCATCGGGAAGTTCACCGAGGCCGCCAAGCAGGGCCGCAAGGAGCGATTGGGCCTGTTCCTCATCACCCAAGACCCTCAGGACATCCACGAGGCCGTCTTCAAGCAGATAAACACGACGGTCGTCCTGAACTTGGGCGACGAGGAGGCCATCAAGAGCGTCAACATCCCGGCGAATCTGGAGGGGAAGGTGCCCTACATGGAGAAGGGCCAGATGGTCGTCTACTCGCCGGACAACTCCGAGCCGGTCGAGATTATCGGTCTCTCGAAGTGCGTGACCAAACACGGTCGGGAGTAGTCCGGGTCGCCACCGCGGCGGGGAGTTCTCACAGTTCGGGAATTGCCTGAAAGGTTAAACGAGTCGTCGCCGTATCCTCTCACATGACGAAGCAAATTCTCGTTCCCATCGACGGGTCGCCCCAGTCGAACGACGCGCTCGACTACGCACTCGAGGAGTTCGCCGAGGAGGACATCACCCTGCTCCACGTCATCGACCCCATCGACGCGGGCTACACCGCTCCGGTGGGTCTCCCCGGTGGCTCCGAGGAGTGGTACGAAAACGAGAAGGAGAGCGCCGAGGCGCTGTTCGAGGAGGCCCAGAAGGTCGCCGACGAGTACGGCGCGACCCTCGACTCGGCGACCGAGATGGGCCGCCCGGCCCAGACCATCGTGGAGTTCGCCGACGACGAGGGCTTCGACCAAATCGTGATGGGGAGCCACGGGCGCTCGGGCGTCTCGCGCATCCTCCTCGGGAGCGTCGCCGAGACCGTCGTCCGGCGCGCCTCGATGCCGGTGACGGTCGTACGCTGAGTCGGCGAGCAATCGAGCGTGGACTCGTCGTTCCACGTCGAGTTCCAGCAGTCGTACCGCGAGCGAACGTAGTGAGCGAGCGGCCCTTTTTTTCATCGACGTTTTTTCGAGGAGCGGTACCCACAGCGAGCGACCGAAGGGAGCGAGCGAGGACACCCGACGAAGAAAAAAGGTCGCTTAGAAGATATTCGCCTGCCGGTAGACGCTGATACCCTCGTTCGTAATCGAGTAGGGCTTTATCTCGCGGGAGTGGTTCGCGTCCCGAATCTTCTGAATCTCGACCGCGAGTCGCGTCTCGCGGAAGTCGTCGGAACTCCGGATGTAGCGCAGGACGAACACCGCGTCCACCAGATACTCGATGATGCCGTGCCGGGAGGCGTAGGCCGTGTCCTCGCTGGCCTCGCTGGTGAGCATCGTGGTGACTCCGGCCTCCTTCAGGCTCTTGGTGAAGTCGTAGACCTCGTTTCGGCGGGTCGATTGGTCGTCGTACATCATCTCCAGCAGGGACACCGAGTCCAGCACGAGGCGGGTCGCGCCGAAGTCCTCGATGAGTCGCGGCAGGTCGTTGCGGATGGAGGTCAGGCTGTTGGCCATCTCGATGGGGTCCAAGTCGATGACCGCGAGACTGCCCTCGTCTTCGTACGTCTCGAAGTCCCAGCCCTTCTCGGTCGCGGTGTTGACGATGCGGTCGTGGCTCTCTTCGAGCGTGATGAACACCGCGTTCTCGCCCTGTTCGAGGGCTTCGTGGAGGAACTGGAGACCGAACGTGGTCTTGCCGGTCCCGGCCGACCCGATGGTCGTGACGAGCGACCGCTCGGGGACGCCGCCCTGAATCATGCTGTCGAGACCGTCGATGCCGAGGTCGATGCGCGGAATCGACGACTCGAACTCCTCGTCGTCGAACGCCTCGTCCTCGAAGGGTTCGCCGCCACCGCCGCCGCCGAATCCGCCGCCACCGCCCATGCCGAACTCGCCGCCACCGCCGCCACCGAAGCCGCCCGACTCGCTCTCGGTCGCGCCGAAACCAGCGTCGCCAGCCCCGCCACCGCCGCCACTGCCAGCACCCCCGCCGCCACTGCCAGCACCCCCGCCGCCACCGCCACCCGGACCGCCACCGGGCGCGCTCTCGAACGCGCTGGCGAAGTCCTCGTCGAAGAGGCCCTCGTCCTCGTCGTCGGCGTCGTAGGGGTCGGCATCGGCGAACCCGCCGCTGGCGGACTCGCTCACGGCGGTCTGGGAGTCGGGAGACTCGTCCGCGTCGTCTCCTCCCATCCCGAAGTCGGCGTCGGTGCCCTCCTCGCCGGTTCCGAAGCCAGCGCCCGTGTCGTCTTCACCTGTTCCGAAATCAGCGTCCGTGTCACCGCCACCCATCCCGAAGTCGGGCGCGTCGCCGTCGTCCGCGCTCGTCTCGGGAGCGTCGTTCTCGTCCGCGCTGAACCCCGGTGAGTCGGCGTCCGCGTCGAATCCGGATGTCTCTGCGAAGTCGCTCGGCCGGTCAGCCGAGTCGGCGGTCTCGGCAGGCGCGTCGTCGGCGTCGGTTTCGGGGGCGTCGGTGTCGGGGGCCTCGTCGGTGGCGTCGCTCTCTCGGTCGTCCTCGGCGTCGGCGTCCTCTTCGCGGAGTGCGCGCTCGAACCAGTCGTCCTCGTCGGTCACGTGGGGCACCTCCTCGTGGGTCGAGCGCGTCGCATGCCCGACACCTCGGACCGGCCGCATTTCAATGTTTCTCGGCGTCGCGTCGGCGGACTTTTTACGGGCGGGGCGCAACTGCCACTGATGAGAGTCGGCATCGTCGCCCAGAAGGGCAACTCGCGGGCCGCCCTGCTGGCCGAGGAGATACGCAACACGCTACCGGACGAGGTGTCGATTCGGCTGGACGACGCGACCGCCGAGCGGTTGGACCGCGAGGGGTCGCCCGTCGAGGAGATGCACGACTGCGACCTCGTGGTCTCCATCGGCGGCGACGGCACCTTCCTGTTCGCGGCCCGCGGGGCGGGACCGACGCCGATTCTGGGCGTGAACTTGGGCGAGGTCGGGTTCCTGAACGGGGTCCGGCCGGACGACGCGGTCGAGACCGTCGAGGCCGTCGTCGCCGGGTACCGCGAAACCGACACGATTCCCTCGCGGGAGGTGCCCCGACTGCGGGCCGAGGGCGAGGGCGACTGGTCGGTCCACCCCGCGCTGAACGAAATCGTCGTGCAGGGACCCCAGCGCGGCCACGGCGAGGGCCTCGACTACGAAGTCCGGGTGGACGACCGCGTGTTCAACGCCGGGCACGGCGACGGCGTGTTGGTCTCGACGCCGACCGGAAGCACCGCGTACAACCTGAGCGAGGGCGGGCCGCTGGTCCATCCCGACACCGACGCGCTGGTCGTTACGGAGATGTGTGCCGCCGAGTCGATGCCGCCGCTCGTGATACCCAGCGACAGCGCGGTCGAGATTCGAGCGACGGGCGCGGCGGTCGGCTACGTGAGCGCCGACAGCACCCGCAAGCAGTTCGAGATGCCCGAGACGGTGCGGGTTCGTGCGGACCCGGAACCGACCCGCATCGCCGAACCGTCCAGCGACTTCTTCGAGGCGCTCGGGAAACTCGACTGAGAGAGCCGTCCGACCTCCTCGCCGAGCCTTTCCGGAAAGGAAAGTCCTAATCCGAGGGATTCGCTAGGATGGGATAATGGACGAGCAACTGCCGGACGTGCAGGCCTCGGAACCCGACGTGACCGTCGGGCTGAACCGAGTCGGCGTGACGGGCGTCAAGAAGCTAGTCGAACTCGCCCGCCCCGACAAGCGGCCCATCGTGTTGACCGCGGAGTTCGAAGTGATGGTGGACCTGCCCAGTTGGCGGAAGGGCGCAGACATGAGTCGCAACATGGAGGTCGTCGACGAGATTCTGGAGGACGCGGTGAGCGAACCCACCTACCGCGTCGAGGACGTGTGCGGCGAGGCCGCCGAGCGACTGCTGGAGAAACACGACTACACCTCGAAGGCCGAGGTCCAGATGGAAGCCGAGTACATGATAAAGGACCGGACGCCCGAGAGCGACCGACCGACGCAGGCGACTGCCGACATCATCGCCAGCGCCACCGCGACCGACGAGGGCACCCGCGAGGAGATCGGCGCTCGCGTCACCGGCATGACGGTCTGTCCCTGCTCGCAGGGCATGATGGGCCAGACCGCCCGCGAAAAGTTGGAAGACCTCGGCGTCGGCGAAGAAGAGGTCCGGGAGTTCTTGCAGGAGGTCCCGCAGGCGGGCCACTCCCAGCGCGGCCACGCGACCCTGACCGTCGAGAGCGAGGGCGCGCCCGAGGCGAACCTCGCGGACATCATCGAGGTGGCGCGGGACTCGATGAGCGCCCGCATCTACAACCTCGCCAAGCGCCCCGACGAGGACCACATGACCTTCGAGGCCCACGCGAACGCGAAGTTCGTGGAGGACTGCGTGCGCGACATGGCCGAGGGCGTCGTGAGCGAGTTCCCGGACCTGCCCGACGACGCCGTGGTGACGATGAAACAGAGCAACGACGAGTCCATCCACCAGCACAACGCCCACGCCGAACGCGTGGCCGAGGTGGCGACGCTCCGCGACGAGTTGACCGACGACTGACTGCGGGACCGGCTTTTCTCCTCGGCGTCTCACTCGCGGTTCTCTCCGATATCGGACGCGCTACTGGCCCGAACCGCGGAGTGCGCTCGATTGCACCGACCACGGGACGCGCCGTGAACGCGGCCGCGCTCGCGGTACTGCGCGGCCGCGTTCGCACGCGGGGAGGTTCGGGGCGCGGTCGCGGTGCGGTCGCGGCGCGGTGCGGTCGCGGCGCGGTCACGGCGCGGTGCCGTGCGTTGCGGTGACTCCTCGTCGTCGGCTACAGCGCGGTTGGACGCAGTTGTGTGGTCCCGGAGAACCGCTCGCACTCCAACTACCGCTTCCGGCGGCTCTCCTCCTGAACAACCTCCTCCCGAACCATGACTGATTCTCCCACACACTCATACGCCTCGAAACCGTAGCCAAATCGAGTGAGAACCCCATGAGTGTCACTGGCCTCTGTCAAATCTGCGAGCAGAACGAAGCCGAACACTCGTGTCCCAACTGCGGGACGCTCGCCTGCGAGAACCACTGGGACGAGGAGAACGCCCTCTGCGCGCAGTGCGCCGCGACCATCCAGCGTGGCGGGCGCGACGAGGGGCAGGTCCAGCCCGACGACCTCGACGACGACGAAGTGATGCGGTTCTGAGCGCCGAACGTCTGCGGGCCGAACGTCCGAGCGGGAGTCGCGGTCATCGCTTCCGGTTCAGTTGCCTCGCGAGCCGTCGCGCCGCTTGCCCCGCCGCCGCGGCGTAGTCGTCCTGCCCGCGACGCCGCCCTCGCCCGGCGGTCTCGCCCGCGTAGAGGACTTCCCGAGTCGCTTCGACCAGTCCGACGCCTGCCGACGGTCCCTCCTCTGGCGCGACGTGAGCGGCGACTTCGGGGTCGTTGCGCGCCCCGCCGACCGCGAAGAAGGGCAGGTCCGGTGCGCGCTCGCGGAGGCGTTCGAGAACGTCACTCGACCCGCCGACCAGCAGGCCCACGTCGCCCCGCAAGTCGGACGACGCGGCGTCGCCCGTCGAGGTCTCCGCGGCCCACGACACCGCGAGGTCCGCCACGCGGTCGGCGACCGTGGGTTCGGGAGCCTCCTCGTCGTCGCTATCCTCGATTTCCCCGTCGCCTCCCTCGGTCGCAACTTCGCGGTCCTGAAGGTCGGCCGCGCCGGGGTTGGGCGTCCGGCAGACCGCGAAGACGCCGCAGTCGGCGTCGAGCGCCGACTGGACGGCCGCGCGACCGCAGTATGGCGAGACCGTGACGGCGTCCGCGCGGCCGAGGAGGTCCGCCCGTGCGGTCGGGTGGTCCGAACTCGGCAGGTCGGCGTACTTGCCGTCGAGGAGGACCGGCACGCCCCGACCCTGCGCGTAGGCGACGGTCTCGGCCAGCGCGGTCCAGCCGTCCCGGTCGGCGTAGGCGGCCGGACTGACCGAGTAGGCCGCGACCTCCTCGTGGGTCGCGTCCACGATGCGGCGCGCGAACGCCCGCCGGGGGTAGTCGTACGCCCGGCAGTCGTCGGGGAGCCGCGAGCGGTCGGGGTTCAGCCCCACCGCCAGCAGGCTCTCAGTCCGCCGGATTCGCTCGCGAAGGCGGTCGAAGCAGGTCATACCGGCGGTTGCGGTGGGTCCGACATGGCTCTTGTCCTTGCGCGGTGGAAGTGGTTTCGTATTTTCTTTCAGTGGATGTAGAATCTTTTGGCGATGGTTTTGGTTGCTTTCTTGTTCAGCTATCTGTCTGTCCGGTTCGATGGCGACGCGAAGCGAGTGACTGCGAACGACGAGACCGCGACTGCGAACAGCACCGCGACTGCGAACAGCACCGCGACCGCGAACCGCACTGATGCCGACACCACGGAGTTGACCGCCCCGCACCGCAACCGCACGGCACCGCACCGCGACCGCGGGCCTCACACCTCCCCAACCTCCTCGCTCACTCGTACCCTTCGGGCACTTCGTTCGCTCGTCCCTCGCGCGGATGGGCGCGACCACGAAGGGTCGCGCCCGCACGCGCCGGAAAGGCGACAGGACGGTTTGAGCGACGGAGAGGAGAAGACGAGGACAGGCCAAGCGACGGAGACGACAAGACGAGGAGGGTCCGAGCGACCGAAAAGAAGAGAGGGGAACAGATTCCGAGCGCCCGCGTTGCTCGGTCGCTCCCGTAGCCCTCAAGGGGGTGTCCCGAGTAGACCGGCCCGTGACACTCTCAGCCGTCGTCTTCGACTTCGACTACACGCTGACGGTTCCCGACCGGCCCCGGCAGGCCGTGTTGGACGACGCCACCGCGGCGGTCGGCGCGCCCGACCTCTCGCGCGAGGAGTACCTCGAAGCCCACTCCCGGCACCTCGACAGTCCGGACCGCACGCCCATCTTCGCCGACATCCTCCCCGAGGACAGCGAGACGGACCCCGAGGAACTCGCCGCGGCCTACCGCGAGAAGGTCGCCGACTCGCTCATCGCGGTCGAGGGCGTGGCGGGCCTGCTCGCGGACCTCCGCGAGGAGTACGCGCTCGGCCTGCTCACCAACGGTCCCACGGACGCCCAGACGAGCAAACTCGACCGCTTCGACTGGGTGGACAACTTCGACGCGGTGGTCGTCACGGGCGACCTCGACGCCGGAAAGCCCGACGAGCGCGCGTTTCGGGCGGTCCTCTCGGACCTCGGCGTCGCCCCCGAGAACGCAGTCTACGTCGGCGACGACCCCGAGGCCGACGTGGAGGGCGCGCGCAACGCCGGACTCCGCGCGATTCAGGTCGTCTTCGAGGGCGGCCCGGACCCGCATCCCGATGCCGACGCGCACGTCGAGCGCGACTCGCTGGCCGCCGAACTCCCCGGACTCCTGAAAACCCTATAGCACCGCGACGAACACGTCCGTCGCGCGCTTGACCTCCGCGCCGTCTTCCACGAACACGAGCGTCCGGGGCGGCCGGGTCGCTTTGGGTCGCACGCGCAGGCCGACCTCCTCGGCGGTCTCGGCCGCGGCGTCCGCTCGCTCGCGGAACTCGACACGGGCGCGGTCGTCGTGGACGTACACGTCGGCCAGAATCTCCTCGCCGCGAGCTATCTCGTAGGCCAGTTCGCCCTCGGCCGACGGCTCCACGTCGGCGTCGGCGTTGACGACTTCCAGCCCGTCGAGTCCAGAGTCCTCGCGGCTCGACACCTCCGAGGAGAGCAGTTGGGCGATGCGCTTGCCGTCGGTAGTTCGGTCCTCGACCATGCCCGAAGCCTCGCACCGCGAGCGAATCAGCCTTCGGCTTTCGGTCGCGTCGAATCGGTCGGAGATGGAGCGCGCTGGCGACACGGACCACCGGTACACGCCCGGTGACACAGACCACCGGCACACGCTCGGCGCGCGCTGGCGCGGCCTGCGAGTGGCCGCGCCAGTTCGCGCGAGGGATGAGTAACGCAACGGAGCGAAGCGGAGTGAGTAACGCAGTCGGTTGGGGAGGACGTGGCCCTCACTAACTCCCGTCTGGGTGGATGAAGGGGCCGCCCGCTCGCGTTCATGACAGTCGCCTCTGCGACCCCTCTCCGACGCAACTACGTCCGTCGGAGATGTCGCAGGGCGACCGCGAGCGGGCGGGGGCTTCTAAAGCCTGTTTCCGACGACTCCCGACGATTGCACCTGTTTCTGACGACTCCGTGGACGATTGCACCGCTGTTCCAGTTCGTGTCGAGACCCGCCGTCCGAAAACCACCTGCGCTTCTCAGTCGCCTCGCAACTCCTCGCGCGCCTCGGCGGCCTCCGCGCTGGCGTCCACGCCGCGCCGCCGGGCGTACACCACCGCGGCGGCCTCGATGGTCACGCCGAGTCGCCCCTGCAACTCGTTGATTTCGGCCACCGCGGTCTGCTTGTCGGTCCCGGCCGAGACCACCTTGTCGAGGAGCTTCTCGAAGGTGGACTGCTCCTGCAGGATGGACTCGTCGGGGACGAACTCCTCGGGTATCTCGACCTCGCTCGGGTCGAACGCCGCGACGACCTCGCCCTCCTCGCGGTCCAGAAGGCCCTGTCCGGTCGCCACGTCGATGAGCCGCTCGGCTTGGTCAGGCGAGAACCAGTCCCGGTCCAGCGACAGTGCGACGACGAACTCGCTCTCGGGCATCGACTCGCGGCCCTTCTGCTGGAACGGAGCGGCGACGGCGCTTCGGAGACTCATTCGGGTGTGAGTGGTGCGGGAGTGGTGGGTAAAGGTGGCGGTTCTCTGCGAGAGTGATCAAATGACCCTGTTCTCAGATATCGGTTGAGTAGAGGTGAATATTTATGAGATAGCTTATACGTGAAGAATATGGATGAACGAGAATGGGAAAAGCAGTGGGATGAGTATTCAAAGCAGGTGAAGGAATCAGACGTATCCCAAGAGAGCCACCAAAATCCCCGATCCCTGAATTTGTTTCTAAAAGAGAACAGTGAATTATTTACAATTATCGGTGTTTTTGCTGCAGTAACTTTCTATTTTCTACAATTCAAAGATGTGCCAACAAGTGAGATTGAAGTAGGCCTTGTGAGTAGTTTGGTAATATTCGTGATTGTAGGGCTCGTAATTATTAATCAAGCAGTAGATGAAGCATCTCAAGCTTTAAAAATCGAATCTCCATTCCTTACAGCGACTTATATTCTCTTTGCGTTGTCCCTTTCGGGTTTGTTATTCGCCATCTACAATGCTTTAGTTTTCTATGCGCCTTCGATCAACCCGACACTAGCTTTCTTTACATCTATTGCGATAGGGATTTTTTACTCCGTCGGAATGTTCATAGACGAAGACTATAGGCAATATGAGGGCTGGTGGGTTTTAGAGCAGATTATTTATTACGCCCCTCACTTTGGCGTTATTATTGGGTTTCTGTGGATTAAAGCATCAGAATCAAATAGTGGTGAATCCGTGGTCGAAGCAGCAGATGGGAATCTACTAATACTTACTTTTGGCATTATACTTGTACATCTATTCTCTACCTTAACTATAATTATAGCGGCTGACATAGTAGAGGGAGGTCGGGACTATTTGCAAAACCTCCAATCCAAGTACACGGATTAGGAAGCGGTTCTAAAACGAATTTGCAGGGAAAAGAACAGTCAATATCTCACTTGAAGACATTAATAAACGTCCCACCTAACTATCGAACATGCAGACCCACATCGTCCCGGTCGGCTTCGACTACGACCGGCTCATCGCGCCGCTCGTGCGCGACCAGTTGGACGTGGACCGCGTCATCCTGCTGGAGGGCGCGGTCGGGAGCGAGGCCAACGTCGAGTACTCCCGGAACCTCTCGCAAAAACTCGAACAGGACTTCCGGAATCTACTGGGCGCGACCACCGAGCGCGTGGTCGTCGCCGACGTGTACGACTACGACGCCGCCTTCGAGCAGGCCTACGACCTCATCAACGCCGAACTGGACGAGGGTCGGGAGGTCTGGGTGAACATCTCCTCGATGCCCCGGACTGTCAGCTTCGCCTTCGCGACGGCGGCCCACTCCGTGATGGTCGAGCGCGAGGAGGACCGCGAGAAGATTCACACCTACTACACCGCCCCGGAGAAGTACCTCGAAACCGAACTCGCCGAGGAGTTGCGCCGCCAGATGGACCTCCTCGAAGACCTCGAAGAAGGCGTCGAGGACGACCGGGTGACCGACCGCCTCGACAGCGCGCGGGACCTCCTCGCGGAGTTCGACGAGCGGGGCACCACCATCGGCGCGAAGGAGATTCGGGGCGGCCACATCGTGGAGTTGCCCGTCGCTTCGTTCTCGAACGTCAAGCCCTTCGAGGAGGTCATCCTGTTCAAACTCGGCGAGGAGGGCGAGTTCGAGTCGGTGTCGGAACTCGCCGACGCCCTCGCGAGCGAACTCGACGAGGAGTACACCGACAGCTTCCGGTCGAAGGTCATCTACAACGTCGATAGGCTCGGTCCCGGCGGGAAGGGCTACATCGAGCAGGAAGAGCATGGAAAGTCCTACCGGACGCGCCTGTCCAGAATCGGGGAGTTGTGGGTCCGAGCGCACGCGAACGGGGAGACGCCGGAGTGAAACGGAGGCGTCTCCGGAAAGTAAGCGGTGAAACTGGGAGCCGAGACTCTGAAAGACGCCGAAACGAACTGATTACCGGCCGACTTCTAGCTTCTTCACCCGCGTCGCCAGCGACAGGAAAATCGCGGCGTACGTAATCACGACCGCACCGGCCGCGGCGATTTCGTGGGTCGGCGAGGGATGGGACATGAAACCGGTCTCCAGCAGTTCTTGGCCCGGCAGCGTGGTATGGTGGGGCGTGCCGACGATGGGGAGGAAGTAGTCCACCACGTCGTTGAAGCCGTACCAGACCACCGCGACGAGGACGGCACCGACCGGGAAGTCGCTGTAGCGGTGAATCAGGAACGCCTCGGCGACCATCCCGAGGTGACTCCAGAACAGGAAGTTGTACATCAGCACGGAGTTGTACGAGAAGCCATCCATGAACGCCAACAGCGTGAACGGTGTCCAGAGGCCGAGTTTGAGACAGCCGAAGAAGGCCAAGGCGTTGACGACCTCGGAGTTCCGCCCGAGTTTCCAGAGCGCGAGGCTGGCCGCGATGAAGAACGTCGCCACCGGGCTGTCGGGGACGAACGGCCACATGACGGGCGGTTCGGCGGCGAACTGCCACGTGATGAGCGGGCCGTCGAGCGGCAGGGGGTGGAAGCCGTAGTACCAGAAGCCGAAGGCGGTCCCGGCGAGGTTGACCGCGACGATGACCCACGCATACCGTAACGCGAAGTCCTCTACGGACTCCGGTAACGGAGCGAGGTAGCGCGGGAGGTCGGCGCGGTCGGGAAGCATACCCGACCCGTCTCACTTCCGGCGCAAAGCTTTGGCGGTATCGGCCGTCGGACGCCGGGAACTCCGTGAGGAGGACACCAGAACCGCGTGGGTGGACCACCAGAACCGCGTGGGGACATCAGAACCCCGTGGGTAATCGGTACAAATTAACCCGTCGCGTCCTGAGTCTCCAGACATGGCCGAAGAAACCGACATCGAGGAGCTAAAGCGAGGCAGCGAACTCGTCAAGCGCGGATTCGCGCGGATGCAGAAGGGCGGGGTCATCATGGACGTGGTGAACCGCGAGCAGGCCCGCATCGCCGAGGACGCGGGTGCGGTCGCGGTGATGGCGCTCGAAGCCGTCCCGGCCGACATCCGCAAGCGCGGCGGCGTCGCGCGGATGGCCGACCCCGCGGACGTAGAGGAGATAATCGACGAGGTGTCCATCCCGGTGATGGGCAAGTCCCGAATCGGCCACACGAAGGAGGCCCAGATTCTGGAAGCGGTCGGCGTGGACATGATCGACGAGTCGGAGGTACTGACGCCCGCCGACGACCGCTACCACATCGACAAGCGCGAGTTCACGAGTCCCTTCGTCTGCGGTGCCCGCAACCTCGGCGAGGCCCTGCGCCGCATCGAGGAGGGCGCGGCGATGATTCGGACGAAGGGCGAAGCCGGGACCGGCGACGTGAACCAAGCGGTCCACCACCAGCGCAACATCAAGGGCGCGATTCGCAAGATAGAGGGCATGACGAAGGAAGAGCGCGAGGCCTTCGCCCGCGACATCGAGGCCCCCGCGGACCTCGTCCACGAGACGGCCGACGAGGGTCGCCTGCCGGTCGTCAACTTCGCGGCGGGCGGTATCGCCACGCCCGCCGACGCCGCGCTGATGATGCACCACGGCTGTGACGGCATCTTCGTCGGGTCGGGTATCTTCGGTGCCGAGGACCCCGAGGAGATGGCCGACGCCATCGTGGAGGCGACGAACAACTGGGACGACCCCGAGCGGCTGGCGTCCATCAGCAAGGACATCGGTTCGGGCATGAAGGGCGAGGCCAACGCCGACCTGCCGGAAGAAGAGCAGTTGCAGGGTCGCGGAAACTGACCGGAATCGGACGGCGGAACTGAACCGCTTCCGGCGCGTCGTGACGAGGAGGCTACGCGGCGAGTCGCTCCTCGGCTTCGGGGAACAGCACGTTGTTCTCCTTGTGGACGTGCTGGTGCATGTCTTTTTCGAGCATCTGGAGGCGGTCGAGCATGTTCCGGTAGCTCGTGCAGGCGTCGTCGGGAATCTCGTAGCCGTCGGTCAGGTCTCGAATCCGTTCGAGACTGGACGCCGCGGCGTCGTGTTCCGATTCGAGGTGGTCGATGGCCTCCCGGATGGCCTCCTCGTCGGCGTCCGCGGGCGGGGTCTCGCCGTCGAGGGTCAGAAGTTCGGGAAAGACGTTCTCCTCTTCGTCCTCGATGTGGTGGGTGACCTCGTCCTTGAGGTCGAGGAACTCCGATTCGACTTCGTGGAGTTCGGGGTGGGAGTCGCCGTGGACGCGGGCGACCTTCCGGACGACGCGTTCGAGCGACGGGAGTTCCGACCGGAGGTAGTCGTGGTGGGTCTCGACCACGTCGTCGACGAGTTCCGACAGCGACTCCGCGGACGCGCCCGTCCCGTCTGACCCGGCTGACTCGGCGTCGGCCAACCGGTCGAGGACCGACCGGAGTTCGAGGTCGGTCTCCTCGCAGGCTCGCTCTAACGGTGTGTCGCCGCCACAGCAGTAGTCGATGCCGAGCGATTCGAAGACGGACGCGAACTCGGGGTTCTCCCTGACGAGCTGTCCGAGACTGGTCGCGGGGTCGATGGTCTCTGTCATGGTGGTTCGGAGCAGTGGGTACTGCGTCTGTTCGAACCGAGCAGCGGCGCGACCATGCGCTCTCTCCCGAATATATTCCCCGTCGGACGCGGTGGCCACGGCGGCCGCCGGAACCGAGGCGGTCGCTCTCGTCGGCGCGGCTACCACGAGCGAGCGAGCGAATAGCCGACGGAACTCGTCAGCAGTCGTCCCGACAGAACGTCGCGCCCGCGCCGAGTTCGGTCTGATACGCTCGGGCGTCCACCCCGGTCTCCTCGAAGGCTCCGACCATCGCGGCGGCCACGTCCCGGCGCTGGCCGCGGTGGCGACACACCGCCAAGACGCCGGGACCCGCGCCCGAAATCGTGACCCCGGTCGCGCCCGCTTCGCGGGCCGCCTCGGTAACGGCGTCGTAGCCGTCCACGAGTTCGGCGCGGGCGGGCGTCACCACCGGGTCGGTCAGCCCCCTCCCGACCAGTTCCGGGTCGTCGCGGGCCATGCCAGCGACCAGCGTCGAGGCGTTGCCGACCGTCTCGACCAGTTGGTCCATCTCGACCGTCTCGGGGACGACGCCGCGGGCGTCGCGGGTCGAGACCACGATGTCGGGCAGACAGACCACGACCGGCAGGTCGGCGTCGATGGTCGTGACGCCGCCGTCGGTGACGACGGTGAACCCACCGAGAATCGAGGGCGCGACGTTGTCCGCGTGGGCGTCGCCCGAGACGACGGCTTCGCCCTCCGCGGCCAGCCACACTAGCTCCTCGCGCGAGAGGCCGCGGTCGTAGAGTTCGTTGAGCGCGACCGCCGCGCCCGCCGCGCTGGCGGCCGACGAACCCAGTCCAGACGACGGCCTGACGCCCTTGTCGATTCGGATGTGGGCGGGCGCGTCGAGTTCGCGGGCGACCACGCCCGCCGTGTTCTCGGCGGGGTCGGTCGGGACGTACTCCGCACCCGCGCCGGTCACGGAGATGGTCGTCTCGTCGGCGCGCTCGACGCGCACCACGTCCGCGGGGTGGCCCAGCGCCGCCCCGAACACGTCGAAGCCACTGCCGAGGTTCGCACTCGTCGCCGGGGCCCGCACCGTGAGCATGTCCCGTGAGTAATCAGGGCCAAATCAAAAACCTGCCGGGGCGCGCGACATTTGCTGTCAACTGTTCACTCACCGCATCCCTTGTTCCGCTTCTTTAAGACCTTTATATGTGGGCGACGCAACTTCAGACACATGGACCCGCACATTCTGATACTGGGCGCACCGGGCGCAGGCAAAGGGACCCAAAGCGACCGCATCGTCTCGGAGTTCGGCGTCGAACACGTCACGACGGGCGACGCGCTTCGCGCCAACAAGGGGATGGACATCGGCCATCTCGACCTCGAATACGACACGCCGGGCGAGTACATGGACCAAGGCGAACTCGTCCCCGACGTGGTCGTCAACGAAATCGTCGAGAAGGCGCTGTCGGAGGCCGACGGCTACGTCCTCGACGGCTACCCCCGGAACCTCGAACAGGCCGAAACCCTCTCGGAGATGACCGACCTCGACGCCGTCCTCTACCTCGACGTGGACGAGGACGTACTGGTGGACCGACTAACCGGCCGCCGCGTCTGCGAGGAGTGCGGCGCGACCTACCACGTCGATTTCAACCCGCCCGAGGAGGAAGGCGTCTGCGACGAGTGCGGCGGCGACCTCTACCAGCGCGAGGACGACACCGAGGAGACCGCCCGCGAGCGCATCCGGGTCTACGACGAGAACACCCAGCCAGTCGTCCAGTTCTACGACGACGAGGGCCGACTGGTCCGCATCGACGGCGAGCAGACCCCCGACGAGGTCTGGGACGACGTGCAGGACGCCATCGAAGCGAACGCCTGACTCCTGCTCGTCCGTGCCGATTCGGAGACGACGCCGCTCTTTTCGGCCATCTTCGACGCTTTGAAAGTGGTATTTCCCCACCGGACGACTCACCGCCGCCACGTCGCACCCACGTCATCGGAGGGCGACCAGCGCACCGCGAGGTCGCCGACCGTCGTCTCCGCCGGGACCTGAAACACCAACCAACCCCACGTCGTCGCCTCGGCGTCGTACTCGCCAGTCGGCGCGTAGAACGGGCCATCGACCGGCGACCCGAAGGTCGTCCCCGCCGAGGACTGGTGGAAAACCCGGTACGACTCGTCGTCCACCGCGACCGAGAACCGAGCGGGACCGGGGAGCGAAATCGGCTCGTCGGTCGCGTTCCTCGCCTCGACGCGGACGAACGCGAACGTCTTGCTCGTCGGCGCGCGGTACGTCTCGCTCGCGCCGTCGTCGTAGATGTACGACCCCAGCAAGCCGTCGAACCGGTCGGTCCCGACGGTGACGCGGAGCGCCGCGCCGTCGGGCGTCGTGAACGTCTCGCCGAGGCCGCGCTCGGCCGCGAGGACGCTCGCGGTCTCGACGGCACTTTTCGGCCGGAGGCGGTACTCCGCCCGGCCCGCTTCCGGGGGCGTCCACTCGGTCGTCCACGTCCGGCGCTCGCCGCGCGCGAGTTCCAGTTCGACGGTCTCGCGCGCCTGCCACGCGGTCTCGTCGGCGGACCGGCGCTCGAAGACGCCGCGGTAGGTGCCCGACGCCGCCCCCGAGTTCCCGACGGTCGCGCTCGCCGAGAGCGTCGTCCCGAGTTCGGTCTCGGTCGGAACCGAGAGGTCGGCGACCGAGAACGCCGGGAGGTCGGCCGACTCGAACTGCCAGCGGACCTCCGGCACGGAGTCGGAGGCCCCGTTCTTGCCCTCGTTCTCCGTACCGTCCTCGCCGTCGTCTGTCGCACCGCTCTCGGCGTCGCCTGCCGAACTGCTCTCGCTGTCGCGTGCGCCCACGTGTCGCCCTCGATACCGTCCAGCGACGCGAGACCGTCCGCCGCGCCGTCGAGCGTGGCGACGACCCCGCCGCCGGGCACGTCGAACGACGACGGGCCGGTCGGCATCGGCGCGTCGGTCCGGTTCTCCATCCAGACTTCGACGACGGCGAGAATCGACTCCTCGTCGCCCTCGCTCTCGGCGTCTTCGCTCTCGGCGTCTTCGTCCCGCGTCTCGCCCGCGACGAGGAGGCCCCGACCGTCCGGCCCGTCCACGAACAGCGCGCGGTGGTAGGTCGGAGCGGCGACCGACACCGCTAATCCGTCGGCGAAGGCGAACCGCTGGCCGCCGGGGAGCGCCTGCGTCGCGGCCGAGACGGTGTGGGTGGCGTCGCGCCCGGCGAGTCGGAACTGGTGGTGGCCAGCGTGCGACAGCGAGAAGGGGCCGACCTCGACGCTCCGGGACTCGGAGGCCGCCACGTTCGAGATTCGAATCTCGGTGTCGTCCGGGGCGGGGTGGTTGGAGTTGTCGTCCGTCGAATCGCTATCAGCCGGGTCGCCGTCGTCGCGGGTCAGCGTGCCGGTGAACGTCCCCGCCTCGCCGCCCGCGTTCCTCGCCGCGACCGACAGCGAGAACTCCTCGCCGACGCCGACCTCGCTCGGTCCCGAGAGCGAAACGTCGCCGAAGGCGGCCGGTTCGGTGTCGAGCCCTCCGCCGAACACTTGACACCCCGCGAGTGACGGCAGCACGGCCGTGCTGGCCACGGCAAGAACTCTTCGGCGGTCCATACGAAACGGTCCGAGAGTCCCTATTTAGTTCCTCTGGCCGCGTACGGTCGGTGCCGGAGACGACCCGTGGCCCTCCTCGTCCGCGGCGACGAGCGACCCACCGGAAACTCCTCGTACTCCTCGCTCCGTGCGCACGAGAGCGAAACTTGATTAACCGGGGGATTCCAAATCTGTCACAATGGCACGGACCGCGGACAAAATCGAGTCGCTCATCGCCGACGATTCGGCGATGGCCGACGCCCTAGCGGTCGTCTACGACCGCACCGACGGCGGCTCCGAACGAATCGAGTGGGCCGACGTTAACGACGCCCTCACCAGCGGGCAGTGGGGCCGACTCATCGAAAAGGACGTGTTGGAGAGCGTCGGCGACGAGTTCCGACTCGCCGACCCCGACGCCGTCGAGACGGCGTTGGACGACGACGTACCGAGTACGACCCAGACGCCGACCACGGACGGCGACGACGCGGATGTCGATTCCGAGGAGTCGTCGTGGACCACGTGGGACAAACTCGCCGCGGTCGGCGCTGGCGGGTTGTTCCTCGGCTACTCTCAACAGCCGGTGCGCAACGTCGTGGGGAGTACGGTCGAGATATTCATCGGTCCCGTCGATAGCGTGTTGCCCTTCTACGTCGTCGTGTTGGTCGTCGCGCTCCTGACCGGCCTGTTCAGCACCCTCCTGCAAGCGAACCTGATGGACATGGACAAGATGAGCGCCTATCAGGAGCGCATGAAGAAGATTCAGGACAAGCGCAAGGACGCTCGCGAGCGCGGCGACGACGAGGCGCTCGAGGAGATTCGCGAGGAGCAGATGGACGCGATGGGCGACCAGTTGGGCATGTTCAAAGAGCAGTTCCGCCCGATGGTCTGGACGATGTTCGTCACCATCCCCGTCTTCCTCTGGATATACTGGATGGTCCTCGACGGCCACGTCGCGGCTGGCGAGACCCGAATCGTCGCGCCGCTCATCGGCGAGGCGACGTGGCGGGCGAAGGTCCTCGGCCCGATGCAGATGTGGATCATCTGGTACTTCCTCTGCTCGATGAGCCTGACCCAGCTCATCCGGAAGTCGCTGAACATCCAGACCACGCCGACGTAAGGCGGTTGTCGGAAGGGTCGGGATTCCATCTTCGCGGTCGTTTTTTGCCGGGCAGTTCCGTCGGTCGGCTCGCGTTCGTTTTCCATCAGTGCGCGTTCTTCTCGTCGCTCAGAATTTGTCGAAGACACTAGCTTCAGAACTGTCGTCCGCAAGCCGCCAGCGAAGTTCAAAACCTCTTTCATACCTCCACTCCGAGTGGAGATATGCTAATTACCGTCTCCGGACCACCGGGTAGCGGCAAGAGTACGACCGCCTCGGAGTTGGCGGACACGCTCGGCTACGACCACATCAGCGGCGGAGACATCTTCCGCGAGTTGGCCGACGAGCGCGACTACACGACGCTGGAGTTCAACAAACTCGCCGAGGAGGACGACCAGATAGACCGCGACTTGGACCGTCGCCTCCAGCAAATCGCGGCCGAGCGCGACGACGTAGTCCTCGAATCCCGCCTCGCCGGGTGGCTGGCGGGCGACCACGCCGACTTCCGCATCTGGCTCGACGCGCCCCTCGACGTTCGCGCCGAGCGCATCGCCGACCGCGAGGAGAAGGCCGTCGAGGAGACCCGCGAGGAGACCGCGGCCCGACAGGGGAGCGAGGCCGAGCGCTACCGGGAGTACTACGGCATCGACATCACCGACCTCACCATCTACGACCTCTCGGTCAACACCGCGCGGTGGAACGCTCCCGCGGTGCTGGACATGCTCGTGACCGCAATCGACGAGTACGACCCCGAGACCGACGAAGGCAAGTACCCCGTGGACGCGAACTACGACTTCTGACCCCCATGCTCCGCGGACCACCGGACGAACGGACCCCCGACGAACTGCTCGCCTTCGGCGTCGTGAACCTCGACAAGCCGCCCGGCCCCTCGGCCCATCAGGTCGCGGCGTGGGTCCGCGATTTGGCAGAGGTGGACCAAGCCGCCCACGCCGGAACCTTGGACCCGAAGGTCACGGGCTGTCTCCCGACGCTGACCGGCGCGGCGACCCGCCTCTCGCAGGTGTTCCTCGAAGGGGCCAAGGAGTACGTCGCGGTGCTGGAACTCCACGACGAACCTCCGGGCGACATCGAGGCCATCGCGGCGGAGTTCGAGGGACCGCTCTACCAGAAACCGCCGAAGAAGAGCGCGGTCGCTCGCCGACTCCGCGTCCGGGAGGTCCACGACCTCGACGTGCTAGAGGTAAAAGACCGACAGGCCCTCCTGCGAATCCGGTGCGAGAGCGGGACCTACATCCGGAAGCTCTGTCACGACCTCGGCCTCGCGCTCGGCACGGGCGCGCACATGGGCGACCTGCGCCGGACCGCGACCGACCCCTTCGACGACGCGACGCTGGTGACCATGGAGGAGTTCGCGGACGGCCTCGCGCGCTGGCACGAGGAGGGCGAGGACGACTGGCTCCGGGAGGTCGTCCGGCCCGCAGAGCGCGCGCTCTCCCATCTCCCCGCAGTCACCATCGCGCCGAGCGCGGCCGAGGAGGTCGCGCGGGGCGCGCAGGTGTACGCACCGGGCGTCATCGAGGCCGAGGACGCGGAGTCGGGCCAGTTGGTCGCCTGTTTCACGCCCGACGACGCCGCGGTCTGTCTCGGGACGATGGCCGGGGACGCCGATGCGGAATCGGGGTTGGCGGTCGAATTAGAGCGTGTGCTGGTGTAGTCGGTAGTTCTGCTTTTTGGAATTTTCTGGCTCAGGCTGTAGGAACGAGCGTCGAGTCGTGGTACAAACGCGAGGAGGGCAGTGAAGACGCGAAGTGGTGCGAGAGACGGGGTGAAAACGAGAGTGAAGCTAGCTTCAGGCTTGAGCGATGGAGTCACCGCGACCGCACCGCCACCGCGGACCTCACTCCTCCCCAGCCTCGGGGTCGCCTGAACGCGACCCCTCCCTCGCGCGATGGGCGCGGCCCAGTGGCCGCGCCCGCGCACGCCGGGTCGGAGGACAGTGTTCGATGAGTCGATGTTGGATACGCTGGTGTTCGAGTCCACAAGTCCGTGTTCGAGTCCGCGATTCTAGTTCCCGCCTGCCGCCAAACCCAGTTTTTTCACCCCGCCCGGACACCTGCCAGTCATGCAACTCGGAACTGCTGAGTCCGTTCCCGGCGAACTCGTGACCGGGTGGCTCGACGTGACCGACCTCCCGACCGGTACCCCCGAACGACTCCCCGTCCTCATCGCCGAGGGCGAGGAGGACGGTCCGACACTCTGGATTACGGCCGCCATCCACGGTAACGAGGTCACGGGCCTCGCGGTCGCACAGGACGTGATGACCGACGAGTTGGCCGCCGAAATCCGGGGCACCGTGGTCTGCGTCCCGACCCTCAACCCCGCGGGCCTGCGCCGCACCACCCGGACCTCCTACTACGACGACGAGGACCCGAACCGCTACTTCCCGGACCCCGACGCCGAGAGCAGTCGCCCGCCGAGCGTCCAGCAACTCGTGGACGAGCGCGTCTACGACGAGTTCGCCGACTCCGCGGACGCGCTCGTGGACCTCCACACCGCCCACGTCGGGTCGATGCCGTTCCTGATTCGAGATAGGGTCCTCTACGGCGAGGAGCGCACCGAAGACGAAGCCCACGACCTCGCGGACGAACTCGAATCGCTCGCGGAGGCGTTCGGAATGCCGGTCGTCAACGAGTACGCCGCCGACGAGTACACCGAGCAGAACCTCCAGCGTTCGACCGCGGGCGCGGCGCTGAACAACGCGGGAATCCCGGCGTTCACCGCGGAGTTGGGCGGCCACGCGGTCGTCGAGGAGGACGTGCGCGAGGCTGGCGTCGAGGGCGTCCGGAACGTCATGCGGGAACTCGGTCTCCTCTCCGGCGACCCGGACCCCGGCGCGGTCGGTCCAGAGCCGCCGGTCGAGTACCCCGTCAAGCGCGCGGTCCACCCTCACACCGAGACGCCGGGCATCGCGCGCCACCGCGTCGAAGCGGGCGACGTAATCGAGTCGGGCGACGCGATTGCGGACATCTGCACGCCCCACGGCGAGTCGAAGGCGACCGTCGAGTCGGACCACGACGGCTACGTCATCGGCCGCATGCACGGCGTCGCGGTGTACGAGAACGACGCGCTGGCGAGTCTGGCGGTCCGCGACGACGGGGACTTGGTGGTCCCGCGCGACGCGAACGAGGATTCGGACGAGGGCGACGAGGAGTCCGCCTGAAATCGCTCGACGCGAAACGAAGCGCTTAACTCCGGGACGGGCTTTTGTTTGATTGCACCCGAAGTGCATTGCGGGACCGTAGGGTAGTGGTATCCTCTGCCGATGGGGTCGGTAGGACCTGAGTTCGAATCTCGGCGGTCCCACTCCAAAATAAAGGAAAGCGGCGTTCTTTGCCGCTTTTTCGCCAAATCGAGGTGGTCAGCGTGAGCCGTGCGTCCGGCCCCGCGACCACCGTCTGCGAGTTCTGCGGCTTCGTCATCGACCGAGAGCAGAAGCAGTGTCCTGCCCTCGATGACGGGAGGTGTCGGCCGTGAGATTCTGCCCCGACTGCGGTGCGCGGCTCACGACCGAGACCTCGCGCGGCGGCATCCCGCGGCGGTTCTGTCCCGAGTGTACCGGAGGTGACGGCGCTTGAGCATCGAGAAGGCTCGCGCCGATGCGGTTCAGGGCATCGGCGAACCTCCTCGTCTCACCTTCCCCGAAGGGTGGACGTACAGCAAATCGTGGAAGCGAGCGCAGGCCGCACCCGCCGAGTGCGGCCCCGCCAACGCGGCCGAGTTCGACCTACTCATGGGGTACACCGACGGCCGCGATGACCTCGCACACCACCGCGTGCTGTTCGCCCTCCTCGACGGAAGCCTTGGCGCCGAGTGTCCGTGCAACGGCTACACCTACCGCGGCTGGTGCGCTCACGTCGCCTACCTGTGGTGGCGGTGGGGACCGACCGTGAAGCGTGGGCTGTCGCTGGCCCGACGCTGGCGGCGCTCGTCGGCTTCGCGCTCACGTGGCGGCACTACGCGACTGTCGGGGCGGCCATCACGCTCGTCGGCCTGTGCGCCGCGCTCGTGGCGCTCCTCGCGCGTCCCTACTGGTCGGCCATCGCGGGCTCGCGCTGGTCGGCGTGCTGGTCGCGCTCGACGACGCGCTCGAACACGCCTTCGGGTGGCCGACGCCGTTGGACCTCCTCTGGTCGCGGTGGCTGTATCCGGCGGTCAGGGTAGTTGAGGGCGCAGTCTGACCAGTTTCACTTTCACCGTGGTAAGCGAACCCTTTTAACTTCTGGCGGTTATATTGAATTGCAATGCTTTCAGACCGCAGTTACCTCGATCGGGTTCCCGAGAACAAGAAGCTCCCTCTCCGACCCGTCTTCTCGGACCGATTCATGCAACAGTACACCAACTTCCAGTCGTGTGGAGAGTTCTTCGACACGGGCGGCTGGAGGTGGCGAACTCCCGCCGCCTACCGAGCGATTCCGCGAGAAGAACTCGATCAGTTCGTCCGTGAGAACACGGCGTTCCAGACCTACCAAGAGATGGAGGATGAGGCGACTCTCCAATACTTGGACGCTCAACTACTCAGCTGAACCCCCGCAGTTCATTTTTCAGTTCACGTCGGGACTCCGCCTGATTCTCGGCTATTTGGAAGCTTCGAACTGTTCTATCGAGAGAAACTAATTTCAGAAGATACAGAATGTGCTTCATCGCTATTTTCGAAGTTTCCAATTGCCCAGTCAATCAGAATATGACCAAATGGACCGTGAGAATTAAGATGAAAATCGAGAGTACGCCCCATATATTCCAGACTTCTTGTTGAGATATCTTTGCCGCGGCTACTGCTGTCATTATCCCTTTCGACACGTTTTCGGTTCTTTCTTTCCCCATAACCAGTCAGTTACCAATTCACTCTGTTAGTCTATAAACCTCGCGTAGCACTACGATTTTGGCATATTTGATGGAAAAGAGACTATTTCTACTGCTTCACTCATTTGTCCGAGAATCCGGGAGAGACTGGACATTTCTTATTATTAATTAAAAAAAGTATTAAATAAAAGTTAGCTCAATTCCGAACGCTATGGCACCGGACAGCTCCGATTCGGACGGCGACTCCCTGCACAGAAACCTCTACGACGACCTCGCGTTCGACGAGTTGGAGCCGTCGGGCACGTTCACGCGGGAGGCCGCCGAGCAGTTCTTCCCGGTCCACGACGAGGAGCAAATCGACACGATGGACAGTCCCGTCGTCATCGAGACGGCCTGTCCGGGGTGGCAACCCGGCGGGGAACACTACCCCGCGGTCCCCGACTCGAAGGGCGAGCAGATTCAGGAACTGGTAGACAGCGTGGAGGCCGGTGCCGCGGCGGTCCACGTCCACCCCCGCGACGAGGACCGTCGCCCGCGGTGGAACGACAACGACCTGCTGGTGGACCTGCTGGACCCCGTGTTCGAGGAGTGCGGCGACGTGGTAACCTTCAGCCAAGGCTGGGAGGTCAGTCCTCACGCGGATTACGTGTCGGGCGTCGCGGACCTCCTCGAACGCGGTGACGGCAACAAGTACTGTCAGGGTGGCGTCGTCCTCCCGCCGGGACTGTTCGGCGCTGGCGCGCTTCACTCGCTGTCGTCCATCACGGAGGCGGTCCGGTACTACGAGGAGAACGGCGTCAAGCCCGTCTTCCAACTGTACGACACCCACGTCCTGCGGGACCTGAAATACCACGTCTTCGACCAGCACGAGGCCGTCTGGGACCCGTTCGTCCTCTGCATCCGGGCGGGTGCCCACGACTCGCTGACGACGGGCAACGACCCGTGGTCGTACTTCAAGGTCCTCTCGGAAATCTACAACGTGCGCCAGACGGTCGAGAACAGCGTCGTCGGTCTCTATCCCGGCGGGCGAAACTGGCTTCCGATGCTGGCGATGGGGCTGATAGCGGGCGCGAACGTCGTGCGCGTCGGTATCGAGGACGCCTACTGGAAGTACCCCCACAGCGACGAACTCGTCGAGAAGAACTCCGAGGTAGTGGAGATGGCGGTCGAACTCGCCGAGACGCTGGGGCGGGAGGTCGTCACCGACCCCGAGCGCGCTCGGGAGGTCCTCGGGATGGAGTACACGTCGCCGCAGTAGTCGAGAGACGCGGTGAAACGCTGTCTAATCGTTCGAGGAGAGGCGACTTACCACGAAATCTGGAACGTCGAGACCTCGCCGTCGCTGGTCTGTTCGACGCGGACGAACGCGCCGTCGTCGCTGAACTTCTCGGCGGTGGCCTTCAGCAGGCCCTCGTCGAGCGCGTCGGGGTAGGGGTTCTTGCACTCGATGACGCCGCCGCTGTCGCTGGACTTCTCGAAGTCGTAGTAACCGATTTCGTCGCCGCGATGGGTGTTCTGGTACTGCTCGTCGAGGGCGGCGAGCGCGCCTTCCACGTTGTCGATGGTCGGCGGCCACTCCACGAGGTCGGGAATCTCGGAGCCGATTTTGGTGACGGTCTTCGGGCCGACGGTGTCCGCGAGGTCCTCGAAGGCGTCGATGTACGCGCCCCACGAGTACCACTCGTCCTCCTCGGGTTCGGGCAGGCCGTGGTCGTTCAAGATGTCGAGCGCCCGGTCTTCGTACGCGCTGGAGAACTGCCCGACGCCGTCTACGACCGACCGCACCGTCTGTCCGCTTACTTCGCCATCTCGACTGAACGCTTTCTGTCGTGCCATACTACCTTCGTATTGTTTAGTTAACTTAGCTTTGGTGGTGTAATATTATCAGTTCTGATAATTGATAACGTCAGAAATCGGCCGAAAAAGACCTTCCGTCGGGCGGAATTCGAATCTACAGAGTCTATAGCTATCGAGCAGAGCATCTATTATACTACTTGTCTCGTAGGATAATTTTATAATCCGAAAGGTAGGGGATGTAATACATGGGTGACACGGAAACGTACGCGATAGACGACGTTGCCTTCATCGGTCGGACGGTGGGGGAGTACGAGAAGATGTTCGACATCGACCTCTCGGCGTGGGAGGGCGAGTCCGTCCTCGACTGTCCCGGCGGAGCGTGTGCGTTCGTCGCCGAAGCGAACCGCCGGGACATCGACGCGGTCGGCGTGGACATGCTCTATCACGTCCCGCCGGACGAACTCCGCGAGAAGTGCGAGCGGGACATCGACACCGCCATCGCGGGGTTCGACGGCGTGGAAGACCAGTTCGTCTGGGAGTTCTACGACGACGTGGCGGACGTGCGCGCCCACTGGACCCGCGCCTACGAGGAGTTCATCGCCGACTACGCCGACCACCACGACACCGGCCGGTACGTGAAAGCGGAACTCCCGGACCTCCCCTACGCCGACGACTCCTTTTCGCTGGTCCTGTCGGCCCACCTCATGTTCCTCTACATGGACAAACTGGACCACGAGTTCCACAGGAAGTCGCTGCTGGAACTGGCTCGCGTCGCCAACGAGGAGGTCCGGGTCTATCCGCTGGAACGCTTCGACGGGAAGCGGTACCCGCGACTCGACGACCTCCGGGAGACGCTGGCCGAGGCTGGCTACGAGACGGCTATCTCCTCGGTCCCCTTCGAGTTCCAGCAGGGCGCGGACGAACTGATGAAAATCGAGGTATAGCTCGCTAATCTAATTCCTTATTTGTTCTATTTCCTCTACGTCGCCTTGTCGAATCCGTCTTACACATTTTTCGACTATTACGCAGGCCATTTCAGAAGTATGCCGTGATTCAACAGGGTCCGCTGTATTCATCTCTATGAATATCCGATCAAGTCTTCTTTCTAGTGATTTATTATTTCTGAAATTTGCGGATGTTACTCTGTCAATTTTATTAATTTGGGTAGAAATGTATTCACGATGTTCGTTCTCTAAATCCGCATGAACATAGGTCGGTGTAGAAAGAGAATCGTGGTTCTCAATTGTTCTTAATATCTGTAATTCTATCACCGTCGTTTTTTGAGAATAATTGAATCTCCGAACAGCCGGTTTAATTTTGAAATCGAATTTTCCAATTTTGATTCTATAGTCGTCCAATTGCTCTATTGATTCACGGACAGCAGTTTTCTTTTGAAACATTCGGGTCCTAAACGCAAATATCAAGCTGAACACAAGAAGCATAGTGTTGAGAATAGTGAAAGCATTTGAACTAATAATTTCTATCAAATCTTCCATATATAAATGTTAATTTATTTATATATAATATACGAATTTGTTATTGGACTACGGCAAAATCAAAACACGTCTATTCGTCGCGTTTCACGCCCGGATTCGTCACCGCACCGTTCGCCGCCGAGCCAAACGTCGCGCCGTACTTCGCCAGCACGCCGTTCTGATATGCCATCTCGGGGTCCTCCCGCGATTCCAGCCGCGACTGTAGCTCCTCGTCGGACAGTTCCACGTCCAGCGTCCGGTCGGCGATGTCGATGGTCACGTGGTCGCCGTCCTCCAAGGCCCCGATGGGTCCGCCCGCGAACGACTCCGGAGCGACGTGGCCGATCATCGGCCCGCGGGTCGCGCCCGAGAACCGCCCGTCCGTGACCATCGCCACGTCGTCCTCGTGGCCCGCGCCGACGACCGCGGAGGTGACGCCCAACATCTCGCGCATTCCGGGGCCGCCGCGAGGGCCTTCGTTCCGGATGACGATGACATCGCCCGACTCGATGCGCCCCTCTTGGACGTAGCGCATGGCGTCCTCTTCGGTCTCGAAGACGCGGGCCGGACCCTCGTGGTGGAAGTTGTCCTCGCCCGTGACCTTCAGGACCGCGCCGTCGGGCGCGAGGTTGCCCGTGAGAATCTTGATGGCTCCCTCGTCGTGGAAGGGGTCGGAGACGGGGCGCACGAAGTCGGCGTCGATGTCGTCGTCCGCGGGCAAGTCGAGGGCTTCTAACTCCTCGGCAATCGTCCGACCCGTCACCGTCATGGCGTCGCCGTCGAACAGCCCCGCGTCCACGAGGCGGCGAATTACGACCGGGACGCCGCCCTGCTCGTAGAGGTCGAACATCACGCGCTCGCCGCCGGGTTGGAGGTTCGCTATCTTGGGCGTCTTCCGGGAGATTTCGTCGAACTCCTCGATGTCGAGGGCCACGCCAGCCTCGGCGGCGAGCGCGAGGAGATGAAGGACACCGTTCGTGGAGCCACCGATGGCGACCTGTAGCGCGATGGCGTTCTCGAACGACCGCTTGTCCAGAATATCGGAGGGCGTGCGGTCGTTCTCGATGCAGTCGAGCGCGAGTTCCCCGGCGCGTTCCGCGACCTCGTACCGCTCCTCGAACTCGGCGGGCGGCCCCGCGCTCCCGAGCGGCGCGAGTCCGAGCGCCTCCGCGACGGAGGCCATCGTGTTCGCGGTGAACATCCCGCCACAGGAGCCAGCGCCGGGGCACGCGTGGCGTTCCAAATCGTCCAATTCGTCTTCGCTCATCTCGCCCTCGGCGACAGCGCCGACGCCCTCGAAGACGTTCTGGATGGTGACCTCCCGGCCGCCGTGTTCGCCGGGCATGATGGACCCGCCGTAGAGGAAGACGGAGGGCAGGTCAGTTCGAATTGCGGCCATCATCATTCCCGGCAGGTTCTTGTCACAGCCGCCGACCGTGACGAGACCATCCATGCGCTCGCCGAACGCGACCAACTCCACCGAGTCGGCGATGACCTCCCGCGATATCAGCGAGGCGCGCATCCCCTCGGTCCCCATCGAGATGGCGTCGGAGATGGTGATTGTCCCGAACTCGATGGGCATCCCGCCCGCCGAATCGACGCCCTCGTAGGCCGCGGCGGCCACGTCGTCCAGATGCACGTTACAGGGCGTGATGTCGGCCGCGGGGTTCGCGACCCCGACCATCGGCGACGAAAGGTCGGCGTCGTCGTACCCCATCGCGCGGAACATCGCGCGGTGAGGAGCCCGCTCCACCCCGTCGGTGACCTCGCTACTCCGCAGATTTCCCGGCTTCTCTGTCATACGTCCGCATGACCGCGGAAGGGCTTAAGTTGCCCTCCTCGGACAGATGTTGCTGTTCGACCGGAGGAGTTCCGCGGTCGGGTCCGGTCGCGTTTCGACCGACTCCTCGTCCGGCGAAACTCTAGTCAGAAAACCACTCATTCCGGAGTTCGATGTCGGCTTTCACCGGCTTCGAGGAGGAAGGAAGTCCTGCGTCGGTTTCGTGACCGCCCGTCGTCGTCGCGTCCGGGGACTGCGAAAATCATAGAATGAGAACATACTTTTCGGGAGGCCGTCGAAGGGACGGCATGGACCTGACGGTCGCCGTCGCCCACTACCCCGAAGGCGCTGGCCACGCGACTCGGATGCTCGCGGTCGGGCAGGCCTTCGAGGAGGCGGGCGCGGACATCGCGCTCGCTGGCGGCGGCCCCGGCTCTCGCTTCATCGAACACAACGGCTACGACGTGTTCCGGGCGGCCCCCGTCGACTACATCGGCGACTACCAGCAGGGGTCGCTCGGGCGCGTCCTGACCCGGAGCCTCCCCTACAGCGGCAAGCGCGTCTTCGACTTCGTGCGGTGGCTCCGCCGGGAAGACCCCGCGGCACTGGTCACCGACGACATGTTCGCCGCGATGGCCGCGCCGCTGACGGGGACGCCACTCTACATCGTCACCCACAACGCCGCATCCTACTACGACGCCGCGGTCGAACAGGTGTTCACGTGGCTCCTCAACCGCTACCAACTGGGCGCGGCCGAGTCGTTCCTCTATCCGGCCGTGTGGCCGCCCGACGAGGGCGACCCGCCGGGCGTAACTCACGTCCCGCCCGTGGCGCTCGACCCCGGCGACTGTCGCGGCCCGGACGAGGAGGTCGGCGTGCTGGTCGTCCCGAGCGTCTACTCCACGAACTTCGACGTACTCGCCGAGACCCTCCGGACCGAGGGCCACGACGTGACCTTGGTCGGCGACGACGACTGGGAGGACGTGCCCGCGCTCCTCCCGTGGATTCGGGCCGCCGACGTGGTGGTCTGCTCGGGCTACTCGACGGTGATGGAGGCCGCGGTCGGCGGGACGCCCTGCGTGGTCTACCCCTTCACCGACGAGCAACACGGCGTGACTCGCGTCATCGAACGCCGGGGCGTCGAGGGCTTCCAAGTCGAACACTCGGTCACGCACGTCGCGCGGGCGGTCCGCCACCCGCCCGCGTCGCCGGACCACGACAACGGCGTCGAGCGCGTCGCGGACCACGTCCTCGATGCGTTGACCTGACCAGTTTTTGCCACTGCCGGAACTACGAACCCCGTTGCCCCCGAACCGACGGGTATGGCACGAGTCGCGGCCGGAGCGCGTCTCCACTTCGGCTTTCAGAACCTGTCGCTGGCTCACCAGCGCCTCTACGGGTCGCTCGGCGTCGCGCTCGACTCGCCCGAAGTCGAGGTGGTCGCCGACCCCGCGGAGACCGTGCGGTGTTCGCACGACGACGCCCGCGAGTACGTCCGCCGAGCGGTCGAACTACTGGACGTACCGGGTGCGGACGTGACCGTCGAGCGGACGCTTCCCCGCCACGTCGGTCTCGGGAGCGGGACCCAGTTGGCACTCACCGTCCTCGCGGCGGTCGCGCGCGCTCACGGTCGCGACTCCCGAGTCCGCGAACGCGCCCCGAAACTCGGCCGCGGGGGCCGAAGCGGCGTCGGCGTGGCGACGTTCGAGTCCGGCGGATTCGTCCTCGACTCGGGCCACCCGACCGAGCGATTCACGGCCGACCGACCCGACCGCGGCGCGTGGTCGGTCCCCAAAGTCGCGGCCAGCCACGAGGTCCCGGACCACTGGCGGTTCGTGGTCGTCCTCCCCGAGACCGAACCCGGCCGGAGCGGCGACGACGAGGAGGCCAGCATGCGGTCGGTGGTCGAGCGCGCGGACCCCCAACTCGCCGACGAAATCGCCGCAGTAGTGACTCGGCGCGTCCTTCCTGCGGTCGCCGAGGACGACATCGAGGAGTTCGGCGCGGCGGTCGCCGAGGTGGGGCGACTCAACGGCGCGTGGTACGCCGACGAGCAGGGCGGCGTCTACCGCCCGCCGGTCGGCGAACTCGTCGCGGAGCTGTCGGGGTCGGCCGCGATAGCTGGCGCTGGGCAGTCGTCGTGGGGACCCGCGGTCTACGCCGTGACTACCGCCGAGCGCGCGGGTGCGGCCCGTGACGCGGCCCACGCCGCGCTCTCGACGGCGGGCGTCGGCGGTGACGTGCTAGTCGCCGAGCCTCGAAATCGAGGCGCGGACATCGACGGGTGACGCGACTCTACGGGTGAATGGCTCAGTCCTCTCGGAGTAGTCGGACTGACGGTTACGGGGTCATCGACACTGGTGACTGACTCGTCACCTCCCTGCCCGCAACCGCCGGAAGACGCGTCCGCTCGGCCGCTGGCCTGCGCGGTCATCGGCCTGTGCAGACTGCGTCTTCCGAGGTCACGCTCGCGTTTCTCGTGGCGCTTTGCGCCACGAATCGGTCGCGTGACCGCACGAAGCGTCCGGGTGAGGTTCGTTCCGTTCTCGTATTTGAACGTTGGTGTGAGACCGAAATTCGAGTCGGTCGCGGCTCGACGAGTCGGAGGTCCAAGCACGCCCTTCCGTGCGAGTCTCGTAGACGAAAGACCCAAGCACCCCCGACGAGACGCCTGAAACGAGAGTTATGGACCGAGTTCCGTTCGGCGTCTCCCGACTCGACGACATCATCGGCGGCGGCGCGCCGCCCGGAAGCGTGGTCCTGCTGGCGGGCGAGGCCGGGGCCGGTGCCCGCGAGTTCTGCTACACCAGCGCGACCATCAACGGGTTGGCTCACACCGACGAGGAGCAGTTCGGTCTCCACTACGGCGACGTGTCCGAGCGCGCCGCGGTCCCCGAGGACATCCACTACGTCTCGTTCACCGCCAGCGGCGACGAACTCCGGCGGGAAATCGAGTTCACGATGAGCGAGGAGATAGTCCGTGCGGGCGTCGAGACGGTCGATTTCGCCGACTTCAGTCAGGAGTACTTCCAGCTCTCGGCCATCCCCCGCGAGTGGTACACCCGCAAGACCCAGACCATCACCGACCTCGGGCAGGGCGGCGACCGCCGGGGCGTACTGGAAGCCCTCGGCGAGTACCTCAACGAACACGCCACGGGCAACCTCGTGGTTATCGACTCGCTGACGGACCTCGCTCGCGCGCCGAACGAACACTTGGACTGGAGCGACATCACCTTGCTGGTCAAGGGGCTTCAGAAGGCCTCTCGGGCGTGGGACGGCCTGATTCTCGTCCTCGTGAATCAGGAAGCCCTCTCGGACACCCAGATGGGCAGTCTGATGGGCGCGGCCGACGGCACCATCGCCTTCGAGTGGGAGACCGGCGGCAACGAGCGCGACCGGGTGATGTTCGTCCGGGAGTTCCGCGGGGTCCTGTCGCGGCTGGAGGCCGAGGACATCATCCGGTTCGAGACCGAGATTCACGACGCTGGCTTCGACATCAGCAACGTCCGGAAGATTCGGTAATGGGGTTCAAGTAACGGAGAAGTTCTGACGGGAAGTCGCCCCCGAACTTATTACGTTCTATTACGTTCTATTACACATGCCGATCAGTATCGACCAGTTCGATGAAAGTCCAACAGGAGTCCTCGACCTCGAAGAGGGAACCAATCCCTACCGGATCATCCAGTTTCTCGCCGAGAACGACCACCAAGCGTTTACCCAAATCGAAATTCACGAGGAGACCGGCATCAATCGCGGAAGCGTCGGTGCGGTCCTGTCGCGCCTCGAAGACCGCGGTCTCGTCCGTCACCGCGGTCGATACTGGGCTATCGCCGAAGACGACCGTCTCGCGTCGTATGCGGCCCAGACGCAGGCCAGCTCGGCGTCCACGAACGACGACTACTACGGCGAGGAGTAACTGATGGGGTACGACCGTGGCACCGTCGTAAAGGGTCCGGACCTGCTCGCCGACCACGAGTATCGTCCCTACGTTTGCCTGACCGACGAATCTCACCCATTTAATGACGAAGAAGCACTCTACGCGGCGGTCACGACGACGCGACGCGCAGCTGCTATTCCGCTCGCCAGTGCCGATTTCAAAAGCGGTGGTCTTCCCCGAGAGAGCTACGTTAATCCGTGGACCGTCGTTCCCATCCGACACGCCGATGTCTACGACGAAGAAGGCCGTCTAGTTGAGGCGACAACAGAGAAAATCGCACAGGAGGCCGCAGGATATCTCGGCGTCGAGTAAGAAACTACTCGACTACGTACTCCCCATCCACTTTCTCCGCCAACCCCAACAGCACTGCCCAGTCCAGCAGGAACGCCACTCTCTCACCCCATATTTTTTCCCACGAGTTTGGATTCTTGTGGTGTTCCCACGTCGGCACCTCACTCTCGAACTCCTCGAACACCTCGTCGCCAGAGAGTGGTCTCTCGGCGTCGTCCAGAATTTCCAACAGCGCGGGCACGCCGAAGACGTTTGCTCGGAACTGCTCGGCCAGAAACTCCGGCGTCGGGTCCTCGCGCGTCCGGGTGAACCCGGACGACTGCTCCTCTGCGAGTCCGAGCGCGCGCAGGAACGTCAGCCACGTCCGAGCCTCGTCGCGGCTCGTCAGGTCCGTCCGGTCGAGCATCCGGGCGCAACAGTCGTCCTCGCTACCGGGGACGAGGGGCACCGCGCGCTGTGCGTCGGCCACGAAGTCGAGAGACTGGGGCGGTTCGGGAACCAGTTTGAATTGCATCGTGTTTGCACCTCGTTCGTCGTTTTGCGGGTCTCAGATACCGAAGCTCTCGGCCAGTAGCTCCTCGTCGCGCTCGCCGACGACGTGGGTGTCGCCGCCGATTACGTCGATGGTCGCGCGGGCGGGCGCGAAGACGCTCTCCTCGACCTCGTAGAAGTCCCAATCGACCGACTCGAAGATGTCGGCGAAGTGGGTGCCGTACTCGTCGTTGGCGGTCGAGACGATTTCCTCGAAGCGGTCGAACTCCTCGCGGACCGTGACGTGGACCTCCCCGCCGTAGGCCAGCGCGTCGTTGGTGCGGGCGATGGCGGTCTCCTCGTCTCCGGCCACGGGGGCGACCGGCGCGGAGCCGGTGATGCTCACGATGTCGAGGGGGTCGTAGCCGAGTTCCGAGAGGCGGAAGACCGTCATCTCCGCCGCGCGCGAGGAGATACTGACGCTCCCGGCGAGGCTCGCGGTAGGGACCGACGCGAGGAAGACGCTACTGGTCTCGACGCCGGTCAGCTCCGCGACCTGCTCGGCGGCCGACGCGGTGGGGTAGTCGTCGCTCTCGACGGCCAGCACCGCGAAGTCGCTCACGTCCTCGTAGCCGACGCGGGAGAACTCGTCCTCCTCGGCGACGAGCGCGCGGGCCGGGCCGCTCCCCAACCCCTCGAAGTCCTCGGTCGTGAGTTCCCACCCGGCCTTCTGCGAGCAGAGGAGCGCCAGCGCGGGGTGGTCGCTGGTCAACTCGACGTACTGGAAGGGCGCGCCCGCCACCTCGTCCATCCGGGTTTGGACCGTGGCGAGACCTGCGGTCTGCATCTCCGCGAGGAGGAGTCCGGCTTCGACGCCGCCGTCGAACTCGTGGCCGAAGTCCAGCACGGTGGCTCCGTTGTCGAGTTCGCGCGCGCCGATGTCTAGCTCCTCGGCGAAGTCGAGTGCTTCGTCGGCGAGTTCCAACGCGTTCCGATTGAGACTGTCCATGCGCGTGGGTTGGGCGTCACTCCCTAAACCGTTTGTCAGTCCTCCCGCTCGCGCTTGGCTTCGCGGCCGAGGGCCTCCTCGACGGCATCGACTTTCTCGCGGGCGCGTTGCTCGCGCGTGCGCTTGTCATCTATCTTCAGGACCGTACTCACGCGGTCGCCATCGACCGCCTCGTGGGCGGCCTGCGCGGCGGCGAACAGTTCGTCTATCGTGTCGGCTTCGATAACGGTCCCCATCGGGTTCGTCTCGTAGGACACGTCGAAGTCGTCTAAGGCGGCGACGGCTTTGGCTACCTCGTCGGCCATGCTCTCCTCGGTCACGGGCGCGACGCTCAGAAGTGCGATTGCGGTCATAGCGAGCGGATAGAGGGCCGGTAGTGTCTTTGGCGTTTGGGACGCTTCGCTCCACGGCTCTCACTGGACGGCCGTTCCGTCGTTTACGCTGTCGCGTTTCTGTTCGGAAATCAGCACCGCGCATCGTTAATTCACGAAGAATTTAAGTGTACGCATGGTGCTATAGGTATGTGTAGACATGACAGACCACTTCATCGAGGAACTAGACGAGACCGATTCGGCCGAACTCGAAGAGCGAGACAACCCCGCGCTTACGGGCGTAATGGGTAACGTCTACTTCGGGGCGTAATCCGCGTTCTTCCCGGAGTGAATCGCGTTTCCGGTTCGATTTCTTCGACAGCGAGCGACCCCGTAACGTCGTCGAACGCCAATCAGCTAGCGACCGCCTCGAACAGCGTTCGGACGCGGTCCCCGTCGAGGAGCGTCACGCCGAGCAGAATCGAGATCGGGACGAGTCCTTTCGGGCCGAACGCGTAGACCGCGCCGACGACGGACGCGACGAACGTCCCGATACCGAACAGATAGGAGACGGCAACGTACGTCGCCGCCAGCGAGAGTTTCGGTTTCTCGAGGTCATGGAGTCCTCGCTTTCGGAGGTTCACGACGCCAAAGGTATCGACCAACAGCCAGTAGCCGTCGCCGTGAATGAGGGGGTTGAGCGTGAACGCGAACCCCGTGAGAGCGGCGACGAGATACAGTTCGAGTGCAGTACTCGCGGGCAAGAACGCGTCGTACACGACGACGCCGAGAACCCAGAGGAGTTCGGCGAACGGCCCGGCCAGACTGATCCACCGACGGCGGTTCTTCGGGAGTATCCACGCGCCGCTAGTGTTCGTAGTAACCGTCGGGATGACGCCGTTGACCCGCTGGATGCGAAACGACGGGTCGAGATACTCACGGGCCGCCAAGTGATGGCCGCTCTCGTGAACCGCGACACCCGTCAAAAGCAACCCGCCGACGGTCACGACTCTCGAAGGCGACAGCCGAGTAGAGAGGGTCCCAAGGGACGACACCGCTGGCAGGACGGTGTACGCCACGACGCCGAACAAGATGAAAAACAGCACCGAACGAGGCCACAGCGCGATATCCGACGGCGTGACGATTCGTTCGACCGGACGGTTCGGGCCGAAGTACCCTTCGTCCTCCAGTCGCTCGGCCAGTCGTAGTGCGCCACCGTCGAGGTCGTCCGTCGTCATCTCACCGTCCGCGAGTGCCTCGAGTAACTTCATCGCGTTCTCCGATACCTGCCTGAAATCGCCGTCGGGGTTCCGAACGAAGTACGACCCGTCTGACTCGCCCCACGTGTACCCGACCGCCGGGTCGGGGCGCTGGGTTTCGGTCCTCATACACCGCCCTCGGAGTCGAGTAAGTATTCGGCAACCGCGTCACCGACCGTCTGGTCCGCTCGGATGTCGGCGGCCGCCAAAGCTGGCGACTGGTTCACTTCGAGTACCGCGTACTCCGAATCCGACCGACGAACGTCCACTGCACCGAACTGCAACTCGACGGCTTCGGCCGCCCGAATCGCGGCCGATTCGACTTCCTCGGACACCGTCGCCGGTTCGAGGTCGACCGCCTTGGATTCGCGCTGGTCGAGTTTGAACGAGAAGTTCTCGCTGACGTATCGGGTCGCACCGACGACATCGCCGTCGAGGACGTACAATCGAAGGTCGTCGCCCCGGACGAACTCCTGAAGCTGTACCGGTGCGGTCGCCAGCTTTTCGAGTCGCTGGTCGGTCAGGTCGTCGTCGGTAAGCTCGTTCGGCGGCGCTCCGTGGGAGACCGGCTTGTAGACGACTCGGTCGTGGCGTTCGTAGAACCGCCGGACCTCCTCGGGGCTGTTAGTGAAGATCGTGTCGGGCACCGGAACGCCGCGGTTCGCACAGCGTTCGAGTTGCCACGGCTTCATCTCCTGCATGTAGTGGTTGTGCAGTCGCGGAAGTACGTCGATACCCCTCGATTCGAACGACCGACACAGGCTCTTGAACAAGCTTCGGTGGTCCTGCCACCGATTGAGCGTCGCCACCGGGTCGTCTTCGACCTCGTGAAGCCGATACTCGGGCCGGAAAAGCGCCTGCGAATGGAAGTATGCACCCTCTACGTCGTCGTAGGCGAACGACGAGCCGAGAACAGTCGTTTCGCCGCCGGGGGAAACCGAAATCGCTCCTCCCGGAAAGTCGCTCGCGTCGCACAGAACCACCGTGCCACCCCGAGACTCTACGGCGTCAGCCACGTGGTTCGTCTCTGGACTGGAGGTAGTGCCAGCAAGTACCACGACCATATTAGTGTGGTGGCGAACGAGGTGTAAGTAAGTTTGGCTACCGATACGTCACTGGTCTCGACACGAAAGTAGACGGTGTCAAACGGCAACGGTACTCTTCGGCAGTTTACGTCCGAGAGAAGTGCGCTGGCGGGGATTTGAACCCCGGTTGCGACCATGGCAAGGTCACGTGATACCACTACACTACCAGCGCCCTGCGACTCCATTTCCACATAATGCCGGGTTACTAAATAAGGCTTGCGAATCGAATTGGAATCGAGAGACGGTGGCACGATTCAAGTTGCGATTTCCGGCGCTACGAGCTTTGTGACGCCACCCCACGGTAAGAACCAAAGCGGCACCCTTTTAAGAACCAAGCCGGTACGATTCGCTACAGTCTAGTGAGCGGGCACCGAAGCGTCACGGTATGACCGTCAGCGTACTCGTTCCGTCATCCCTCGTCCGGGAAGCCGAGGACAAACGCGAGGCAACTCGCAAAATCGGCTACGTCGCCCGTGCGGCGACGGTGTTCCGGGCCGATCGCCTCGTGGTCTTTCCGGACCCCGACGGCGAACGGCGATGGGGTGGCGGGTTCGTAAGCACCGTGCTGGAATACGCCGCGACGCCGCCCTACCTCCGAAAGGAGGTATTCGGCAAGCGGGACGAACTGGAGTACGCGGGCATCCTACCGCCGCTCCGTGCCCCCTCACTGACCGGCTCCGAATCCGAGGGTTCGGGGTCGTTAAGACAGGGAATCGTGACCGAGGTCGGACCTGAAGGGCGCGTTCGGGTCAATTGCGGACTGCAACACCCGATCTCCCTCGTCGTACCGCCAGAAATGGAGGTCGGCGAGGGGGAGCGCGTTACCGTCAGGATCTCTTCGCGAAGTCCGGTCCGTGCGAAACTCGTAGACCAACCCCCTTCGGGTTGGTCGGTGACGCGCACGGACCTTCCGGCGGCACTCGACCGCGACGACGCGGGCGTTCGAATCGGAACGTCCCGCCACGGGGTCGAGTTGACGACCCGGCGGCTGACCCCACTGGTCGGCCGCGTCGAACGCGACGGTATGACCGTGGCGTTCGGTTCACCGGGCCGTGGCCTGCCGGAGATGCTCGACCTCCCGACCGACTCGCTGGCCGACCGATGGCTCGGCGACGACGAGGAGGACGAGGCGGACGCGGAGTCCGGAGTCGAACACGGCGCACCCGGCCGGTTCGACCTCTGGCTGAACGCGGTTCCGAATCAAGGCAGCGGGGTCGTGCGAACTGAAGAAGCGATGTTCGCCGCCCTCGGCTGCCTGAACCTCAAAGAGAAGTGATACGATGCCAGAAACAAGCAGACCACGTAAAGGTTCGCTAGGGTTCGGCCCCCGCCAGCGCGCGACCAGTGAGGTGCCGCGCTTCAACTCGTGGCCCGACGGCGACGGAAATCCGTCCCTTCAGGGCTTCGCGGGTTACAAGGCAGGCATGACCCACGTGGTGATGGTGAACGACGAATCCGACTCCCCGCGAGAGGGGATGGAGGAGACCGTTCCCGTCACCATCGTGGAGACGCCGCCGATGCGAGCGGTCGCTCTGCGAGCCTACGAAGACACGCCGTACGGCAAGAAGCCGCTGACGGAAGTGTGGGGCGACGACTTCCACGACCACCTCTCGCGCACGCTCGACGTGCCGGAGGACCACGACCCGGACGCCGCCGAGGACGAACTTCGCGCGGCGCTCGAAGACGGCAACGTCGCCGACCTTCGGGTCGTCACCCACACCGTCCCCGACGAGGTGCCCAGTGTCCCGAAGAAGAAGCCCGACGTGATGGAGACTCGCGTCGGTGGCGGGTCGCTCGACGACCGCGCCGACTTCGGACTGGACCTCCTCGAAGACGGCGGGGAACACGACATGAACGACGTGTTCCGCGCAGGGGAGTACACCGACATCAGCGGTGTCACGAAAGGTAAAGGCACGCAGGGTCCCGTCAAGCGATGGGGCGTCCAGAAGCGGAAGGGCAAGCACGCCCGTCAGGGATGGCGCCGACGCATCGGCAACCTCGGTCCGTGGAACCCGTCCCGCGTCCGCTCGACGGTGCCCCAACAGGGCCAGACCGGCTACCACCAGCGCACCGAACTCAACAAGCGCCTCATCGACATCGGTGAGGGCGACGACATCAACGTCGACGGCGGCTTCGTCAACTACGGCGAAGTCGACGGTTCCTACGCGCTGGTCAAGGGGTCGGCCCCCGGTCCCGACAAGCGGCTCCTGCGTTTCCGCCCGGCCATCCGGCCGAAAGACCAGCCGCGCCTCGACCCCGAGGTGCGCTACGTAAGCACCGAATCCAACCAAGGATAAACTATGCAGGCAACTATCCGCAACCTCGACGGCGAGGAAGACGGTACGCTCGACCTGCCGGATGTCTTCGACAAGACCGTCCGGCCGGACCTCATCAAGCGCGCCGTCCTCGCCGCGCAGGCAAACCGCAAGCAGGACTACGGCGCGGACGACTACGCCGGGATGCGAACCTCGGCGGAGTCGCCCGGCAGTGGTCGCGGCATGGCCCACGTCCCCCGGACGAACGGTCAGGGCGCGCGAGTGCCCCAGACCGTCGGTGGTCGCAAGGCCCACCCGCCGAAAGAAGAGAAGGACCGCTCGCAGGACATCAACACGAAGGAGCGCAAAAAGGCGGTTCGCTCGGCCATCGCGGCGACGACCGACGCCGACCTCGTGGCCGAGCGCGGCCACCGCTTCGACGAGGAGCTAGACCTCCCGCTCGTCGTGAGCGACGACTTCGAGGACCTCGTCAAGACCAAGGAAGTCGTCTCGTTCCTCGAAGCGGTCGGCGCGGACGCCGACATCGAGCGCGCCGAGGACAACAAGTCGGTCCGAGCGGGCCGCGGGACGACGCGTGGGCGCAAGTACAAGACGCCCAAGTCGGTCCTGTTCGTGACCAGCGACGAACCCTCGAAGGCCGCCCGCAACCTCGCGGGTGCCGACGTGGCGACCGCACAGGAACTCAACGCCGAAGACCTCGCACCCGGCGCGCATCCCGGCCGACTCACCGTCTGGACGGAGAGCGCCCTCGAGGAGGTGGCCGACCGATGAGCGTCATCGAGTACCCGTGGGTCACCGAGAAGGCGATGAACCAGATGGACTTCGACAACAAGCTCCAGTTCGTCGTGGACCTCGACGCCGAGAAACCCGAGATCCGCGACGAGATCGAGGAGCAGTACGAAGTCACCATCGAGAAGATCAACACGCAGGTCACCATGAACGGCGACAAGAAGGCCACGGTGACCCTCTCGGAGGACGACGACGCGCAGGAAGTCGCCTCCCGAATCGGGGTGTTCTGACACATGGGACGACGAATTCAAGGACAGCGACGCGGGCGTGGCGGACCGACGTTCCGCGCTCCGTCGCACCGATACAAGGCGGACCTCACGCACAAGAAGCCCGAAGACGTGGACACGGTCTCCGGCACGGTCGTTGACATCGAACACGACCCGGCCCGGAGCGCGCCGGTCGCCGCCGTCGAGTTCGAAGACGGCGACCAGCGTCTCATCCTCGTGCCCGAGGGCGTCGGCGTCGGCGAGACCATTCAGGTCGGCGTCAGCGCCGAGATCAAGGAAGGCAACACGATGCCGCTGGCCGAGATTCCGGAAGGAGTCCCGGTCTGTAACGTCGAGCGCCAGCCCGGCGACGGCGGCAAGTTCGCTCGCGCCTCCGGCGTGAGCGCGAACCTCGTGACCCACGACCGCGACGCCGCGGTCGTCGAACTTCCGAGCGGCGAGGTCAAGCGTCTCTCGCCCGACTGTCGAGCGACCATCGGCGTGGTCGCCGGTGGCGGTCGGACCGAGAAGCCCCACGTCAAAGCGGGGAACAAGTACCACAAGATGAAAGCGCGCGGCACCAAGTGGCCGAACGTGCGCGGCGTCGCGATGAACGCCGTCGACCACCCGTTCGGTGGCGGTGGCCGCCAGCACCCCGGCAAGCCCAAGTCCGTCTCGCGGAACGCGCCGCCCGGACGGAAGGTCGGGGACATCTCGTCCCGGCGAACGGGACGAGGAGGCAACTAACATGAGCGAAGGCGAATACCGAACCGGCCGTGAAGGTGAGTTCACCTTCCGCGGTCACGACCTCGACGACCTGCAGGACATGAGTCTTGAGGAAGTCGCGGAACTGCTTCCCGCACGCCAGCGGCGAACTATCGAGCGCGGTCTGTCCACCGAGCAGGAGAAACTGCTCGAAGAGGCCCGCGAGGCCACCGAGGAGGGCTCGGCCAACGACCCGATCCGAACCCACCTCCGGAACATGCCGATTCTGCCCGAGTTCGTCGGGAAGACGTTCGCCGTCTACGACGGCCAGAGCTTCGAGCGCGTCTACGTCGAGCCCGAGATGCTCGGCCACTACCTCGGCGAGTTCCAGCTGACGCGCAAGTCGGTCGAACACGGACAGGCCGGTATCGGCGCGACCCGCTCCTCGAAGTTCGTGCCACTCAAGTAAACCATGGGAATCAGCTACAGCGTCGAGACCGACCCGGACACCACCGCCAAGGGGATGCTCCGGGAGCGGCACATGAGCCACAAGCACAGCAAAGCCATCGCCCGCGAGATCAAGGGCATGACCGCGGCGGACGCCAGAGAGTACCTGCAAGCGGTCATCGACGGCGAGCGGTCGGTGCCGTTCAAGCAGCACAACAGCGGCGTCGGCCACCGTAGCGACATCGAGGGCTGGGACGCCGGTCGCTACCCCGAGAAGGCCAGCGAGGCCTTCCTCGACCTCATCACGAACGTCGTCAACAACGCCGACGAGCAGGGCTTCGACGGCGAGTCGATGGAGATCATGCACGTCGCCGCCCACAAGATCGGCGAAGTGCAGGGCCGCAAACCCCGCGCGATGGGGCGAGCGAGCGCGTGGAACACGCCGGAAGTAGACGTGGAACTCGTACTCGAGGAGGTGCAAGAATAATGGCAGACGAACAGCAGTTCATTCACGACGGACTCCAGCGCTCGCAGATAGACGAGTTCTTCTCCGAAGAACTCGGCCGCGCGGGCTACGGCGGCATGGACGTTGCCAAGACCCCGATGGGCACCCAGATCGTCCTCAAGGCCGAAAAGCCCGGTATGGTCATCGGGAAGGGCGGGAAGAACATCCGGAAGATCACCACGCAACTCGAAGAGCGGTTCGACCTCGAAGACCCGCAGATCGACGTGCAGGAAGTGGACGAGCCGGACCTCAACGCCCGCATCGTCGCGGACCGACTCGCCAACGCTTTGGAGCGTGGCTGGTACTTCCGGAAGGCCGGACACACCACCATCGACCGCATCATGGACGCCGGTGCCCTCGGTGCCGAGATCGTCCTCTCGGGCAAGGTCACGGGCGCTCGCTCGCGCGTCGAGAAGTTCAACCGCGGCTACATCAAGCACAACGGCGAACCCGCCGAGGACATCGTGGACCACGGACAGGGCGTCGCCGTCCTGAAGCTCGGCACCATCGGCGTGGACGTGAAGATCATCCCGCCGAACGCCAAGCTCCCCGACGACTTCGACATCGAGGAGGACGCGACTCCCGAGGAGATCGTCCCCGAGGCCGTCGAGGCCAACGAGCAGGCTGGCGTCGAGGAACTCCTCGAAGAGCCGACCGACGAGGAACTCGAAGAGCTTCGCGAGGATGAGGCGGCCGACGAAGCGCCCGCCGAACCCGGCGAAGAGGACCTCGACGAGGAGGTCGTCGAAGAGGTCATCGAGAGCGAGACGGAGAGCGACGAGGAGTCGGCCGAGGAGGCCGAGTCCGACCAGTCGGTCGAAGAGGAACTCGACGAACTCGAAGAGGAAGTCGAGCAGGAAGCTGAGGACCTCATGGACGAGATGGAAGACGACGAGGAGGGTGAGGAATAATGGCGATTCTTCACACCGAGGAGATCCGCGACATGACTCCCGCAGAGCGCGAGTCGGAGCTGGAAGACCTCGAAACCGAACTCCTCAACGCGAAGGCCGTGAAGGCCGCCGGTGGCGCACCGGAGGACCCCGGCCGATTCAAGGAGCTTCGCCGCACCATCGCGCGAATCAAGACGATTCAGCGCGAGGAAGGCGACCTCGAAGACGAAGCAGCAGCGGCAGAATAACCTAACATGCCACTTACACCCGAGAACTTGACGCGACACGAACTCAACGGACTTCACGTCCGCGTCGCCGACGCGCCGAACCCCGACCTCGTGGGAATCGAGGGCCGGGTCGTCGCCGAGACGCAGGGCACGTTGAGCGTCGCCTCGGACTCTCGGGTGCGGCAGGTGCCGAAAGAGGGCTCGACATTCGAGTTCGCGCTCACAGATGAATCCGCCGAGACCAGGAAGGTCTCGGGGACCGCGTCCAAACCTGCATCGGAAACTGCCGGAGTTCGCTCCGGTCAGTCTGATGCCGTCTCCGAACCACGTTCGGAGGGCCGTCAGACCTCGTCTGGCTGCTCCTCCGAGGGGCACTTGGAGGCTCGTCGGACCTCGTCCGGCGGTGGCGAGGGCGTGGCCTACGTTACGGTGGATGGCGCGCGACTGCTCTCACGACCCGAACTACGCACCGAAAACGCAGGTGAAACCACATGGCAACAGGACTGAACGTATCAGAGCCGGAAGGGACCTGCTCCGACGAGAACTGTCCGTTCCACGGAACGCTGTCCGTGCGCGGTCAGACGCTCGAAGGGGAGGTCGCTTCCACAGACATGGACAAGACCGTGATCGTCGAACGAGAGTACGACGTTCCGGTTCCGAAGTACGACCGGTACATGAAGCGCCGGTCCCGAGTCCCGGCACACCACCCGGACTGCATGGAACTGGAAGTCGGCGACACGGTTCGTATCGCAGAGACCCGACCGCTTTCGAAGACCAAGAGCCACGTCGTCGTCGAGCAGTTCGAGACGACGCGGAGCTTCGGCGCGGGCGGCACCGAACAGCAAGACGAAACGGAGGGCGACGAATAATGGAAGCCCTGAAAGCCGACGTGACGCAGGGCCTCTCGAAGGGCTCGCTCCTCAACTGCGCCGACAACACGGGCGCACGCGAGGTCAAAGTCATCAGCGTCTCCGGCTACTCCGGCACCAAGAGCCGCCACCCGAAGGCGGGCATCGGTGACAAAGTGACCGTCTCGGTCACGAAGGGTACCCCGGAGATGCGACGACAGGTGCTGGAAGCCGTCGTCGTCCGCCAGCGCCAGCCGATTCGTCGTCCCGACGGCACCCGCGTCAAGTTCGAAGACAACGCGGCCGTCATCATCGACGACGTTGAGGAGCCCCGCGGGACCGAAATCAAGGGTCCCATCGCGCGGGAAGTCGCAGAGCGGTTCGGAAGTATCGCGAGTACCGCTACGATGATAGTATGACTCAGCAACCACGCAAACAACGAAACCAGACCGAGCGCGCCTCGCTCCACGAGCGACACGAGCAGGTCAAGGCGACGCTCGCCGACGACCTCCGCGAGGAGTTCGACTCCCGCAGCGTCCGCGTCAACGCGGGCGACACCGTCGAGGTCATGCGCGGGGACTTCGCTGGCGAGGAAGGCGAAGTCATCGACGTTGATCTCCGCGACGCGGTCGTTCACGTCGAGGACGTGACAGTCGAGAAGGCCGACGGCGAGGAAGTGCCCCGGCCGCTCGACGCGAGCAATCTCAAAGTCACCGACCTCGACCTCGAAGACGACCTGCGCGAGGAGCGCCTCCGAGGTGAGAACGAATGACGAAACACCAGAAGCGACTCTCAGTTCCGAAGTCTTGGCCGGTCGAGCGCAAGACCGAAACCTTCACCGTGAAGGCCGACTCCGGCCCGCACGGCGAGGACGGCGTCCCCCTCATCATCCTGCTGCGGGACGTGCTGGGCTACGTCCAGTCCCGGAAGGAAGCACGGTACGCCCTCGACCAAGGCAACGTGCTGGTCAACGGCGACGAGAACGTCGCCGAGGACCGACCCATCGGGATGTTCGACATCATCGCGTTCACCGAGCGCGAGGAGTACTACCGCGTCTTCCCCGACGAGGGCGGTCGGCTCGCGCTGAGCGAGATCGACGCCGACGCCGCCGAGAGCAAACTCGGCAAAATCGAGGACAAGACGAAGGTCTCGGGCGGTCACACCCAGCTCAACCTCCACGACGGGCAGAACTTGCTCGTCGAGGACGACGAGTACAGCGCGGGCGACTCCATCGTCGTCAGCAACGACGACAGCGAAGTCGTCGCGCACTTCCCCTACGAGGAGGGGAGTCTCGTGACCGCGGTTCGCGGCTCGCACGCGGGCGACATCGGTGAAGTCACCGAGATTCAGGTCACGCCCGGTAGTGGCTCGAACAACGTCGTGGTCGAGACCGACGACGGCAGCTTCGAGACGGTCGAGGAATACGTCGTGGTCATCGACGAGAAGTTCGTGGGTGATGACGAATGAGCGAAGCAGAAGCCGATTTCCACGAGATGCGCGAACCCACCGTCGAGAAAATCGTCGTCCACATGGGCGTCGGCGAAGGTGGCCGCGAACTCGCGGACGCCGAGGACATCCTCGAGAGCGTGACGGGCCAGCAGAGCGTCCGGACGCTCGCGAAGTCCACCAAGCCCGAGTTCGGCATCCGTCAGGGCGACCCCATCGGTGCGAAGGTCACGCTCCGTGACGACGACGCGGTCGAGTTCCTCGAGAAGGCGCTGCCGCTGTCGGACATCGCGGCTCGTCAGTTCGACGAGACCGGGAACTTCAGCTTCGGCGTCGAGGAGCACACCGAGTTCCCGAGCCAAGAGTACGACCCGAACGTCGGCATCTACGGGCTCGACGTGACGGTCAACCTCGTTCGGCCGGGCTACCGAATCAGCAAGCGCGACAAGGTCACGCGGTCGGTTCCCTCGGGCCACAAGCTGGACGCCGAGGACGCCATCGCGTACCTCGAATCGAACTTCGACGTTGAGGTGCAACGATGAGTGAAAGCGAAATAGACTCCGAGGCGACAGGGGAACACGCGGCCAAGCGCACCGGCCAGACGGACGAGTGCCAGCGCTGCGGTCGGAATCAGGGTCTCGTCGGCAAGTACGACATCAACCTGTGTCGGCAGTGTTTCCGAGAGGTCGCCCGAAGCATGGGCTTCAAGAAGTATCGATAATCATGGCAGGAAACGATCCGCTGGCTAACGCGCTCTCGGGCATCGACAACGCCGAGAGCGTCGGCCATTTGGACCACAACGTACAGCCCGCCTCGAACGAGATCGGCAGCGTACTCGAAGTCTTCTACGACCGAGGGTACATCGACGGCTTCGAGTTCGTCGACGACGGCAAAGCCGGTCAGTTCGAGGTCGAACTGAAAGGCGCCATCAACGAGTGCGGCGCGGTCAAGCCCCGGTACTCCGCCGGGTCCGACGAGTTCGAGAAGTGGGAGAAGCGATTCCTCCCCGCCCGTGACTACGGGGCGCTCGTCGTGACGACCAGCCGCGGCGTCATGAGCCACTACGAGGCCCGCGAACAGGGCGTCGGTGGTCAGGTCATCGCGTACGTCTACTAACAATGGCACGAACAGAACTCGAAATCCCGGACGACGTGACCGCGGAGATGGACCACCTCGAACTCACCGTCGAGGGGCCGGAGGGTGCCGTCACGCGACGGCTCTGGTACCCCGACGTGTCCGTGAGCGCCGAGGAGGGTGTCGTGGTCATCGAAAGCGAAGCAGACGACGCCAAGACGAACGCGACCGTGGGCACGTTCGAGAGCCACGTTCGCAACATGTTCCACGGCGTGACCGAGGGCTGGGAGTACACCATGGAGGTGTTCTACTCCCACTTCCCGATGCAGGTCCGCGCCGAGAACGGCGAGGTCGTCATCGAGAACTTCCTCGGAGAGAAAGCGCCCCGGACGACCGAGATTCACGGCGACACGAGCGTCGACGTGGACGACGAAGTCCTCCACCTGAGCGGGCCGAGCATCGAGGACGTTGGCCAGACGGCCGCGGACATCGAACAGCTCACCCGCGTGCAGGACAAGGACACTCGCGTCTTCCAGGACGGCGTCTACATCACCGAGAAACCCCAGACTGGAGGTGTCTAACGAATGGCAGACGAAGAAGACGAACCCCAATCGCTCGAAGACGTAAGCGGGGTCGGCCCGAGTAAGGCCGACGCGCTCCGCGAGGCAGGCTTCGAGTCGGTACAGGACGTGAAGGCCGCGAGTCAGGACGACCTCGCGGAGGTCGAAGGCATCGGGAACGCCCTCGCCGCCCGTATCAAGGCGGACGTGGGCGGTCTCGAAGTCGAAGAGGAGACCGAGGCCGAGATCGAAGAGGACGAGCCCGAGGAGTCGGAAGCCGAGACCGACGAGGAGGTCGAGACCGAGCTTCAGCCCCGCGGGCTGGTCGAGAAGACGCCCGACCTCAGCGAGCGCGAGGAGGAACTCCTCACGCAGCGCAAGCGCGTCGGCAAGCCGCAGTTCAACCGGCAGGATTACCACAAGAAGAAGCGGACGCCGACCTCGTGGCGACGCCCGCGCGGCAAGCTCAGCAAGCAGCGCCGCGGCATCAAGGGCAAAGGCGACACGGTGCAGGCTGGCTTCCGGACGCCGACCGAGGTGCGCGGCAAGCACCCGAGCGGCTTCGAGGAGGTCCACGTCCACAACACCGACGACCTCGAAGGCGTCGACGGCGACACGGAAGCGGTCCGCATCGCCTCGAAGGTCGGCGCTCGCAAGCGCGAGCGCATCGAAGAACAGGCAGAAGAACAGGGCATCCGCGTCCTGAACCCGACCTACGTCGAAGTGGAGGTTGACCAATGAGCGACCTGAGCGCACAGAAGCGACTCGCCTCGGACGTTCTCGACGTGGGCGAGAACCGCGTCTGGTTCGACCCCGAAGCGCAGGGAGCCATCGCGGAGGCGATTACCCGCGAAGACATCCGCGAACTCGTCGACGAGGGGTCCATCAAAGCGAAAGACACGAAGGGCAACTCGCGTGGCCGCGCCCGCAAGCGCAAGGCCAAACGCGACTACGGTCACCAGACCGGCGCTGGCACCCGCAAAGGGAAGTCCGGCGGTCGCCAGCAGCAGAAAGAACAGTGGCAGCAGACGATCCGCGCGCAGCGAACGAAGCTCCGCGAACTCCGCGCCGAAGGCGAAATCACGCAGTCGCAGTACCGCGACCTGTACGACAAAGCCAAGGGCGGGGAGTTCCGCAGCGTCCAGTACCTGCTCAACTACATCGAGAGTAACTACTAACAATGGCAACAGGACCACGATACACGGTGCCGATGCGCCGTCGCCGCGAGGTCCGGACTGACTACCATCAAAGGTTGCGCCTGCTGAAATCGGGCAAGCCCCGGCTGGTCGCTCGCAAGAGCAACAAGCACGTCAGGGCGCAGCTGGTCACGATGGGTCCCGACGGCGACGAGACGGTCGTGAGTGCGTACTCCGGCGACCTCGAAGAGTACGGCTGGGAAGCCCCCACGGGCAACCTCCCCAGCGCGTACTTGACGGGGCTGCTGGCCGGAAAGCGCGCACTCGACGCCGGATACGAGGAGGCCGTCCTCGACATCGGGCTCAACACCGCGACCCCCGGCGGCAAAGTGTTCGCAGTACAGGAAGGCGCAATCGACGCTGGCCTCGAAATCCCTCACAACGACAGCGTGCTGGCCGACTGGCCGCGCAACCGCGGCGAGCACATCGCCGAGTACGCCGAGCAGTTGGACGAACCGCTGTACAGCGGGGACTTCGACGCCACCGAACTACCCGAGCACTTCGACGAAGTGCGAGAGACGCTTATGGAGGACTAACGTATGTGTGCTAACCACGACGGCTGGGAACCCCAGACCCGTCTCGGCCGAAAAGTCGCCGAGGGCGACATCGACACGATGGAGGACGCCCTCAACTCCGGACTCCCGCTGAAGGAGCCGGAACTGGTCGACCAGCTCCTGCCGGGACTGGAGGACGAGGTGCTGGACATCAACATGGTCCAGCGCATGACCGACTCCGGTCGCCGCGTGAAGTTCCGCTGTGTCGTCGCCATCGGCAACCGCGACGGCTACGTCGGCTACGCCGAAGGCCGCGACGATCAGGTCGGCGGTGCCATCCAGAAGGCCATCGACATCGCGAAGCTGAACATGATTCAGGTCAACCGCGGCGCGGGGTCGTGGGAGGACCGAAGCGAACGACCCCACTCGCTGGCACGCCGGACGAAAGGTAAGGCTGGCAGCGTCGAGGTCGAACTGATTCCGGCCCCGACCGGCCTCGGTCTCGCCGCGACCGACACCGTCCGTAAGATTCTCGAACTGGGCGGCGTCGAGAACGCGTGGACCAAGAGCCACGGCAACACCCGGACGACGCTCAACCTCGCGAAGGCGACCTACAACGCCTTGGAGAACGCCGCCGAATCCCGCGGCCCGCGCGGCCGCACCGACTACAGCGAGGAGGTGGCCGAGTGATGAAGGCAGTCGTTCAGATTCGCGGCGAGGTAGACATGACCGGCTCGACGCAGGACACGCTGGAGATGCTGAACCTGCACCGCGTCAACCACTGCACGCTCGTCCCGGACACCGACGCCTACCGCGGCATGGTCTCGAAGGTCAACGACTACACCGCGTACGGCGAGCCCAGCCAAGACGTGCTGGAGACCGTCCTCGAAAAGCGCGCCGAACCCGAGGAGGGCGACGCCCAAATCGACGACGAGTGGGTCGCCGACGAGACCGACTACGACGACGTGAGCGACCTCGCGAGTGCGCTGCTGGACGAGGAGACGACGCTGCGCGAGCAGGGTCTCTCCCCGGTCCTCCGGCTGCACCCGCCGCGGGGCGGTCACGACGGCATCAAGCACCCGACCAAGGAGGGCGGGCAGCTCGGCAAGCACGACACCGACCAAATCGACTCGCTCCTGAAGGCGATGCGATAACCATGACGGACAAGAAACGACGACAGCGCGGCTCCCGCACGCACGGCGGCGGTAGTCACAAGAATCGGCGCGGTGCCGGTCACCGCGGCGGACGCGGACGCGCGGGTCGCGCCAAACACGAGTTCCACAACTACGAACCGCTCGGCAAGCACGGCTTCTCCCGGCCGGACAAGGTCAAAGACGAGGTTCTGACCGTCACCGTCCAGAAGTTGGACGAGGACGCGGCCCTGCTGGCCGCCGACGGCGACGCCGAGGAGACCGACTTCGGCTACCGCCTCGACGCCCGCGACGTGGTCGAGGACGGCTGGGACGCCGACGCCGTGAAGGTGCTGGGCGACGGACAGGTCCGCAACCAGCTCGAAGTCACCGCCGACGCCTTCTCCGCGAGCGCGGTCGAACTCATCGAGGAGGAAGGCGGCGACGCCCTCCTCAGCGACCGCGCCGAGGAAGCCGACGAAGAGCAGGACGCAGACGACGCCGACGACGAGTAGTCGCAGTTTTCCACGCGGATTTTCGTTTTCGTTCTTTTGGCCACTCCCCGTCCGCGAGCCGACGGTAGGGAGCCGCCCGAGTGAAACGCTTATCAGGCCCCCTCTTCAATACGGACTATGACGTACGATACCGTCGTCTTCGACAACGACGGTGTCCTCGTCGGTCGCACGAGCTTCGACGTTCTCAGGGACGCGACCCTGAAGACGTTCGAGAAGTTCGACGTGACCGACCCGGACCCCGACCACGTGGACGACATGACAGTTGGGGCGACTCCCAGCCGTGTGGACGAGATCTGCACCGAGTACGGTCTCACGCCGACGACGTTCTGGAAAGCCCTCGACAGTACCTCCTCGCGCGCCCAACAGATGGAGGCCCGCGAGGGGCGCAAGACGCCCTACGAAGACATTCACACCCTCGCCGACTTGGACGCCTCGATGGGTATCGTCTCCTCGAACCAGCAGGAGACGGTGGACTTCCTCATCGACCACTTCGAGGTCGGCCACATGTTCGACACCGCGTACGGCCGCGAGGCGACAATCGAGAGCCTCGACCGGCGCAAACCGAACTCCCACTACATCGACCGCGCGCTGGCGGACTTGGACGCCGACTCGGCGCTGTTCGTCGGCGACAACGAGTCCGACATCCGGGCCGCCGAGAACGCGGGCATCGACTCGGCGTTCATCCGGCGACCCCACCGCACGAACTGGGAGTTGAACGTCTGGCCGACGTGGGACATCGAGTGTCTCGACGACCTCCACCGCATCTGTAGCGCCTGAGGCTCGTCGCCCGGCGCGTCTCTCCCGTTCGCGTATCTCGTCCGCCTTACCGCCGAGGAGGGCCGCCGAGAGCGACGGCTATCGGTCGCGCTCGACGCGCCCGTCGTCGCCGACCAGCAGGTCGTCGTCGGCCACCCCGAGTCGCTTGCCCGCGGTTTCGACCTCGCCGTCGGCCCGGCGGAGCCGTCCGGCCGCCCCGAGACCGAACCGGGGCATGTTGTTGTAGACGCTCTCGTGGTCGTCGGCCTCGACCACGTACGTCTCGTGGAAGATGCCCACGTCGCCGGTTCCGGCGTTCGACTCGTTGTACGACGCCCACGCCGGGACGTGTTCGCTGTCGAGGTCCCGCGCGTAGGCTCGAAGCTCCTCGAAGGAGTCCCAGTACTGAATCGAGACGAGGAGTCGCCACCCCAGCAGGCTCTCGTGGTGCAGGAGACCGGAGTCGGGGTCGGCGTCGAGTTCCCGGAGCATCCGGGGCATCGCGGCCGCCACCGGGAGCCACTCGTGAACCTTCCAGAGTCGGTTGAGTCGCATCCCGATGACGAACACGACGAACTCCCCGTCCATCTCCGCAGTCGTTCGCTCGGGACGGATTCGGCCGTCGTCGAGCGTCCCGCGAGACGAATCGGTCATACGCGGGAATTTATGGCGCTGGTCGATAGAGCTTGTACCAACATGTTGGGGATAACGCGAGCGAATGAAGCCACGGCGAGCGAGGAGCGGCCGTGATTCGAGCGCGGTTCCGGATGGCGCTCCCCGAGGAGTTCTGGATTTCGACGGTCTCGCGGTCGTTCCCGGACGCGACGTTCCGACTGCTCACCGGCATTCCGGTCGAGGACCGCGCGATGGAACTGGGCGAAATCGTCGGCGACGAGGCGGCGTCGGCGAGCGAGGCGATTCGGTCCGCCCCCGACGTGGTCGCGTACGACCTGCTGTACGCCGACGACGAGCGCACGCTCGCCCGGTACGAAGCGACCGACCAGCGACTCTACGACTTTCTGGCCCGGTCGTCGCTCCCGCCGGAGTTCCCGGTCGTCGTCACCGACGGGCGCTTCGAGTTCGACCTGACCGCGACCCGCGAGCGGTTCGAGGCGGTCGGCACCGCGCTGGACGAGAGTTCGTTCGACTACGACCTCCTGTCGGTGGTCGAAACGGGCGAGACGGACGGGCGGGCCGACCGCGAGGGCGGACTGACGGGCCACGGCGACCTCTTGACCGACCGCCAGCGGGAGTGTCTCGACGCCGCGCTCCGCGAGGGCTACTTCGAGGTGCCCCGCGAGTGTACGCTCGCGGACCTCGCGGAGACGTTGGACATCGACAAGTCCACCGCAAGCGAGATACTGCGCCGCGGCGAGCGCCGGATTCTCGGGGCGGTTCTCCTCGGGAGCGACTGACGACCGACGCGTGCGAGCAGGAGACGACGAGTCACGGCGTCGCCAGAGCAGTCCACGGCGTCAGGAGAGCGGTTCCGGCGGCCGCGGCCGGTCGTACGTCTCCCGGAGCATGTCGGCGAACTGCCCGCCCTTGGCGAGCGCGATGGTGACGACGACGAACTCGCCGTCTTCCGGCCGGAGGACGAACACCTCTCGCGGAGCCGCCTCCTCTCCTTCGTTCACTCGGTCCACGAGCGGTTCGACGGGTCGCGTCCCGTCGCGGAACGACTCGAACGTGCCGTTCGTCGGGTCCTCGGCGAAGACGTAGAGGACGCCGTTGACCTCGTTGTCGGTGTTGCGCGTGACCCGGCTGTCCATCGAGTCGCCCGCGGCGCGCGCGTCGGTCCACGTCTCGCGGGCCGCCTCGAATATCGGGTCGGCCCCGTCGGCGAAGACGTACAGCGTCGGGCGGCGGACCGACACCGACCGGACCGTCGGGTCGGGACTCGACCAGTCGAGGTCCGCGTCCACGAGGTAGCCGGGGCGCAGGTCCCCGACCGGCGCGTCGTGGCCCTCGTCGGCGGTGACGACCGGCTCGAAGGTCTGTCGGTCGAGGAGTCGGAGGCCGCCGTCCATCGGCGTAGCGAGGACGCGATACTCCTTCTCGTCGTCGCTCTCGTCGGCGGTCGCGGGGTGGTCGGTCTCCGCGCCGGAGCGGCCGGACTCCCCGCTGGGGGCGTCCCCCTCGGAGTCGCGCGTCGAGTCGGTGTTCGCGCCCTCCTCGGTCGCCGTCCGACCGTCGTCGGACGGGTCGTCCGCGCGCCAGATGTCGTCGCTCATGTGAGCGCCTAGGAATCGACGCGGGGAAAAGCACTCGCATCGGTTCGCTCACCGTCTCCCCGTAATCGTCTCCGAATCGTGAGATCTCGTGCCACTCGAACCGTAGTTCAAAGCGAAGCACATACAAGCCCCCATCAGGTGTATCAAGATACATGAGTTGGAAAGAAGCGGCAGAACCAGTACTCACTCGGATGCCCTCCGTGAGGCGTCCGGACGGCCACGTTCCGTTCAAGCGCAAGCTTGGGTGGACCGCGGGCGTGTTGGTTCTGTATTTCTTCCTCACGAACGTCTACCTGTACGGGGTCAACATCGGAGGCCAAGACGCCTTCGGCCAGTTCCGCTCGATTCTGGCGGGCGGACAAGGGACAGTACTACAACTCGGTATCGGTCCGATCGTCACCGCGAGCATCGTCCTCCAACTGCTCGGCGGTGCCGACTTGCTGGGACTCGACACCGACGACCCCCGCGATCAGGTCCTCTATCAGGGCCTCCAGAAGCTGCTGGTGGTCGTGATGATCTTCCTGACCGGCCTGCCGATGGTGTTCGCTGGCGGTTTCCTACAGGTGGACCCGCAGGTCGCCGGTAGCCTGCCGTTCGGCCAGATGGGCGTCAAGTGGCTCATCTTCGCCCAAATCGCGGTCGGTGGCATCCTCGTCCTGTTCATGGACGAGATCATCAGCAAGTGGGGCGTCGGCTCCGGTATCGGGCTGTTCATCATCGCTGGCGTGAGCCAGAAGCTACTGGGCGGCCTGTTCGCGTGGCCGGGCCTCCCCGGTCAGACCGGCCTCGTCCCGACGTGGATAGGGCTGATTACCGGGAACGCGGACGCCCCGTCGCTACTCACCGGAAACGGAATTCAGTACCTCGTTCTCGGCGGCGGCGGACTCCTCGCGCTCGTCACGACGGTCCTCATCTTCGCGGTCGTCGTGTACGCCGAGAGCGTCCGGGTCGAGATTCCGCTGAGTCACGCCCGCGTCAAGGGCGCTCGCGGTCGGTTCCCTGTGAAGCTCATCTACGCCAGCGTCCTGCCGATGATTCTCGTCCGGGCGCTACAGGCCAACCTCCAGTTCCTCGGTCGCATCCTCTACAGCCAACTCGGCGCGAGCGGGATGCCCAACTGGCTCGGTACCTACTCCGGCGGCGCGCCGACGGGCGGCCTGTTCTACTACCTCGCGCCGATTCAGTCGCGCGGGCAGTGGATGTGGTGGACCGGGACGGTCGGCCAAGAGCCGTGGCAAATCATCATCCGGGTCCTCATCGACCTCACGTTCATGGTCATCGGCGGTGCCATCTTCGCCATCTTCTGGGTGGAGACCACCGACATGGGACCGGAGGCGACCGCCAAGCAGATTCAGAACTCCGGGATGCAGATTCCCGGCTTCCGCCAGAACACCGGCGTCATCGAGAAGGTCATGGAGCGGTACATCCCGCAGGTGACAGTCATCGGCGGTGCGCTCGTCGGCCTGCTCGCCGTGCTGGCGAACATGCTCGGCACTATCGGTGACGTTTCCGGGACTGGCCTACTGCTGACAGTCTCCATCACCTACAAGCTCTACGAGGAGATCGCCGAAGAGCAACTGATGGAGATGCATCCGATGATGCGCGAGATGTTCGGCGGGTAACTACCCGAACTCGCTTTTCTCCGTCGTCAGTTCCAGTCTCGACAGTTGGACCTTCGGAGAACGCACTCCTCGGCAGTCGAAGCTATATCCTCGCTCGTCGTAGAGGAGCGTATGGCTACAGTAACCGAGACGATCCGACCCGACGCCCGACCGCTCGTCCGACGAGGAGTCCTCGCGGTCACGCTGTCGGTGCTGGCGAACGCCGCGGTCCTGACCGGCGCGCTCGCGCTCGACGTGGCACCGGGCTTTCGCGCGCTCGCGTGGCCGCCGGTCATGTTTCTGACCGTCGGCGGCGCGGTCGGCGCGGTCGCGGCGTACTGGGTGCTGTCGCGGGTCTCCGAGACGCCGGACCGCCACTTCACGCTGCTGGCCGCCGTCCTCCTCGTACTCTCGTTCGTTCCCGACCTCGTCCTGCTGTCGGCGGACCCCGCGGCGACGGTGGCTGGCGTCGTCGTCCTGATGGTCATGCACGTCACGGTCGCCGCGGCCTGCGTCGGCGCGCTCACGCGCCGAGTCGGGGTGTCGGTCCCAACCGACGGGCCGTCGGTCGAAGCCGACGACGAGTAGGCTAATTTTCCACGAAGCGACGCGATAGCGCGAACGGCGGTGAGTTTCTTTGCGCTCGCGGCCGTCTCCCGGTTCGATGCCCGAGTTCGACATCATCGTCCTCGGCGGGGGAACCGGGAACGTCGTGGCGTCGGCCGCGGCCGACGAGGGACTGGACGTGGCGCTGGTCGAGCGCGACAGGCTCGGTGGAACCTGCCTGAATCGGGGCTGTAACCCCTCGAAGAAGCTGGTTCACCGAGCCGACGTGGTTCGGACCGTCCAGCAGGCCGACGCGCTCGGCGTCGAAGCCAGCGTCGAGGAGATACGCTTCGCCGACATCGTAGACGAGGTGATAGGCAAGATAACCGCCGAAGCGGAGTCGAAGGCGGAGACCGCCCGCGAGAGCGACCGGATTACCTTCTACCGGACCGAGGGTCGGTTCGTCGGCGAGCGGACGGTCGAAGTGGACTCGACAGCCGAGAGCGAAGGCGCTGGCGGCGGTCCGGTGGAACTCACAAGCGAGCGAATCGTCCTCGCTGGCGGCTCCCGACCCGTGATACCGGACTCCATCGAGGGGACCGACGAGGTGGCGTTCCTGACGAGCGCCGACGCGCTCCGGCTCCGGGAGCGCCCGGACAGCCTCGTCGTGGTCGGCGGCGGCTACATCGCGGCCGAGATGAGTCACTTCTTCGACGCGATGGGGGCCGAGGTGACCGTCGTCGGACACGCCGACCGGTTGGTAGACCGCGAGGACCCCGAAATCGCCCGCCACCTGACCGACGCCTACGCCGAGCGCCACGAGGTCCACACCGGTTACGAGGTGACGGAACTGGCCGAAGACGCTCCGAACGGGCGCGATAGAGGCGAGGGCGACGGGAGCGACGAGAGCCGCGACGCCAGTGGTCACGACGATGGCGAGAAAGTCGTCCGCGCGGAGTCCGAGGAGGGCGACGAAATAACGGTCCGAGGAGACGAGATACTGTTGGCGACGGGCCGCCGCCCGAACGCCGACGCGTGGAACGTCGAGGCGGCGGGCATCGACACCGACGAGGAGGGGTTCGTGGAGACGAACGAGTACCTCGAAACGTCGGCCGACGGGGTGTGGGCAATCGGCGACGTAGCGGGCAACTACATGTTCAAACACTCCGGCGACAAGGAAGCCGAGTACGCGGTCCGGAACGCGGTCCGGGGCGAGCGCGCGGCGGTCGAGTACCCCGGCATGGCTCACGCCATCTTCGGGTCGCCGCAGGTCGGGAGCCTCGGGAAGACCGAAGACGAACTCGACGGCGACTACTCGGTCGGCATCTTCGCGTACGACCGGACCGCGCTCGGGTCGGCGCTCGAAACCGACGGCTTCGCCAAGGCCATCGCGGCCCCCGACGGGGAGGTGCTTGGCTTCCACGTCGTCGGTCCCCACGCCTCGATGCTGATCCACGAAGTCGCCACGGGAGTCGCCGCGGGAGCGGACGCCGACCGCATCGCCGAGACCGTCCACGTCCACCCGGCGCTCTCGGAGGTCGTGCAGGGCGCGTTCCGGGAGGCGCGGGGGTTTCCGCCGACCGGTATCTGACGGGAACCGCCGCGCATCCTCGCGTCGTCGCGCCGCCGCACCGCGTCCCGACTGGCCTCCGACGGAGCAACGCCGCCCGTCGTCGGATACGATACGACCGACTCGAACGGTATCCTTTCGAATCAACTGTTCGTACGAAACCTTTATTTGATTGCTAATAGTTGGCACAGAACACGAGGAAAGCGAGCGTCGAATAAGAAGACAAGAAACGCTACAGAATGAAGTTATTTAGGCTCGAAAACAGTGTATGATAACGAAAGTAGCGAAGACGTAGACGAACGGTCGGTATCGAGTTGCAGATAGCTCGTTCCGACCGACGACCGACCCAACCCACCAACGAACTGACCCAGCGACAGACCGAACCTGACTCGCCGACAGACCGAACCTGACTCGCCGACAGACCGAACCCGACCCACCGATGAACGACGAAGTTACGCCAGACGCCGACGCACACGCCCCGTCCGACGGAAGATACGCCCGCCTCGACCTCGACGAGTCCACCGTCGTCGTCTACGACCGGAACCGAACCGACGCGTGGATTCAATCCGACCGGACCGTCTCGACCGAGGAGGCCGCCGAGACCGACGCCGACCGCGAGCGCCGACTCGCCGCGCGCCACGCCGAGCGACCCGGAGCGGGGAGCGACGCCGCGTAGCGGGTCGGTCGGCCCGCGACTCAGATGCGGTAGAGTCGCGTCGTCCAGAACTCGTGGAAGGCGTCGGCCAGCGCCTCGTCCGGTTTCCCGGTGGCGTCCACCGCGCTCGTCGCGTCCGCGCGCTCCTCGAACTCGCCGAGGAGGGTGCGCTGGCCGACGACGAACAGGCGGTCGGCCGACGACTCGGCCAGCGCCGCCTCGATGGCCTCCTCGCACTTCTCCAGATGCTCGTCGATTTGGGCGTCGCGGCGACGCTCGAACCGACCCTGCGAGAACCCGCCCTTCGAGTGGTCGCTCTTCACGTCGCTCTCGAAGCCCGAGAACTCGACGCGCTCGCGGCCCTCGTAGGTGCCGACCGCGAACACGTCCGAGCGGACCAGCGCCAGCGCGAACTGACCGGTCGGGAGGAACCACTCGCGGTCGATTCGGAACTCCTCGCCCCACTCGGCGAAGGGGTCGGGCGCGACCGGCGGGACCAGCGCCGCGCTCACCAGCCCGGCGTCGTCGGTGACCGCGAGGCAGGGCCGCGCCCGCCCGACCAGCGAGGCGTGGTCGCCGAAGGCCTCCTCGACTGCCGTGGGCAGTCCCCGGTCACCGTCGCCGACCATCGCGGTCAGCGCGCCCTCGGCGTCGGTCTCGACGGAGTCGAGGCGCGCGAGGAGTTCCCCGAGGCGGTCTCCTCGGACTGTCTCGACTCCTCGGAAGTCGAGGTCCGGGTCGTCGGACTCGGTGCGCTCGACTCTGTCCTCCAACTCGGCGATGCGGTCTTCCAGTCGGTTGACGCGCTGTTCGGCCTCCTGACGCGCGGTCGCGGCTTCGGAGCGACGTTCCTGTTCGGCCTCCAACTGGCGTTCGAGGTGGCGCTTGTCGTCTTCGAGGTCGGCGATGCGGTCTTTCAACTCCGCGCGCCCGAGCAACTCGTCGAGCATTCGCCGTGAACAGTGACCGGAGGCGTCTTGTAGCTTCTGTTTGTGGCCGCGCCGCCGTCTCCGGCAACGATAGTTTCGTAGAAGTGACTCTCGATTGCTTTCGTCGTTCGTCGCCGTCCGCTGGAGTTCGGTTTCGGCCTCCCGCGCGTCGGTCGAAAGAACGCTCGCCCGCCGCCCAATCTATATAGTTTAGGGTGTTAAATATATACTTTCTGCGCTACGTTTATGAGTCTCAGGCCGGTACTCCGACGTAATGACAGAGGGAAGTGGGGTCCAGAAACGCCGACCCGCCTCAGTCGAACCGACAGACACCGACCAGAGCGACGCCGAGTGGGCCGACCTGAGCGCCCGCGCGACGCCGACCACGCTCGCGCGGTTCGCCGCGCCGCGCGCGCAGGACCGCACCACGCTCGCGGTGTTCTCCGACCCGCACCTCTCGACCGCGAAGGAAGGGACGTGGAAGGTCTTCCACCGGACCGAGGCCCGCCTCCGAGCGGCCGTCGCCGACGCGAACGACCGAGGAGTGGACGGCGTTCTCCTCGCGGGCGACCTGACCGAGGACGGTCGCCCCGAGGACTTCGACGCCGCCGCCGACGTGCTGGCGGACCTCGACGCGCCGTTCGTCGCCGTGCCGGGCAACCACGACGTGCCCAAGTCCTTCGACGCCCACGACACCCCGCCCGTGAGCGAGTTCGAGGAGCGGTTCGCGCCCGCGTCGTTCCCCTTCCGGACCGAACTCGGCGGCGTGGACGTGCTGGGGCTGAACTCGGCCTCGACGCCCGACGGGGAACTCGACGCGACTCACGACGGCGCGATTTCCGACGACCAACTCGCGTGGCTCGAAGCCACGCTCCCCGAGACCGACGCCGCGCTCGTGGTCTCGCATCACAACCCGCCGGGGCTGGAATCGCACTTGGACGAGAGCCACTACGCGCCCCACCCGCCGGTCGGCGACGCGCCCGCGTTCGTAGACGCCCTCGCCGACCACGACGCGCTCCACCTCTCGGGCCACGTCCACCTTCCCGCCGCCATCTCCGGCGACGTGCGAGGGACGGTCTGCCCCGCGCTCTCGTCGTTCCCGCAGGCGTACCTCCTCGCGGAGGTCGGTCCCGAGGGCACGACGCTCCGGATGGTCCCGGTCGCCGACCCCGAGGGCGTCGCGGAGTCTCACGACCTCGCGCGGGAGCATTCGGACCGAAGCGCCGACATCGCCGCGATGGTCGAGGACCAACTCGGGGACCTGCCGCTGGTGGACGAGCGGTAAGCGAGCGTCGCCGGTTCCCGCGGCCTATCTTTTTTCAAGGCGAGAATCCCGCCCTTTAGGGCGGGCGTGAAGCCGACAACTCCTACACGAACCACAGTCGGTTGCAGGCCGAATACCCCACGACAACGAACCTTTATTAGAATTGGGTGTATATAAATCAGTACGGCCAAATGAAGTACAACCTCGAAACTGGATCGCACACGGTCTACGCGCTCCAATATCACTTCGTGACCGTCACGAAGTACCGCGCAGACCTACTCACCGACGAAATCGCAGAACGAATCGGTGAGATTGCCAGCGACATCTCCGAGGACTTCGGCG